>NZ_JBEXHZ010000011.1:0-215744 GCF_040608315.1 Streptomyces sp. NPDC005195
GCGCGCGGGCCGCACCCCGCGGGGCCCGGCCCGCGTCGTGGTGTCCGGCCTCTTCCGTCCGCACCGGCCCCCGACCTGTTGCGGCGCCCGGGTCTCGCGCGGGGCATCGGGCACCGGACGCCCGGCGCTTGCGGACAACACCCGTGCCGCCCGGCGGAAGGCAAGCCCGGACGGGACGGCCAGTGCCGCGGCACTAGAACGGCGTGGCCGCGTGCAGGATCAGGAACATCGTCACGGCCGAGTTCGCGGAGGACATCGCGGAGACCAGCGTGCCGACCGCGGCACCCCAGGCGGCCAGCCCCACGGAGGTGAACACCGGCGGCCAGGTGCGGGCCACGGGCGCGGGCCCCAGCAGGGCGGCGACCCTGCGCGGCACGGGACCCGCGGACGCGAACCCCGAGAGTCCCGGCGATGCGGAGAACCCGGCGAACGCGGGCGCCGCGCCCGCGCCGGACAGCAGCGCGGCCTTGCCGATCGCCCGCGCCACCACCGGGCGGCTTCCCACCGACCGTGCCGCGTCCTCGTCCGCCCACCGCTCCGTGGTGTAGGTGACGGCCGTACGCAGCGGGCGCAGGAAGGGGTTGGCGCGTGCCGCGAGTCGTACGGCGAGCAGATACCGGTGGTGACGGGCGGTCAGGTGGGCCCGCTCGTGCGCGAAGAGGGCGCGGCGCTCGGGCGGGATCAGACCCCGCAGCAGGGCGGTGGTGACCACGACCCGACCGCGGGGCCTGCCGGGCAGGGCGTAGGCGTAGGGCCTCTCCTCCGGGAGCACGACCACCGTCGAGGAGGGCAGTCCGGCGAGCGCCCGGCGGGCGCGGCGGGTGATCCGGTGGTGACGCCACAGGGTCCGCGCGCAGACCGCCAGGACGAGCGCCAGGGCCGGGATCGCCGCCTTGCCCGCGATCTCGTCGTACGGCACGGCCGCGCGCACCTCGGGGTCCGACCAGCCGTCCGGCAGCGGGTTGCCGGGCAGTTGCGCGGTGCCGACGATCATCAGCAGGGCCAGGCAGAGCGTGCTGCACACGGCCATGACGGTGGCGAAGGCCGTCAGCAGGCGGGTGGCCGTGCGCGGGTGCAGATGCGGTTCGGCGAGGCGTGCGACCGGCCAGGCGCTCAGCGGCAGGACCAGCGGCAGAAAGACGAAGACCCCCATGGGACGTCAGTCTTCCGTACCGCCGGCCACTCCTGTCGCGTCGGTCGCGTGCGCCGACTCCAGGAGCGTGCGCAGCACCTGTTCGTCGTCCGGCGGCAGCGCGGTGACGAAGCTGGCGAGGACGGCCTCGCGGTCGCTCTCGCCGTCGAGGAGCCGGCGCATCTTGAGCGCGGCCAGACTCGCGACGTCGGCGGTGGGACGCCAGACGAAGGAGCGTCCCCGCCGTTCGCGGGCCACCGCGTCCTTGGCGAGCAGCCGGGTCAGGATGGTGACGACGGTCGTGTAGGCGAGGTCCCCGCCGAGGCTCTCCTGCACCCAGGCGGCCGTCACCGGGGCGTCCGCCTCGCGCAGCGCGCCGAGGACCTGGCCCTCCAGCTCGCCCTGCCCGCGGCGCCTCGAAGGCCGGTCCGGGACCTCGCGGTTGCGCTGCGCCATGTCCGTCTCCCTCCGGCGTTCGCGTCCACGATCACGCTACCTGGCGACGGGCACGCCCCGGCCCCGCCGGTGGGCGATCTCGCCGAGCGCGACGTCGACGGCGACGAACGCCACCAGCGGGATACCGAGCAGCGGAACGAAGTAGCCGAGAACGGCGACGGCCGCCGTCAGCGGGACGAGGACCAGGGGCGGTACGTGCTGCCAGGCACCGCGCGGGACAGGACGGCCGAACGCCGAGGCGCGGCCGCGCTGCCACCACATGCGGTAACCCCACACGATCAGCAGGATCAGGCAGAGCGCGAGCGCCATGAGGGCGATCTGGTTGGCGAGGCCGAAGAGGACGCCGGTGTGGGCGTCGATGCCCCAGCGGGTCAGCTTGGCGAGCACCGGGTGGTCGGCGAACCGCAGCACGTCGGTGACCTCCCCGGTCGCCGGGTCCACCGCGACCGCGTCCTGCTTCTCCGGCCAGCTCCGCTGGATCTGCCTCACCACGTACGCGGAGGAGGCGTCGGCGGGCGGGACGATCTCCACGGGGTCTCCGAGGCCCTCGGAACGGGCGGCCCCGAGAATCCTGTCGACGTCGGCGGGCCGGGGCGAGACGCTCCCGCGGGCCCCCGTGCCGCCATGGCCCGTGTGCTCACCGCCGGCCGCCGCCGACACGGACGGTGTCGCCTGCCCGAGGGAGGTCCTCAGTTCGTCGATGTGCGCGCCGGCGTACGTGGACCAGGTCAGCCCGGTCGCGGAGAGGAAGAAGAACCCGGCGGCCGCCCAGACGCCGACGGTGCCGTGCAGGCCCAGCGTGCGGCGGCGCCCGGACGTGCCCCGCACCTTGCGCCGGGCGCGCCTGCGTCCGAACCACAGCACGAGGCCGCCGCCCGAGATCACCCACAGCCAACTGGCCGCGAGTTCGCTGTACAGACGCCCTGTCTCGCCGAGCAGGAGGTTGGCGTGGAGCCCGTCGATCCAGGTGCGCAGCGGGAGCGCGCCGGTGGCACCGTACTGTTCGAGGGCTCCGCGCACCTTCGCGGTGTACGGGTCGACGAACACCGCGAGGGTGTGGTCCGGGTCGACGCCCGGCACGCCGGAGAGCAGCACCCGCGTCGTCGCGTCGGCCGCGGGCGAGGGCCGCACGGCGGAGACCGTGCCCTGCGGATGGGCCTTGCGGGCGGCGGCCACCTGTTCGGAGACCGGCAGTCGGCGGTCGCCCACCGGGACGGTCAGTTCGTGCGCGTACACGATCTTCTCGGCCTGGACCGAGGCGGCGTAGAGCAGTCCGGTCACGGCGGCGACCAGGAGGAACGGGGCGACGAGCACTCCGGCGTAGAAGTGCAGGCGCAGTATCAGGGGGCGCAGGGGCGCTTTTCGCGCGGAGGTCGGGGCGACGGGGCGCGGGGTGTCGTCCGTCGTGAGGGTGGGAGCGGTGGGCATCGGCGGGCATCTCCGGTGGGGCTGGGGACGGACTCGGGCCGTGGGCCGCGGAGTTGGGCTCCCCGGCCGGTGGTGGTCCAGTAGTCGGGACAGGAGGCCGCCGAGTTCCCGGGCCGTGGTGTGGTGTGGGTCACAGGCGGGGATCCGCGGGGTGCGGCTCGCGCCGCCTCGCACGGCGCGTTCCCTCTTGGCATGCTGGAGCGATGGCATCCGAACGTGACCGCGCCGCCCGCCCGCTGAACGACCTGGTCGAGGAACTCCTGGACCGGGAAGGCCCGTTGCCCATCGTGACGGCCGGGGACCCGGTGCTGCGCCGCCCCGCCGAGCCGTTCGACGGTCAGCTGGGTCCGGGACTGCTGAGCCGGTTCGTCGCCGCGTTGCGCGCGACCATGCACGCGGCCCCGGGAGTTGGCCTCGCGGCGCCCCAGGTCGGCGTACCGCTGCGGATCGCGGTCATCGAGGATCCGGCGCCGGTGTCCGAGGAGGTGCGGGTCGTACGCGGACGGGTCCCGCAGCCGTTCCGGGTGCTGGTGAATCCGGTGTACGAGGGGGTCGGCACGGCTCGGGCGGCGTTCTTCGAGGGATGCCTGAGCGTGCCGGGGTGGCAGGCGGTGGTGGGCCGGCACGCCGGGGTGCGGCTGACGGCGCTGGACGAGCTGGGCCGTCCGGTCGACGAGGTGTTCACGGGCTGGCCCGCGCGGATCGTGCAGCACGAGACGGACCATCTGGACGGTGTGCTGTACCTCGACCGCGCGGAGATGCGCTCGCTGTCCTCGAACCAGGCGATGGCGGACCGCTGGACACAACCGGACCCGGCGGAGGCGGCGGAGGTCCTGGGCTTCACGCTGCCGGACTGAGGCTCCGCGGTCGCGCCGCGGGTCCTGCGGGGTCCGGGCCTGCCGGGGGTCGAGCGCCCGGAGTTCACCTCCGTCGGCCCCGCTTGACGTCGGGCCCGCCTCACGTCGGCCCCGAGCCTGTCGGGCTCCCGGTGCCGGCCGAAGGTCCGTCCCCCGCGTCCTGGGCGGCGTCGACCTGGCCGTCGACCGGGGCAGCCGTCTGGTGATCCTCGGCCCCAACGGCGCGGGCAAGACGACACTGCTGCGGCTGCTCGCCGGGCGGGAGACCCCGGACGACGGCCGCGTGGTCCGCGGTCACGGGCTGCGGACCGGCTACTTCGCGCAGGAGCACGACACACTCGACGGGACCGACACCGTCCGCGGTCACCTGGCCGCGGCCGCGCCGCACCTCACCGACGGGGAGGTGCGGCGCGTGCTCGGCGCGTTCCTGTTCACCGGGGACGACGCCGACAAACGCGTCGACGTCCTGTCCGGCGGCGAGAAGACCCGCCTCGCCCTGGCGGGGCTGGTCCACTCCGGCGCCAACGTCCTGCTGCTCGACGAGCCCACCAACCACCTGGACCCGGCCTCCCGCGCCGAGGTGCTGACCGCGGTGGGCACGTATCCGGGCGCGATCGTCATGGTCACCCACGACGAGGGCGCGCTCCGGGCCCTGCGCCCGGACCGGGTGCTGCTGCTCCCGGACGCGGACGAGGACCTGTGGAGCGACGAGTACCTGGAGCTGGTGGCACTGGCGTGACCCCGGTGCCACCGGTGTGGCGGCCGGGGCCGGCGCCTGTCCGTCGGATCCGGTGGCGCCGGGACGCGATGCCTTGCCGGCCGGGCCCCGCGTCCCGCGTCCCGCGTCCCGCGTCCCGCGTCCCGCCGCATGATCCGCACGACAGGGCCTACATGTCCCGGTACGCCTCCAGCAGCCGCAGCCACACCTCGCTCACCGTCGGATAGGAGGGCACGGCGTGCCACAGGCGGCTGACCGGGACCTCGCCGGCGACCGCGACCGTCGCCGAGTGGATGAGTTCACCCACTCCGGGTCCGGCGAGGGTGAGGCCGACCACGATCTCGCGGTTGACGTCGACGACCATGCGGGCCTTGCCGCGGTAGCCGTCGGCGTACAGTCCGGCGCCCGCCACGGAGGACATGTCGACGTCGACGGCGCGGACCCGCAGACCGGCGCTCTCGGCCTCGGCGAGGGAGAGGCCCACGGCGGCGACCTCCGGGTCGGTGAAGACGACCTGGGGGACGGCCGCGTGGTCGGCGGTCGCGGCGTGCGCGCCCCAGAGGTCGGTCTCCAGGAGCGGGACGCCGGCGGCGCGCGCGGCGATGGCGGCGCCCGCGATCCTCGCCTGGTATTTGCCCTGGTGGGTGAGGAGCGCGCGGTGGTTGACGTCTCCGACGGCGTACAGCCACTCGCTGCCGGTCACCCGCAGGCTGTCGTCGACGTCGAGCCACGAGCCCGGCTCCAGGCCGACCGTGTCGAGCCCGATGTCCTCGGTGTGGGGCACCCGCCCGGTGGCGAAGAGGATCTCGTCCGCCTCGATGCGGTCGCCGGTGTCCGTCAGGGCCACCACGGTCGCGCCCTCACGCGTCACCCCGGTCACCGCGGTACCGGTGCGGACGTCGGCGCCCGCCTCCTTCAGCGCGTCGGCGACCAGCTCACCGGCGAAGGGCTCCATCCTGGGCAGCAGCGCGTGACCGCGGACGAGGACGGTGACCCGGGAACCGAGCGCCTGCCAGGCCGTGGCCATCTCGACGGCGACCACACCGCCGCCGACCACGATGAGCCGGTCCGGCACCGCGTGGGCGCTGGTGGCCTCGCGGCTGGTCCAGGGCTTGACCCCGGCGAGTCCGGGCAGGCCGGGCAGCAGCGCGCGGGTGCCGGTGCACACGGCGACGGCGTGCCGCGCGGTGAGGAACCGCAGCTCACCGTCCGGGCCCTCGACGCTCACCCGGCGCGGCCCGGCGAGACGCCCGTGTCCGCGGTAGAGATCGGCTCCGATGCCGTTGAGCCAGGCGACCTGTCCGTCGTCCTTCCAGTTCGAGGTGTAGTAGTCACGGTGGGCGAGGACCGCGGGAGCGTCGAGCGGGCCCTGCACGGCCCCGCTCAGGCCGGGCACGCGGCGGGCGTCGGCGCGGGCGATGGCCGGACGCAGGAGGGCCTTGCTGGGCATGCAGGCCCAGTACGAGCACTCGCCTCCGACCAGCTCGTTCTCCACGATCGCGGTGGAGAGGCCGGCCGCGCGGGCGCGGTCGGCGACGTTCTCCCCCACGGGGCCGGCACCGAGCACCACTACGTCGTAGGCGATGGATTCCGTTTCCGTCATGGGCACAGTCTGGTTGTTGGTGTGCGCCGTGGCCACACGGGTACGCGCGCGGAATACGCTGCCGGGGGAAGGTGTTGAGCACACCGGCTTCGCCCCGAGGCCCGAGAGCAGGGAGAGGTAGTCACGCCATGAGCAGGACGATGGAGCTGACCAAGGAGAACTTCGACCAGACGGTCACGGACAACGAGTTCGTCCTGATCGACTTCTGGGCCTCGTGGTGCGGGCCGTGCCGCCAGTTCGCCCCGGTCTACGAGAAGGCCGCCGAGGCCAACCCGGACCTGGTCTTCGCCAAGGTGGACACGGAGGCGCAGCCGGAGCTGGCCGCGGCCTTCGAGATCCAGTCCATCCCGACCCTGATGATCGTCCGCGACCAGGTCGCGATCTTCTCCCAGCCCGGAGCGCTGCCCGAGGCCGCCCTGGAGGACGTCATCGGCCAGGCCCGCAAGCTGGACATGGACGAGGTCCGCAAGTCCGTCGCGGAGCAGCAGCAGGCCCAGCAGGGCGAGTGACCTCGGGGAGGACCCGTGGGCCCCGGCCGGTACGGCTCGGGACGCCGGCCGACAGCATCGCGGCCGTTCCGGCCGGGGCCTTCGCGTGGATCAGAACGGGTACGGTGCCACGTCCCCGCGCACGGTCGTCCAGCGCACCTCGGTGAAGGCCTCCAGGTTGGCCTCGCCGCCGAAGCGGGCGCCGGTGCCGGAGGCGCCCGTGCCGCCGAACGGGGCGACCGCCTCGTCGTTGACGGTCTGGTCGTTGATGTGGGCGATCCCGGTCGGGATGCGCTCCGCCAGGTCCAGGCCGCGCGCGGTGTCCCGGGTGACGATGCCCAGCGAGAGGCCGTACGGGCCCGCCGAGGCGAGGGCCACGGCCTCGTCCGTGTCCGCGAAGGACCGGACCGGCGCGACCGGGCCGAAGACCTCCTCGGTGTACGCGGGGCTCGTGTCGTCGACGCCCGCGAGCACGGTCGGCCGGTAGAACAGCCTCTCGTGCGTGCCGCCCGCCGCGAGCTTCGCCCCGCGCGCCGTACTGGACTCCACCAGCCCCTGGATCTTGGAGAGTTGGGCGCTGTCGATGACGGGCCCGAGGTGCACCTGTTCGCGGTGCGGGTCGCCCACGGCGAGTGAGTCGGCCTTGGCGGCGAGCCGCTCGACGTACTCCTCGTACAGGGAGGCGTGGACCAGGTGGCGGCCTGTCGTCATGCAGATCTGGCCCTGGTGGAAGAACGAGCCCCAGGCCGCCGTCGAGATGACCGCGTCGATGTCGGCGTCCTCCAGGACGACGAGGGCCGAGTTGCCGCCCAGTTCCAGATGCGCGCGCTTGAGGAGCCGGCCGGCCGCCTCGCCGACCGCGCGTCCGGCGGCCGTCGAGCCGGTGAAGGAGATCACCGGGACCAGCGGGTCTTCCACCAGCGCCCGGCCCGTCCCGGCCCCGCCGGGCAGGATGTGCAGCAGTCCTTCCGGGAGGCCCGCCTCGGTGAGGACGGCCGCGAGCGCGAGGCCTCCGCAGACCGCGGTGCGCGGGTCCGGCTTCAGCACCACGGCGTTGCCGAGCGCGAGCGCCGGGGCGACCGAGCGGATGGAGAGGATGAGCGGGGCGTTGAACGGGGCGATCACGCCCACGACGCCGACCGGGACGCGCCGGGTGTATGACAGGCGCGGTGCCTCCGAGGGCAGGATCTGGCCCGTGGGGCGGGAGGCGAGGGCCGCGGCCTCGTAGCACTCCTGGGCGGCGACGTGCAGTTCGAAGTCGGCCTTGCCGGGAACGGATCCGGACTCACGCACGATCCATTCGCGCAGTTCGTCGGCGTGCGCGGCGAACAGGTCGCCGGCCCTGCGCAGGACCGCGGCGCGGACGAAGTGCGGTGTGCCGGCCCACGCGGACCGGGCCGCGTGGGCCTCCCGCGCGGCCGTCGTGACGTCCTCGGCGGCGGCGAGGGTGACGGTCGCGAGCGTCTCGCCGGTGGCGGGTTCGGTGACGGCGTGCTCACCTCCCGCCAGAGTGCGGGACTGCCAGGTCCTGGGGTCGAGCAGCGTCATGTCGGGGCTCCGATCGTTCGCTGATCAGCACGCGGGGCTCACCGTCCCAACGGCAGTCCCGTGTAGTTCGCGGCCAGTTCGGCGGCCGCCGGGCGGGATGTCGTGATCCGTCGGAGCCGGGCGAGCTGGATCCGGTGGTCGAACGCATCCCCGTCTGGTTGAGCATGCAACATCCTAGTCATGTCGTACGAGAAACGTGTGGCCTGCCAGACCCGGTCGAGACACAACTGCGAGTAGCGGTCGAGGAGTTGGGTGGAGCCCGTGCGGTGCAGCTCGATGAGGCCGCGGGCCAGCACCCGTACGTCGGAGACGGCGAGGTTGAGTCCTTTGGCGCCGGTCGGCGGCACGATGTGGGCGGCGTCGCCGGCGAGGAGGAGCCGGCCGTGGCGCATCGGTTCGTGGACACGACTGCGCAACGACGTCACGGACTTGGCCGTGATGGTGCCGCGGTTCAGCCGCCAGTCCCCGTCGACCGCGAAGCGCGCGGCGAGCTCGCCCCAGACTCGCTCGTCGGACCAGTCGTCGGGGTCGGTGCCGTTCGGGACCTGGAGGTAGAGCCGCGAGACCGTGGGCGAGCGCATGCTGTGCAGGGCGAAGCCGGTCGCACCGCGCGCGTAGACCAACTCCCCTCCGGAGGTGGGTACATCGGCGAGGATCCCGAGCCAGGAGTACGGGTAGTCGTGGGCGTAGGTGCGGAACGAACCGGCGGGGAAGGCCTCGCGGGAGACGCCGTGGTCACCGTCGCAGCCCACCACGTAGGCGCAGTCCAGAGTCTGTTCGCGGCCCTCGTGCACAAAACGCACGACGGGCGAGTCGCTCAGCGGACTCTCGACGGCGAGCGCCTCGGCCTCGAACAACAGCGGTGGTCCGCACGCCAGTTGGAGAGAAATCAGGTCCTTCACGATCTCCGTCTGCGGGTAGATCATGACGCCGCGTCCGCCGGTCAGGGCGGGGAAGTCGATGTGGTGGCGCTCACGCTCGAAGCGCAGCTCGATGCCGCGGTGCGGCAGACCCTCGACGTCGAGACGGTCGCCCGCACCGCATTCCCGCAGCGCGTCGACCGTGCCCGGCTCCAGCATTCCGGCGCGCTGGCGGCGTTCGACGTAGGCGCGCGGCCTGCTCTCCAGGACGACGCAGCCGATACCCGCGCGGTGCAGCAGCCGGGCCAGCAGGAGCCCGGCGGGGCCGCCGCCCACGATGCCGACCGTGGTCCGCATGACGCGCCTCCCGTCTCCGGTCCGGTCCGCCTCGCCGCGGTCGGCGACCAGCTACAGCCTCTCTCAGCTCGAGTCGCGGTGCACGACCCGCGCTCCCAGCACCTCGTGGGTCTCGGGCGGCGCGCCGGGTTCACGCACGGCGCGGTCGACCAGCTCCGCGAGGTCCCGACCGGACGGCAGTTCGATGTGGACGGTGCTGAGCCGGGGCCGCAGCAGCCGCCCGAGCATCAGGTCGTCCGCGCCGATGACGGCCGTCTCGTCCGGGACGGCGATGCCCGCGTCCTGGAGCGCCCTCATCAGCAGCATGGCGTACTCGTCGTTGTAGGCGAACACACCGTCCAGGCCGAGCGCCCGCCAGCGGGCCGCGAGCGAGGCCGCGGCCTCCTCCTCGTACGCCAGCGGCAGCTCGGTCGTCGTGGCGCCGGTGCCGAGCAGGGCACGGCGCACACCTTCGAGGCGGGGCTTGGAGAAGATCTCCAGGCCGGGTTCCTCGGGCACCACGACTCCGACGCGCTGCCGGCCGCGGGCCGCCAGATGGGCCCCCGCGCTGTGGCCGACCCGGTCGTGGTCCATCAGGAGCGCGTGCGCGCCCTCGACCCGCTCGGGGCCCAGCGTGACCACGGCGCGGGCCCCGGAGCGCTTGAGGACGGCCACGCCCTCCGGGCCGAGACCACTGCCGGGCACCAGCACGGCGACCGGCCGCAGTTCCGCCCAGGCACGGGCCGCCTCGTCCCCGTGCAGACCGACGCTGCCGTACTGGACGACGGTGTAGTCCAAACGGCCCAGCGCCCACTGGAGCTCGTTGAAGAACTGACCGTAGAGCGGACCCACGGGCACGGTCGGGGCGGGCATCAGGACCATCCGGCTGTGCCCGGCCCGCAGGCTGCGGGCCGCCGCGTGCGGGACGTACCCGAGGTCCTTGGCCGCCTCGTGGACGCGGCGGCGGGTGGGCTCGCTGATCCGGACGGCGCTGGTGTTGTTCAGAACGTACGAGACGGTGGCCCGGGAGACGCCCGCCAGGCGGGCCACATCGGCGCTCGTCGGCACGGGCCGTTGTGCGGGCGACGGCGGGACGGGCTGATTCGGTATCTGCACCATGACGCCCCGCATCCTTGCAGAAGCCCCGCGCACCGCTCGGCGCCGGGGGAACCCCCGGGGCCCGCGGGCCCCGGAACACCCGCTTGCACGAAGGAACTTCCGCCCCTCGTGCGGGATGCCTTCCCGGGCGGTTACGGTGCGGTGGACGACGTGCCTTCGGAGGTGTCCCGTATGGATGACGACCGTGCCGCAGGTCTGGCGGAGTGTGCCCGTGCCCTGGCCGCGGGCGAGGTGAGCTCGCGTGAACTGGTCGAACGGGCGCTGGCCCGCATCGACGCGACCCAGCCCTCGCTGAACGCCTTCCGTGTGGTGCGCGCCGAGGCCGCGCTCGCCGAGGCGGACGCGGCGGACAGGGAACTCGCGGCGGGACACCGCCGGCCGCTGCTGGGGGTGCCGGTGGCGGTGAAGGACGACATGGACGTGGCCGGGGAGCCGACCGCGTTCGGCTGCCGGGGGGTCTTCCCGCCCGTGGCCAAGGACGGGGAGGCGGTGCGCCGGCTGCGCGCCGCCGGAGCGATCGTCATCGGCAAGACCAACACCTGTGAACTCGGCCAGTGGCCGTTCACCGAGGGCCCGGCCTTCGGCGCCACCCGCAATCCCTGGCACGCCGACCACACCCCCGGCGGCTCCTCCGGCGGCTCCGCGGCGGCGGTCGCGGCGGGTCTCGTCCCGGCGGCGCTGGGCTCGGACGGCGCGGGCTCCGTCCGTATCCCGGCCTCCTGGACCCATCTGATCGGGATCAAGCCGCAGCGCGGCCGGATCTCCACCTGGCCGCGCCCGGAGTCCTTCCAGGGCATCACGGTCAACGGCACCCTCGCCCGCTCGGTGGCGGACGCGGCGCTGCTCCTGGACGCGGCGAGCGGCAACCACGACGGCGATCTGCACCGGCCGCCCGTGCTGCGGGTGTCCGACGCGGTGGGCCGCGAGCCGGGCCGGCTGCGGATCGCCCTGTCGCTGAAGCCGCCGTTCACGGCGGTGCCCGCGCGGCTCGACCCGGTCGTACGGGCGAAGGTGGTGGCGCTCGCGGAGCGGATCGCGGCGCTCGGTCACACCGTGGAGGAGGCCGAGCCGCGCTACGGGCGCATCGGGCTCACGTTCGTCCCGCGCGCGACGGCGGGTATCGCCGAACGGGTCCGCGACGCTCCCCACCCGCACCTCCTGGACCCGCGCACCCGGGAAGCGGCCCGCCTCGGCCGGCTGCTCGGGGGCGCGCCCCTGCGGGTCGCCCGGCGCGCCGAGGCGACCCTGCACCGCCGGATCGGCGCCCTCTTCGACACCTACGACGTGCTGCTCGCGCCCACCACGGCCGCTCCCCCGCCACGCGTCGGCTCGATGGCCAACATGAGCGGGCTGGACACCGACCGGGCCATGATCGCCGCCTGTCCGTACGCCTGGCCGTGGAACATCCTGGGGTGGCCGGGTGTGAACGTGCCCGCCGGTTTCGTCGGTGAGGGGCTGCCGGTCGGTGCCCAGCTCCTCGGCCCCGCGCACAGCGAGCCGTTGCTCGTCTCGCTGGCCTCCCAGCTGGAGGACGACCAGCGCTGGCACGAGAGGTGGCCGCCGTACGAGGCGGCGGCGGATTCTCCCGCTGTGTAACCGACTTCGCGCCGTACGCTGGGGTCATGGACGATGCGTCGATGGTCGGATTGATGGGGCGGGTGACCGGGACGGTCGGGCCCGGGCTCGTCGGTGAGGTGATCGTCCGCGTGCGCGGCGGTGCCGAGCACTTCCTCGCGTACCCCGCCGTCGCGCGGGAGCGGATCGAGCGCGGCACGGTGGTGATGGTCGTCGAGTACCTGGCGCCGCGCACGGTGTACGTGTCGGCCGCATACGACAGTTGACAGCTCGTCTGGGCGCGCTCCACCCCAGGTGAGAGCGGTGTGCGTCAAGATTGCAACAAGGAACCGTCAGTGTCTTCACCCCGGTCCCGCACAGGAGCACACTCCCTTCGTTCGGTGCCGACAGGGCACCATCAAAAGGGGGCGTATGCCGATGGTCATCGGCGTCGTGGCGGGGACGGTTGTCCTCGCGCTGATTTTCGTGATCGTGGTCTTCAAGCTCATGTGGCGGGTGGCGGAGCCCAACGAGGCTCTGATCATCTCCGGTTCGAAGCATCGGACCGAGGGCCTCGAAGAGGGCATGGGTTTCCGTATCGTGACGGGACGCGGCACGCTGGTGATTCCGGGCGTGCAGGCGGTACGGAAGATCTCGCTGGACCTCAACGAGACCGAGCTGCACGTGGACTGCGTGACCACCCAGGGCATTCCGCTGAAGGTGCGGGGCGTCGTCATCTTCAAGGTGGGCGACGACTTCGTGTCGATCGCCAACGCGGGACGCCGGTTCCTCGACCAGCAGAAGATGATGTCGGAGCGGGTGCACAACGTGTTCGCCGGTCATCTGCGGTCCATCGTCGGCGGGTTGACCGTCGAGGAGATGATCCGCGACCGGGAGAAACTGACCGGTCAGACGCGGGCCGCGTGCGGGACCGAGATGGAGAAGCTGGGTCTGATCGTCGACTCGCTGCAGATCCACGAGATCGAGGACCCGACCGGCTACATCAAGAACCTCGCGATGCCGCACGCCGCCGCCGTACAGCGCGACGCGCGCATCGCGCAGGCCGAGGCGAACCGTCTCGCCACCGAGGCCGAGCAGAAGGCGGCGGCCCGGATGTCGGAGGCGACCCGGGACAGCGAGATCCTGCAGGCCGGTTACCAGGCCGAGCGCGACAAGGCCGGGGCGAAGGCACAGCAGGCGGGACCGCTCGCCGCGGCCGCCGCCCGGCAGGATGTCGTCGTGCAGGAGACCCGGATCGCCGAACTCGAGGCACAGCGCCGGGAACAGCAGCTTCAGGCGGACGTCCGCAAGCCGGCGGACGCCCAGGCCTACGAGACCCGCGCGCGGGCCGAGGCGGAGCGCGACGCGCGGATCTCCGCCGCGCAGGCCAAGGCCAAGGAGACCGAACTCGCGGCGGCGGCCGAGGCGAACCGGGTGAAGTCCGCCGCGAACGCCGAGGCCGAGGCGACCAAGGCGCGGGGTGCCGCGGCCGCCATGGCCACCAGGGCCACCGGTGAGGCCGAGGCCGCCGCGGCCCAGGCCAAGGGCCTCGCTACCGCCGAGGCGACCCGTGCGCAGGGTCTCGCGGAGGCGGAGACGATCAAGGCGAGGGCCGCGGCCCTCGCCGAGAACCAGGAGGCCGTGGTCGCCCAGCAACTCGCGGAGAACTGGCCGGAGATCGTCCGGGCGGGCGCGAGCGCGTTCGGCAACGTCGACCACATGGTGCTGCTCAACGGCGCCGACGGCATGTCGGACATGTTCGCCAAGGCGCTCACCATGGGCGGCACGGGCCTGGGTCTGGCCCGGCAGTTGCTCTCGTCGATGAACCAGGACGGGGCTGCCGCGGGCAACGGCGCCGCGGGCAACGGATTCGTGCCGCCGCGTGCGGAGAAGGTGCCGGTGGAGGGGGACGGCAAGTGACCGCATGAAGCCTCGGGCGTCCGGGAGTTGCCTCCCGGGCGCCCGAAGTGCTGTCGGCGCGGGAGGCCCTGTGTTCCGCGCCGGGGTCCTCCCGTGGGCCCCGTCGACGAGCCGCGGGCGCGGGGGCTCTAACGTGGCCCGCGTGAACGCCTTTACCGATGAGACCGACGAGCATGTCCCCGGCCGCTACGGCCCTTCGGCCACCACGGAGGCCGAGCCCCGCGAGGTGGGCCGGGTGCGCACGGAGTACTCGCCCGCGCACGACGGCGATCCCGATCCCGGCGAGATCGTCTGGACCTGGGTGCCCTTCGAGGAGAACGACGGACGGGGCAAGGACCGCCCGGTGCTCGTCGTCGCGCGCGAGGACGCGGGCACCCTGCTCGCCGTCCAGTTGTCGAGCAAGCGGCACGACGGCGACCGGGAGTGGGTACCGATAGGCAGCGGTCCGTGGGACCGCACGGGCCGGGACTCGTGGGTGGCCGTGGACCGGGTGCTGCGGCTGCACGAGGACGGCATGCGCCGCGAGGCGTGCGCGCTGGACCGGATGCGGTTCAACCTGGTGGTGCACCGCCTGCGCGAGCGGTACGGCTGGAGCTGACCGCCCGGGACACCTGCGCGGGCCGTGCGGGTGGGGAGCCACGCGGTTCCTCACCCGATCGGCGGAGCGTCCGTGTCCCTACACCGTGGACGCGAACGTCCGTTCGAACACCGCTCGTGTCGCCGCGCCCCGGGTGCGGTCCAGGACACCGAACACCACCTGGTCGAAGTACCCCTCGAAGCGGCCCCCGACCAGCAGGTCACGGAAGGCCGCGGCGACCTGTGCCGGGTCGTTGCGGAAGACGCCGCAGCCCCAGGCCCCCAGGACCAGGCGCCGGTACCCCTCGGCCGCGGCGGTCTCCAGGACCCGCTCGGCGCGGACGGCCAGGGCGCGCGACAGCTCGTCCGCGCGCTCGGGGACCGTGCGCAGCACGACTGAGGCGTTCGGGGCCGCGGCGGTCAGGAATCCGGCGGTGTACGGCTCGTCGAGCAGCTCGCCGCGGCCGTCGCGGATGACGGGCACGGCGGGCGAATGGATGACCCGGTCGGTGTAGAACGGGTCCGGGTGGGCGCGGTGGTGGTCGTAGAACTCGCGGACCCGCAGCAGGCAGGCGTAGAGCGCCGACGCCCGGCACAGGTCCTCCTCCTGCGCCTGCGCGCCCCTCAGATAGCCACCGCCGGGGTTGCGCGCCGAGGCGAAGTTCAGCACGGCGACGGGGCCCGACGGGCCCTGGACCCCCTGGGCGCCCTCGCCCGTCAGCCGTCCCGCGGCCTGCGTGCTGCTCTCGCCCGTGACCTCGAACGACGTGCCGGCGAAGCCCGTGCCGGAGGCCGCCGGACCACCGGCCGGTACCCCGACCGGGCCCGGACCGTACATCCGCGTCCCGGCCCGCGCGGCCTCGACCGCCTCGGCGATCGACACCACCCGTCCGTGCGATCCGCGGTACGAACCCGCCGCCACGGCCTCCTCGGTCTGCCGCGCGATCGCGCGCAGGCGTGCGCTCATGGCGTCACCCCCGTACACGCCATGCGAACGCCCCGCGCGATCTCCCCCGTCGTGCCCACGGACGCATCGTGAGCGATGCTGGTCGTGCGGCGCAACAGGTTTTCGCGGCCCCGCGCGGACGACCGTGCTGGGCCGCCTCCGCGGTGCCCCCGAACCCCGGGCATGACGATTTGCACCCTTGTGCGAACCGGCGAGAGGGTCTTGGGTGGGACGAGCAATGCCGGTCCGGCACCACAGACGTCGGGCCGGCGGCATGGTGGAATCTCAGGAGGATCCCTACATGTCCGATTCGGTGAGTGACTGTACGGAGCGACGCTCCGCCGTCACCGAGGCCGAGGTGGAAGCGCTGGTCCGAGGCATATGCTTCAAGACCGGCCCTCCCCGCACCCTCGGTGTCGAAGTGGAATGGCTCGTCCACGAGCTGCGGCAGCCGCAGCTCCCCGCAACACCAGAACAGCTCGAAGCGGCGTACGCCGCTCTGCGGACCCTGTCCCTGCGTTCGGCGCTCACCGTCGAACCGGGCGGCCAGCTGGAGCTCAGCTCCGCACCCGCCGGCTCCCTGATGGAGTGCGTCGGGTCCGTGTCGGCCGATCTCGACGCGGTGCGCGCGGTACTGCGCGAGGCCGGACTGGGCCTCAGTGGCAACGGCCACGAACCCTGGAACCCCCCGAGCCGATACCTCCGTGAGCCGCGCTACGACGCCATGGAGCGCTACCTGGACCGCACGGGCCCCGAGGGCCGGGCCATGATGTGCTCCTCCGCCTCGGTCCAGGTGTGCCTGGACGCCGGATACGAGGAGCCCGGCCCGCTCGGCCACGGGCGCCGCTGGTGGCTGGCGAACCAGTTGGGCGCGGTCCTGGTGGCCGCGTTCGCGCACTCCCCGCTCGCCCAGGGCCGCTACACCGGCTGGCGCTCCACGCGGCAGTCGCTGTGGACGGCCATGGACCCGGGCCGGTCCGCCGCGCCTCCACTGGACGGCGATCCACGCGCCGCCTGGGCCCGGCACGTCCTGGACGCGCCGGTGATGTGCGTCCGGGCGGACGAAGGCCCCTGGGAGGTACCCGAGGGCCTGACCTTCCGGGAGTGGACCCGGTCCGGCACACCGCCGAACCGGGCGGATCTGGACTACCACCTCACGACCCTGTTCCCGCCGGTCCGCCCCCGCGGCCATCTGGAACTGCGCATGATCGACGCGCAGCCGGGCGAGGACGGGTGGATCGTGCCACTGGCGGTGACGGCGGCGCTGTTCGACGACCCGGAGGCGGCGGAGATCGCCTACCGGACCGTCAAGCCCCTCGCGGAGCGGGCGGAAGGACTGCCGGCTCCGTGCAATCCGCTGTGGATCGGCGCCGCCCGGCACGGCCTGACCGACCCCGAGCTGCGCGAGGCGGCCGTCATCTGCTTCGCGGCCGCCGCCGAGGCGCTTCCCCGCCTCGGTGCGACCACCGAGGTGCTGGAGGCCGTCGCGGAGTTCACGGACCGCTATGTGGCCCGCGGGCGCTGCCCCGCCGACGACCTGCTGAGCCAGTTCCACCGTCAATTCCACGGTCGTCTCCACGACCGGCCCCACGGCCTGTCCGACGACCGGTCCGACGACCGCTCCCAGGACCGGTCACACGGGAAGGACATCCGCACATGACCGCCCCCACCTCACCCACGGACCCCGAGTCGCTCAGGGAGCGCGCGCTCGACGCACTGACCACGGCCCGTGACCGCACCGCGCTCCTCACGTCCTGCGTGGAGGAGCCCGAGCTGACCGCGCAGCACTCGCCGTTGATGTCCCCGCTGGTCTGGGACCTCGCGCACATCGGCAACCAGGAGGAGCTGTGGCTGCTGCGCGCGGTCGCCGGGCGTGACGCCATGCGGCCCGAGATAGACGGGCTGTACGACGCCTTCGAGCATCCGCGCGCCGAGCGGCCCTCACTGCCGCTGCTTCCGCCCGCGGAGGCCCGGCGGTACGCCGCCGAGGTACGCGGCCGCGCGCTGGACGTCCTGGAGGGCACCGCCTTCCGGGGCACTCCGCTGACCGAGGCGGGCTTCGCCTTCGGCATGATCGCGCAGCACGAACAGCAGCACGACGAGACCATGCTGATCACCCATCAGCTGCGCACGGGACCGGCGGCCCTCACCGCGCCGGAGCCCGATCCCGCCCCACCGTTCACGGGACCGGCCGAAGTCCTCGTCCCCGGCGGCCCGTTCACGATGGGCACGTCCACCGAGCCGTGGGCGCTGGACAACGAGCGGCCGGCGCACCGGCGCGAGGTGGCGGCGTTCTTCATCGACACCACCCCGGTGACCAACGCCGCGTACCAGGCCTTCATCGCGGACGGGGGCTACGACTCCGAACGCTGGTGGAGCCCGGAGGGCTGGGCCCACATCCGCACCCACGGCATCGAGGCGCCGCTGTTCTGGCGCCGGGAGGGCGCGCAGTGGCTGCGGCGCCGCTTCGGCGTCACCGAACTCGTACCGCCGGACGAGCCGGTGCTGCACGTGTGCTGGTACGAGGCCGACGCGTACGCCCGCTGGGCGGGACGCCGGCTGCCCACCGAGGCCGAGTGGGAGAAGGCCGCCCGCCACGACCCGGCCACCGGCCGCTCCACCCGCTACCCCTGGGGCGACGCCGACCCCACCCCCGAGCACGCCAATCTCGGCCAGCGCCATCTGCGCCCGGCCCCGGCCGGCAGCTATCCGTCCGGTGAGTCCCCGCTCGGCGTACGGCAGTTGATCGGCGACGTGTGGGAGTGGACGTCGAGCGACCTGCAGCCCTATCCCGGCTTCGCCGCCTTCCCGTACAAGGAGTACTCGGAGGTCTTCTTCGGGCCGGAGCACAAGGTGCTGCGCGGCGGCTCGTTCGCCGTGGACAAGGTCGCCTGCCGGGGCACCTTCCGCAACTGGGACTACCCGATCCGGCGGCAGATCTTCTCCGGGTTCCGCACGGCCCGTGACGGACAAGCCTGATGTGCCGCCATCTGGCCTATGTGGGCCCCGAAGCACCGATCGGCCGGCTGCTGGCGGACCCGCCGCACAGCCTGTTCCGGCAGTCGTGGGCACCCCGGCGGCAGCGGTACGGGACGGTCAACGCCGATGGTTTCGGGATCGGCTGGTACGCCGAGGGGGATCCGGTGCCCGCCCGGTACCGGCGCGCCGGACCCATCTGGGGCGACCAGTCCTTCGCGGACCTGTCCCGTGTCGTACGGACCGGGGCGCTGCTGGGCGCCGTACGGGACGCCACCCGGGCGGGAGCGGACGGGGAGGCCGCGGCGGCGCCGTTCGCCGCGGGCACCTGGCTGTTCAGCCACAACGGTGCCGTCCTCGGCTGGCCGCACTCCCTCGCACCCCTGACCCGCGGCCTGCCCGCCGCGGAGTTGCTGTCCCTGGAGGCCCGTTGCGACTCGGCGCTCGTCTGGGCGCTGGTCCTGCGGCGGCTGCGTACCGGGGACGACGAGAGCCGGGCGCTGGCCGACACCGTCCTGGAGGTCTCCGAGGCCGCCCCGGGCTCCCGGCTCAACCTGCTGCTCACCGACGGCGCCACGATCACCGCGACGGCCTGGGGCGACACCCTGTGGTACCTCGCCGAACCCGGCCGCGGCACCGTCGTGGCCTCCGAGCCGTACGACGACGACCCACGGTGGCAGGAGGTGCCGGACCGCACGCTGCTCGTGGCGACCCGCACCGACGTCCTGCTCACCCCGCTCAAGGACCCGCACGACCGCCAAGGCGTGCCCGACCACGAGGACCCCCACCACCCCATGGCATCCGCACGTCCGAAGGAGCCCAGCACGTGAGTCCGTTCCTTCTCACCCGCACCCTGCCCGAGGACGCCACGGACGCCGCGCTGCGCGCCGACGTCCTGCACGGCCTGTCCCACACGCCCAAGACGCTGCCGCCGAAGTGGTTCTACGACGCGCACGGCAGCGAGCTCTTCGACCAGATCACGGAACTGCCCGAGTACTACCCCACCCGGGCGGAGCGCGAGATCCTGGCCGCCCGGGCCGGCGAGATCGCCCGGGCGACCGGTGCGCGCACCCTCGTCGAACTCGGCTCGGGCTCGTCCGAGAAGACCCGTCATCTGCTCGACGCGCTGCCCGCCCTGCACACGTACGTGCCGGTCGACGTCAGCGAGAGCGCCCTGACCCAGGCCGGGCACGCGCTGATCGCCGAGCGCCCGGAGCTCGGCGTGCACGCGCTGATCGCCGATTTCACGGGCGGCCTCGCGCTTCCGGGTACGCCCGGACCGCGGCTGGTGGCGTTCCTCGGCGGCACCGTCGGCAACCTGCTGCCCACCGAGCGCGCCGCGTTCCTGGCCTCCGTACGGGACCTGCTCTCCCCCGGTGACGCCCTGCTGCTCGGCACGGACCTGGTCAAGGACGAGTCGGTGCTCGTCGCCGCGTACGACGACGCGGCGGGGGTGACGGCCGAGTTCAACAAGAACGTGCTGACGGTCGTCAACCGCGAGCTCGGCGCGGACTTCGATCCGGACGCGTTCGCCCACGTCGCCCTCTGGGACGCCGAGCACGAGTGGATCGAGATGCGGCTGCGTTCGCGGACCGAGCAGACCGTGAAGATCCCCGCCCTCGACCTCGCCGTCGACTTCGCCGACGGTGAGGAGATGCGCACCGAGATCTCGGCGAAGTTCCGCGAGGAGGGAGTACGGCGCGAACTCGCCGCCGCGGGGCTCGACCTGGCCCATTGGTGGACGGACCGGGAGGGCCGGTTCGCGCTGTCGTTGAGCGTGGTCAGGTGATGTCGCAAGCAGGGTGAGAGCGTGCGGGCGCCCGGGTGGTGAACCCGGGCGCCCGGACGAGCACGGGCAACGGGCGCCGGCGATCCACCTCGCCGGCGCCCGTTGCCCGTGTCCGTTCCGGCGCGCTGTGCCCGTGCCGGGCCTGGCGTTCCGCCCGCCGCAAGGGGCCGAGGGCAGGCAGGTCCGGCGGAGAGCGCCGCTGCCGGGTGGTGGACGCGAGAGCCTTTCCGGTTGCCGACCCGGATGTCTCATTCGATGATGGTGCTTGAATTCCCCTACTTCGCGAGGCATTACTTCGCGTTGCGTTCCTGAGCGTGTTCCCTGGCTCGGAAAATCTGCTTCTGTTCACCTCTGGCGTGCTGGCGCGGGGGCGAAGGAGGAACCCTTGCTGAGCGCATTCGCCAAGGTCTTCAGAACCCCGGACCTGCGCAAGAAACTGTTGTTCACGCTCGGCATCATCGTGCTGTACCGCGTGGGATCGCACGTACCGCTCCCCGGCGTGAACTATCGCGACGTCCAGGCATGCGTGGACGCGGCGACGAAGAACGGCGGTCTGCTGGGTCTGGTCAACCTGTTCAGTGGCGGGGCTCTGCTCCAGATCACCGTGTTCGCGCTGGGAATTCTGCCCTACATCACGGCGAGCATCATTCTTCAACTGCTGACGGTGGTCATCCCGAAACTGGAGGCGCTGAAGAAGGAGGGCGCCGCCGGGCAGGGGAAGATCACCCAGTACACCCGTTACCTGACGGTGGCCCTCGCCGTCCTTCAGGGCACGGGTCTGGTCGCGACCGCCCGCAGTGGCGCGCTGTTCCCCAGCTGCCCGACCGCCGCGGGCATCGTCCCCGACCATTCGATCCTGACCACGCTGGTGATGGTGCTCACGATCACCGCGGGGACGGCCTGCGTGATGTGGCTCGGAGAGCTCGTCACCGAACGGGGGATCGGCAACGGAATGTCGATGCTCATCTTCATCTCCATCGCCTCCACGTTTCCCGGCGCGTTGTGGACCGTCAAACAGGAGGGGCAGATCGCCGACGGGTGGTTCGGCTTCGGCGTCGTCATTCTCGTCGGGTTCGCGATGGTGGCCCTGGTCGTCTTCGTGGAACAGGCGCAGCGCCGTATTCCGGTGCAGTACGCGAAACGGATGATCGGCCGTAAGGCGTACGGCGGAACGGCGACCTACATTCCGCTGAAGGTCAACCAGGCCGGTGTGGTTCCGGTCATCTTCGCCTCCTCGCTCCTCTATATTCCCGCGCTGATCGCACAGTTCTCGAACTCGCACGCGCGCTGGGCCACCTGGGTCACACAGAACTTCGTCCGCGGAAACCATCCGTACTACGTCCTCGCGTACTTCCTCCTGATCGTGTTCTTCGCCTTCTTCTATGTGGCGATCACGTTCAATCCGGAGGAGGTGGCGGGAAACATCAAACAGAGCGGCGGGTTCATCCCGGGCCTGCGGGCCGGCCGGCCGACGGCCGAGTACCTCGGTTACGTCCTCAACAGACTCACCTGGCCGGGCGCCCTCTATCTGGGCCTGATCGCCCTCGTCCCCACCGTCGCGTTCGCGAGCTTCGGCGGCGCGAACCAGCTCACCGGCACGAGCATTCTGATCATCGTGAGCGTGGGCCTGGAGACCGTCAAGCAGATCAGCAGCCAGATCGAGCAGCAGAACTACGCGGGCTTCCTTCGGTGACACCCCCCGGGGGAGTACGGCGGCCCTGGACTCATCCCCCGGGCTCCGCCAGCCGTTCCGTGATCAGCCGGGAGGCGCGCCCGGCCTCGGCCGCGGGGTCGGCCCCGGTCAGGACCTTGGTCATATAGGACTTGATCGGGTTGTCGGCCTCGACGGCGGCCCACCGGGGTGAGGCGGGGGTCGCCCGGCCTCGCGCCGCGCCCACCGCCATGGCCGCGGCACCCTCCTCGCCGGACACCGCGCCCGCGAGAGTGGTCTTGTTGGGCACGTAGTTCATCGTCCGCGCCAGTTGGGTCTGCCACTTGGCGCCGACGAGGGCCGAGACGACGGCCGTGGCCGCCCGCCGGTCGTCGGTGTTCTCGGGCACCACGAGGTCGGAGCCGCCGGTGAAGACGGCGCCGGGTTCGGCGGCCGTCCTGCCGGGGACGGGGAAGAACCCGAGTTTCTTCCGCAGCGCCGGGTTCTGCTCCACGATCGCCTGGGCGAGCCCGGGTACGGCCACGATCTGTGCCACATGGCCACCGGCGAACACCCCGGCCTGCGGCGGATGTTCCTCGTCGGCGTCGGCGGGCCCTGAGCCGAGCGCCTGGAGCCGCCGGTAGAAGTCCATGCCGCGCAGGGCCGCGGGCGTCCCCAGCGAGCCCTCCCAGGTTCCGGCGGACTCCGTCGCGAGCTCACCGCCCTCGTCCCATACGAACCCGGCGAAGGTGTACCAGTCCTGCCCGGCCAGGTAGATCCCCTGGTTTCCGGCCGAGTTGAGCCGTCCCGTGTCCTCGATCCACTGCTCGCGGGTCTTCGGCGGCTTCCTGACGCCGGCCCGGTCGAAGAGGTCCTTGCGGTAGATGACGACGCGGTTCGCCGCGTACCACGGGATTCCGTACTGGCGGGTGCTGAACCGGCCCGGCTGGGCGAGGCCGGGGAGCCAGTCGTCCATGCCCCAGTCGCGCACCGACTCGAGCGTCAGATCGCTCAGGCCGCCCCGGTCCACGTACTGCGCCACCTGGGTGTTGCCGACCTCGATGACGTCCGGCCCGTCGCCTCTCCCACCCTCCAGCGCTCCCTGGACCTTCTGCACGATCCCGGTCCACTGCTGGATGCGGATGTCCAGGGCGATGCCCCGGTGGGTCCGTTCGAAGTCCTCGGTGAACCGCTTGAGGAACTCCTCGGACGCGCTGTCCTTCATCAGCCACACCGTCACGGTGTGCCGTCCGCCGCCTTCCCCCGGCAGAGCTCCGCAGGCGGTCAGCAGGAAGGCGGTCACACAGGCGAGGGCGAGCAGACGACGCGTCACGAAGGGGGATCCTGTTCTGTCTTGCGGACAGCGGAAAGGGAACCCGGCGTGGGGGACGAGCTCATCGCTCGTACGGGTGTTCTGATTTTGGTATGGACCAATCAGGCTCGTCAAGGGCGGCCGGTCAGGGCCCCGCTGACATCTCGCGTACCGCGGCGCCGTGAGGCACCGTGGAATGACGCGTGGCACACCCGCCACGGCGGAGAGGAGCACCCGCATGACCGACCACACGTACCGGGTCACCGAGATCGTCGGCACCTCCCCCGAGGGGATCGACCAGGCCGTCCGCAATGGGATCGCCCGCGCCTCGCAGACCCTGCGCAACCTGGACTGGTTCGAGATCACCCAGGTCAGGGGGCAGATCGTGGACGGGGAGGTCGAGCACTACCAGGTGGGCCTGAAGGTCGGCTTCCGCATGGAGGACGGCGCCTGACGCCATCGGACGCACCTTTCCCGGCAGGTGGCCCCGCCCCGGGGCCACCTACCGCTTCCCCGCCGAGCCGGACGCCGATCCGCCCCGATCCACCGATCCGCGGCGGGCCGACGCGATCCGCCGCGAAGTCGTGCGCCGGACGCCACGGACATGCGGCACGGGCCCGTCGCTCCGGCCACCGCTCGCGCCCGCCCGGGAGCGGGATCGCGAGCGGCCCCTCGAACCCCTGAACCCGAACGGCCGACCGGCGGCCTTCGCGTCGTCCCGGACGGGCACCCACGTCGTCCGCCGCCGACCGGTCGTACGCCGACAGCCGCGCACCGGCAGAGGCCGGTGCCGTCGAGCGCAAGCCCGCAACAGGCGATCCGGCCCGTCACACCCCTTCCGGTGGCACACCCGCCGGTTCAGCGCTGTCCGGCCGTCCGCCCATCACCCTCGGGCGGACCGGACCGGACCGGACCAGGACGGGCCGGACGGAGCCGGGCCGGTCACGTCGAGCCGGTCATGTCGCCCCCGTCAGGTCCGCCCCTCGCGCTCCTGCGCGTTCTTCAGGGCCGCCGACGCGGTCGCCCAGCGTGCCCGTACGACCGTGAAACCGGCCCGCTCGGCCTCGTCGCAGACGAGTTCGTCGTCGTCCACGAGGACACGGATCTCACGGTCGCGGGCCAGTCGGCGGAGGATCTCCGGCTTGGTACGGCGGGCCGGCCTGCGGTCGTCGTCGCGCCGCATGAAGACCGGCCCCTCGGGCAGCCCCTGGGCGGCCAGCCACGCGACGGTGTCACGGCGGCAGCGCTCGGGACGGCCGGTCAGGTAGACCACATCGCACTCCCGCGCGCTCTCCATGGCCAGGGTCACACCCTCGGCCAGCGGCGGGTCCTGCGGCGCGGCCGCGAAGAACGCGTCCCAGTCGCGCGGGGTGCGCTCCAGGAACCGCTGCCGGTGCGCGCTGTCCGCGAGCGTGCCGTCGAGGTCGAACACGGCGACCGGTCTGCTGCTCTTCTGCGTCACGCCGACCACCCTAAGGGCCCGCCGCGCCCGGCACGCCGGGCCAGCCGGGACCCCGCGAACCCGCGAACCCGCGAACCCGCCCGGCGGAGGGACCCACGGGCACGCCCGCTCCCCGGCTTGCGACAGCCTCACTCTCGTCGCCAACTCCGCAACTTAGAAGGAGGGTTGACAGAACCGCAGAAGTGTCACGGCGTCACGAGGATTCGGCCAGCCAGGGCCTGACCTGCTTGCGGGCCTCGTGCAGACGGGACTTGAGCGTGCCGAGCGGGATGCCGACCCGTTCGGCGACCTCGGCGTACTCCAGCTGACAGATGTCCCGGTAGACCAGCGGGGCCACCAGATGCGGGTGTTCGCGCTCCAGCCGCTCCAGCGCCTCCAGGAGGTCGACGCGGGAACCGGCGATGACGCTCGTGGTACGGGGGTCGACATGGTGTGAGGCGTCGATGACGTCCGGCTGCTCGGCGGCCCGCCGCTTCAGCTCGCGGTACTTCTGACGGGAACAGTTGGCGACGACCGTGTAGAGCCAGGTACTGAAGCGGCTGCGGCCCTCGAAGCCGGTGATCTTCCGCGCCACCTGGAGGAGGACGTCCTGCGCCGCCTCCTCGGCGTCCTCGCGGCACGGCAGGAAGCGCCCGCAGCGCCGCATGACCTCCGGCCCCAGCCGCTGGAGCAGCAGATCCAGGGCGTCCGGATCGCCCGCGGCCGCGCGCCGCGCGAGCTCCTCGGTTCCCGTGGCGTCCTGCACTGGATGCTCCCCTCGGTGTCGATCAGAGGCCAGGCATGATAGTCGCATGCACCCTCCGCAGCGGATCGGCCGCTACCGTCTGGACCGGCGCCTGGGCTCCGGCGGTTTCGGCGTGGTCTGGCTCGCCCACGACGAGGTACTGGACGCGGTCGTCGCCGTGAAGGTGCTGTCCGACAACTGGGTCGACCACCTGGATGTCCGGGAGCGTTTCCTCTCCGAGGCCCGGCTGCTGCGCAAGGCCGACTCGAACCGGGTCGTCCAGGTCTACGACATCGGTGAACTCCCGGACGGCAGGCCCTACTTCGTCATGGAGTACGCGGACGGGGGCACCCTCGCGGACCGGGTCGACGCTGGGCCGCTGCCGGTCTCCGAGGCCCTGCGGCTGACCGCCCTGGCGGCCCGCGGCGCGGCCGCGCTGCACCAGGCCGGGATCGTGCACCGCGACATCAAGCCGTCCAACGTGCTGCTGCGCACGGCGCCCGGCGCGGGCGAGCGGGTCCTGCTGGCGGACCTCGGTCTCGCCAAGAGCCTGGCACACGCCTCCGGGCTGACGATGGCCGCGGGCTCCGCGGGCTACACCCCGCCGGAGCAGGCCCAGCCCGGGTCGGGGATCGACGCGCGGGCCGACGTGTACAGCCTGGGAGCCCTCGGCTACCACCTGGTCACGGGCACGGTCCCCGGGCCGCCCGGCAAGGTCGTACGTCCCGACCGGATCCGTACCGGCCTCGCGTCGGCCGTCCAGCGGGCGTTGCTGCGTGCCATGGAACCCGACCGGGAGCGGCGCTGGCCCACGGCGCTGGGCCTGGCCGAGGAACTGGAGCGGCTGGCCGAAGTGACGCCGGCTCCGGCCGCCCGGCCGGCCCGGCACCGTCGAAGGACCGTGATCGCCACGGTGGCCGTCGCGGTCGTGGTCGCCGCCGGCGGTGTCACCGCGGCCCTGGTGACCCGGCAGTCCTCCGGCGGGTCCGTGCGGGTCGCGGACGCCTCGGGACGGCTCACGGTGGAGGTGCCGCGCGCCTGGGGCCGCCAACTGCGCGACTCCGGGTGGAATCCGCGGACCGTGGGCCTGTCGGACACCCGCGAACCGGGGCTGGTGGTCGCCGACGACCTGGCCAGGTGGCAGGACCTGCGCTCGGGTGTCGACGGGGTGTTCGTCGGTCTGAGCGAACGCGGAGACGTACGGGCCGAGGTCGCCTCGCTCGCCCACACCGGGTGCCACTACGACGGCAGCCGCGCCTACACCGGCGCGCGCTGGCACGGGCTGGTGAGGACCTGGAGCGACTGTCCGGCCGGTCGCGGCTCGCTCACGGAGGCGGGGCTCACCCCCGCGGGCGGCGCCGCGCAGCCGCAGCTCTACGTACAGATCCGCCAGAAGAGCGGCAGCGACGCCACCGACCGTGTGCTCGGCTCCGTACGGGTAGGCACCTGACGAGAACGCGTGCCGGACTCGCGAACTTTTTCCGGCCGGCGCGCATCGGACACTGATGACGGAGCACGGAGCGCCGTACGCACGAGTCACGGCGTGCGCTGAATTCGAAGGAGTTTGACATGGCGACCTTCCGGCACGGCGACGAGGTTCCCGTACGCCGTACGTCCTCCCCCGCACACTGGGCGGCGGTGGTCGCGGGTGTCGCGCTGCTGGGCACGCTCTCGGCCTGCGGCACCGGCAGCGGTACGAGCGGCACCCCGCAGAAGCTCCCCGGCACGGCGCAGCCGGCCTCCGGCGACACGACCCCGGACGGCTCCGGCACCAGCACCGCGTCGGCCGGAGACGGCAGGACGTCGGCACCGGTGTCGGGCTCGTCCTCCGCCACGGCCTCGACGGGAAGCGGCGCCGCGAGCACCCGCTGCCACACCTCCGAGCTGCGCGCGACGGTCGGCGGCAACGACCCGGGAGCGGGCCAGGAGAACTTCCCCGTCGTCCTCATCAACACCTCCCACCGCACCTGCACCCTGCGCGGCTACCCCGGGGCGGCCTTCGTCGACGCGTCCGGCAAGCAGCTCGGGCCCGACCCGAAGCGCTCCCCCGGCTCGCCGGCCACGCTCACGCTGGCCCCCGGGAAGAGCGCGTGGGCCGGCCTGACGTTCTCCAACCCGGAGATCAGCGGGGCCCGCACGGCCACGCCGGCGTCGCTGGTCGTCACGCCGCCCGACGAGCGGGACCCGCTCAAGGCGGCCTGGAAGGGCGGCAAGGTCCCGGTGTCGGGGAACTCCTCGTCGGTCTCCCTGACGGTCGTCCGGGCCGGCACCGGCGCCTGACCCCGCCGGCCCCGCCGCTCCCCCGCTGTCCGTCCCGCACCTCGTACCCCGCCGCCCGCCCCACGGACGGCGGGGTTTGTCACGGAACGGCAACACGTGCCGCCGCCGGCGACCCTTCCCGGACCTCCGCGCATCACACCGTTCGACACACCCTTCGCGGAGCGGAGCGGCGCGTCGCAGGAACGGAAGCTCCGGCCCGGCGCGGGAGCGGTATCGAGGACATCGGGGGTTCATCATGACCGGCATCTCACGCAGGCGTCTGCTGACCGCGACGGCCGCGGCGGGAGCGCTCGGCGCGCTCTCCGCCTGCTCGGCGAACGACTGGTCCGTGGGCAGCGACGGCAAGGGGACGGTGAAGGACACGCCCCCGCGGCCCCGGCTCATCGGCGACGGTTCCACCGCCGACACGGGGGCCCAGCCGGGGCAGCCGAAGGCCGAGCGGCTGAAGCCCGGCGAGCGTCCGCCGCAGTTCGTGGTGTTCTCCTGGGACGGCGCCGGCGAGCTCAGCAACAACCTGTTCTCGCGGTTCCGCAAGGTCGCCGCCGACCACGGCGCGTCGATGACGTTCTTCCTCAGCGGCATCTACACGCTGCCCGAGTCGAAGAAGCACCTCTACAGCCCGCCGCAGCACCCGGTGGGCGCCTCCGCGATCGGTTACCTCTCCGACCGGCACATCCACGCGACGCTCCAGCAGATCCGGAGCGCCTGGCTGGAGGGGCACGAGATCGGCACCCACTTCAACGGCCACTTCTGCGGCTCGGACGGAGTGCGCCGGTGGTCCCCCGCCGAGTGGCGCAGCGAGATCGACCAGGCGAAGAAGTTCGTCACCGAGTGGAAGACCAACACCGGCTTCACCGATCTCGAACCGCTCCCCTTCGACTACGACAAGGAACTGATCGGCGGCCGCACCCCGTGCTTGGAGGGCCAGTCCAACCTGCTGCCGACGGCCGCCGCCCTCGGCTGGAAGTACGACGCCAGTTCCTCCGGCGGCCTGCAGATGTGGCCGGGCAAGGTCCAGAACGGCCGCGTCTGGGACTTCCCGTTGCAGTCCATCCCCTTCCCCGGCCACACCTTCCAGGTCTTGTCCATGGACTACAACCTGATGGCGAACCAGTCGAACGCCAACCCGCTCGGTGACCGTTCCCAGTACGACGCCTGGCGCGTGCAGGCCCGTGACAGCTATCTCGCCGGCTTCCGCCGGGCCTACGAGAGCAACCGGGCCCCCTTCTTCGTCGGCAACCACTTCGAACGGTGGAACGGGGGCATATACATGGACGCCGTCGAACAGGCCATCGAGCAGATAGCGGGGCACGACGAGGTGCGCCTGGTCTCGTTCCGCCAGCTCGTGGAGTGGCTGGAGGTCCAGGACCCCGCGGTACTGCGCAAGCTGCGCACGCTCGATCCCGGCCGGTCCCCCCTCGGCGGCTGGGCGGAGTTCCTGGGCACGGCCGCCTCCGCGTCGGCCACGGCGGGGTCGGCCACCGCCACGTCGTGACACCTCTCGGCGAAGGCGGTCCGCGCCCGGGGGCCGGTCCCCGGGCGGTGCGGTCCCCGTGGGCGGGACCGGTGGTGACGACGTCAGCGGTGGCCGCCCCGGCCGCCGCCGCCGTAGCCGCCGCCGTAACCGCCGTCTCCGTACCCACCGTTGCCCCAGGAGCCGCCGTCGCCGGATCCCGGGGTGCCGTACTGGCCGTTCCCCGGCTGGCAGCCGTACGGGGAGCAGGAGGACGTGGGACTTGGGGCGGAGGGATCCGCCGCGGGCGTCGACGGTCCGGCCGAGGGCCCCGGGGACGCCTTGGACGCGCCGTCCGGCGAACCCGGCCGTGAGGAGCCGGAGGGTTCCCGGGCCGCGGGCTCCCCGGCCGCTCCGTCGGCGTCCCAGTTCACCGCCGCCATCTGGAGCGAGGGTGACGAAGTGTCCAGGGTCCAGTGCTGGACGGCCTGGTCCTTGCGGAGCTTGAGGACCAGGGCTCCCGCGCCGTTGGTGGCGGCGGGGGTGAGGGCCAGGTCCTGGTTGCCCCGTGGCACCAGCTCCCCCTGAAGGGTGAAGTCGTAGCGCACGTTCTTGCCGGTGGAGCCGGACTCGGCGGTGCAGGAGGCCAGTTGGACCGAGTAGCCGAGGTGGGAGTCGAGACACAGGCCCGGGTCGGCGACGTCGCGCAGCACCCCGTCCGCCTCGTACGACCATTCCTGTGCCGCGTCCGAGGAGCATGAGGTGAGTACCGTCTCGGCCCCCTTCACGAGCTTCCCGCCGACGATGCCGACGCACAGCCCGGTCTCGAGGTTGCGCAAGCGGCCGCGCACGGTGCCGTTCGACGCGTCGCCTATCCAGGACGGCTTCGCACCGGGTGCCTTGGCGGGGCCCGAACTCGGTCTGCCCGAGGGGCCGGCGCCCTCGGCGGTGCCGTCCGAGCCCTGGGCCGCCCACAGGGCCAACGGGACCAGGATCAGGCCGCTCGCGGTCAGTGCGGCCAGCGCGATGTTGCGGCGGCCCGGAACGCGCCGGGGTGCCTTGTGTGTCGCCGGGCGGGAACCGGCGGCCGACTGGCCGCGCGGCGCCGCTCGCGGGGGCCGGCTGGGCGGCGGAGGGGCGTTGGCCGGGAGGGGAGGGGTCGCCTGGCCGCCGGGGCCGCCGGACGCGTCGTCCGTCACCTCCACGATCGCGACGGCGCGTCCGGGGCGGGAGGCGAGATAGGCCTCGGCGCCCCAGCCGAGTACGGACTCGGCAAGTGGCAGGGCGAGTTCGCCGTTGAAGTGGTTCAACTGCTCGGCGGTGTTGCGACAGTGGCGGCAGCGGCCCAAGTGCCGGCGCAGATCGGGGTCGAGGTCGTCACCGCCGCGCCGCAGCGACACGTCCAGCATGCGGTGGTACTGGCGGCACTCCTCCTCGGGGGCCAGTTCGCGGTGGATCTCCAGGCAGCCCTCGCGCAGACGTTCACGTGCCCGCCGCAGCTCGACGAAGGCGGCGTCCTCGCGGATTCCCAACAGAGCCGCGGGCACGACCAGTTGCTCGGCCTCGACCTCGGCATGCCAGAGCAGGCAGCGGGCGGGCTCCGGAAGCCGCTGGAACGCGCGGGACAGCAGTCGCCTGTCCTCCGGCGGAAGGAGCCGGGCCACGACCCCCGCCTCACCGTCCGGACCGGCCAGGAGTTCGGGGTGAAGCGATTCCCGCCGCTGGTCCGCGAGCCATTCGGCGGTCATGCGGCGCACGGTGACCAGCAGCTGAGGCCGCCAGGCGGCCGTCGGCCCGGTCTGCCGCAGGGATTCGCCGAACAGCCGGGTGAATGCGGCCGTGGTGAGCATTCCGGCGGGAGCCACGCCGTTGGTGCACAGCCGCGCGTAGCCGAAGACCGCTTCCCAGTGGCGGTCGAGGAGTTCTCCGACGGGGTGGTGCGCGGGCGTGTTCCCCGAGCTCTTCTTCAGTTCGGCCGCCAGTCGCTCATCCGATATCTCGAACAAGCGGGCGGATTCCGGCGACTGAGACAGGACGGGGTCGTTCACGTCCACTTTCCTCCCAAAGGCAACGCGTGAATTAGTCCATACCAATGGGCAGCCAGCCCGCCCGTTCAGGCGAAGGGGCTGCCCATGGGGGACCGTGCCGCCGCGAGCACCCTCTTCGACGGCTCTCCGGAAGGGGGGCGGGCGGCCACACCGTGCACGCACAGAAGGAAGTAAATATTGTCTGCACGCCAACAAGGCACACCTTTGCACAGCGGACCTTGCCGAAACAAGCCATCCCCTCGTTTTCCCCATTCCGCCGGGAGCGAGGGAGATTGACGAAACGTCAATAGAAGCGACCGCAAAAAGAAATCGGAAATCCCCCGGCCTTCCGCCGGGGGCCGTGCACCACACCCACCTCCCTGAGGACCCCCGGGCGGAATGGGCACTCACCAGGCCACCGACGGCGCGGCATACCCATGCGACGACCGCTATTGGGAGCGCTCCCAATATCCGTCGTCCGCCCCTTGCGACGGCGGCACCGGATTCACCGGCCTCCGGGAGGCGCTCATGTGCGCATTACTTTTGCCCGATGAGAGATTGGGCGTGGCGAACGGATCGGGCCCGTGGGTCAGTGACCGCTGATCGCCCGGGGCGTGTACGGCTGCTCCAGTTCCTCGACCTCCTTCTCGGTGAGTTCCACGTCGAGGGCGGCCACCGCGTCGTCGACGTGACCGGCCCTGGTGGCGCCGATGACGGGAGCGGTCACGGTGCTGCCGCGCAGCAGCCAGGCGAGGGCGATCCGGGCGCGCGGGACGTCACGCCCGGCGGCGATGCGGCCGACGGCGTCGACGATGTCCCGGTCACCCTCCTGGTAGAGCTTCCTGCCGAAGTCGTCGGTCCTGCTGCGCTCGGTGGTGACGTCCCAGGCGCGGGTGAGACGGCCACGCGCGAGCGGGCTCCAGGGCAGCACGCCGACGCCCTGGTCCGCGCAGAGCGGCAGCATCTCGCGCTCCTCCTCGCGATAGAGGAGGTTGTAGTGGTTCTGCATGGACACGAACCGGGTCCAGCCGTGCAGCCGGGCCGTGTACTGCGCCTTGGAGAACTCCCACGCGTACATCGAACTCGCCCCGATGTAACGGGCCTTGCCGGCCTTCACGACGTCGTGCAGGGCCTCCATCGTCTCCTCGACGGGCGTGGCGGAGTCGAAGCGGTGGATCTGGTAGAGGTCCACGTAGTCGGTGCCCAGCCTGCGCAGGCTGTTGTCGATCTCCGTCATGACGGCCTTGCGGGACAGGCCGCGCGCGTTGGGGCCGTCGTGCATCGCACCGTTGACCTTGGTGGCGATGACGATCTCGTCGCGGCGCGCGAACTCGGCCAGCGCGCGGCCGACGATCTCCTCGCTGGTGCCGTCGGAGTAGACGTTCGCCGTGTCGAAGAAGGTGATGCCGGCCTCCAGTGCCCGGCGGATCAGGGGGCGGGACGCCTCGTCGTCGAGGGTCCACTCGTGGGTCCCCCGGCCGGGCACCCCGAAGCTCATGCAGCCGAGGCAGATCCGGGACACGTCCAGGCCCGTCGAACCGAGCTTCACGTACTGCATGCGCACTCCTGCGTTTCGTGGGGGTGGAGCCGTTCCTCGCCTCCGCGTCCGTGTGAGCCGGCGGCAAGGGCTTCGGAAAGCCATTTCCCGATCGCGGTTCGCTTAGTCGCACCGCCACCGCGGATCGGCCGCATGGACGCGGCGACTCGCGCTCCGCGCAGACCCCGGCGCCCCCGTGCCCCGGCCCACGAGATCCCCCTCCGGAACACGCCCGAACACGCCGGAACGGACCGGACCGGGTAAGGACCGGCATACGGACCGGCGTGCAGACCACCGGACTGACCGGCGTACGGACCGGCCGCAGATCCGCCGCAGGCCGGCGTACGGACCGGCGGCGGGTCGGCGTCGGCGGTCCGTACGCCGGGGTCAGATCGCGGCTGCCGCCGCCCGTCCCGCCTGTCGCCCGGAGAACAGGCAGCCACCGAGGAACGTGCCCTCCAGCGAGCGGTATCCGTGCACTCCCCCGCCGCCGAACCCCGCGACCTCACCGGCCGCGTACAGACCGGGAATCGCGGTGCCGGTGGCGTCCAGGACGCGGCCGGAGAGGTCCGTCTGCAGACCACCCAGGGTCTTGCGGGTGAGGATGTTGAGCCGTACGGCGATCAGCGGTCCGGCGCCGGCGTCCAGGATCTTGTGGATCGGCGCGGTGCGGCTGAGCGAGTCCCCGGTGTAGGCGAGCGCGTTGCGGATCCCCATGACCTGGACGTCCTTGGTGTAGGGGTTGTCGATCTCCCGGTCCCGCGCGTCGATCTGCCGCTTGAGGTCCGCGAGATCGATCAGTCCGTCGCCGGTCAGCTTGTTCATGCCGGTGACCAGTTCGGAGAGCGTGGAGGCGACGACGAAGTCGACCCCGTTCTTCTTGAACTTCTCGATCGGTTCGGGGGTCTGCCAGATGCGCGAGAGCAGCATCCAGACGTCCTTGTTGGTGAGGTCCGGGTTCTGCTCCGAGCCGGAGAGCGCGAACTCCTTGGCGATGATCTTCTGCGTCGTCACGAACCAGGAGTAGTCGTAGCCCGTGCCGGTGATCGACTTGAGTGTGTGGAGGGTGTCGTAGCCGGGGAGGTCGGGAGCGGAGAACCGCTTGCCGGTGGCGTCGAACCACATCGACGACGGTCCCGGCAGGATGCGGATGCCGTGGTTGGCCCAGATCGGGTCGTAGTTCCTGAGACCCTCCGTGTAGTGCCACATCCGGTCGGGATTGACGATGCGCCCGCCCGCCGCCTCGGTGATCCCGAGCATCCGGCCGTCCACATGGGCCGGCACGCCGGTGACCATGAACTTGGGCGGAGTGCCGAGCCGGGCCGGCCAGTTCTGCCGCACGAGGTCGTGGTTGGCGCCGATGCCTCCCGAGGTGACGATCACGACCGGCGCGCGGAGTTCGAATTCCCCGACCACCGTGCGCGAACTGGCCTTGCCGCGCGCCGCCGTGCTCGGTTCGAGGACCGCGCCCCGGACGCCCGTCACGGCGCCGCCGGTGCGCACGATCTCGTCGACGCGGTGCCGGAACCTGAAGGTCACCTTCCCGTCCGCGACCGCCGCCCGTACCCGCTTCTCGAACGGCTCGACCACGGCCGGGCCGGTTCCCCAGGTGACATGGAAGCGGGGTACCGAGTTCCCGTGCCCGTCCGCGAGCCCGCCGCCGCGCTCGGCCCAGCCCACGATCGGGAACCACCGCACGCCCAGCCCGTAGAGCCAGGACCTCTTCTCCCCCGCGGCGAAGTCCACGTACGCCTCGGCCCACTTGCGGGCCCAGTGGTCCTGGCCGGCCGGGTCCCCGACGCCGCGGTCGAAACCGGCCGCTCCCAGCCAGTCCTGCCAAGCCAGCTCCCGGGAGTCCTTGACGCCCATCAGACGCTGTTCGTCGGAGTCGACGAGGAAGAGACCGCCGAAGGACCAGAAGGCCTGTCCGCCCAGATTGGTCTCGGGTTCCTGGTCCAGCAGCAGTACCTTGCGCCCCGCGGCGGCCAGTTCGGCCGTCGCGACCAGACCGGCGAGCCCGCCGCCGACGACGATCGCGTCCGCGTCCGACGACCCGGCCGCGAAGGCGGGTGCCGTGTGCGCCGCGAGGGCGGCACCGGCCAGGACACCGCCTGCCGCCGTCAGGGCCCGGCGTCTGCTGAGCGCGGTGGGGGACACTGAATTCTCCATGGGCTGCCTTCCGTAGGAGGTACGTGAGGTGCGGGAGACGCCGCTGGTGTTGCTGCGACACCCGTGTTGTTACCGTCGGTAAGGCCCCGGAAACACCGCGGCGGCCCCGGTGTTGGACCAGAGGCCGCGATGATTCACGACCCCGGGCGCCTCGCGGAGATCACCCTTGCCTTGCCCGTCCCGGAGAGCGGGCGGATCATGGAATCCGCAGGGGAGAGTGAGCACGGTGACGACCGAGAAGAGCGAGACCAGGACCGGGGCGGGGCCAGTCCCCTCCGAGGCGGTGGCGCACGGCCTGGAGCGGCGCGGTGCCGCCGAGGCGGAGGGTCCGGCCGGGGCGGGCGTGCGCTTCTCCGTCCTCGACCGCTCCCGCACCCGCGAGGGGCACGACGCCGCCGAGGCGCTGCGCGACACCGTGCGCCTGGCCCAGGAGCTCGAGCGCCTCGGCTACCACCGGTTCTGGGTCTCGGAGCATCACGGCGTGCCCGGTGTCGCCGGGTCCGCCCCGACGGTGCTGGCCGCCGCGGTCGCCGCCGCCACCCGGACCATCCGGGTCGGCACCGGCGGAGTGATGCTGCCGAATCACCAACCCCTGGTCGTGGCCGAGCAGTTCGGTGTCCTGGAGGCTCTCTTCCCCGGCCGGATCGACATGGGTGTCGGTCGCTCCGTCGGATTCACGGCCGGGGTGCGCAGAGCACTGGGACGGGACAAGGACGCCGCCGAGTCCGCCGATTTCGCGGCCCAGCTCGACGAGCTGCTGGGCTGGTTCCGCGGCACGTCCCCGACCGGGGTGCACGCGCGTCCCACGGAGGGCCTGACGGTGCCGCCCTTCGTGCTCGCCCTGGGCGAGGGCGCGGACATCGCGGCACGGGCGGGCCTCCCGCTGGTCATCGGCGACCTCAGGAACCGGGACAGGATGCGGCGCGGGATCGATCGCTACCGCGCGGCGTTCCGTCCCTCCGACTGGGCGCGCGAGCCGTACGTCGTCGTCTCCGGCACGGTCGCGGTCGCGGCGACGCCGCGGGACGCGCACCGGCTGCTGCTCCCGGAGGCCTGGTCGATGGCGTACGCGCGCACGCACGGCACCTTCCCGCCACTGCCGCCCGCCGAGCGCGTCGAGAGCCTGGTGATGACCGGCAAGGAGCGGGACCTCTACGAGTCCGGGCTCACCGGTCAGCTCGCGGGAACCGAGGAACAGGTGGCCGGGGAGCTGGCGGCGGTGATCAGGGAGACGGGTGCGCAGGAGGTGCTCGTCACGACGAGCACCTACGACCGGAAGGCCCTGCTGGACTCCTTCCGCGGGCTCGCCCGGGTCGCGGGACTCACCCCGGCCTAGAATGGTGTGGTTTGCCCCCTGCCCGTCCGGTCCTGTCCGTTTCACCCCTGTCCATTCACCCCCGTCCGTTCACCGCTCCCCCTTCACCGCTCCCCGTTCGCCCCAGGTCGCAGACCGCTTCAGGAGTCCCCTCGATGTCCGATCCGCACGGCCCCCACGATCCGTACGTCCGTGTGCGCGACGCCCGTGAGCACAATCTGCGCGGTGTGGACGTCGACATTCCGCGGGACGTCCTCGCCGTCTTCACCGGCGTCTCGGGCTCGGGCAAGTCCTCGCTGGCGTTCGGGACGATCTACGCGGAGGCCCAGCGGCGCTACTTCGAGTCGGTCGCGCCGTACGCGCGGCGGCTGATCCACCAGGTCGGGGCGCCGAAGGTCGGGGACATCACCGGGCTGCCGCCCGCGGTCTCGCTCCAGCAGCGCCGTTCGGCACCCACCTCACGCTCGTCCGTCGGCACGGTCACCCACCTCTCCAACTCCCTGCGCATGCTGTTCTCCCGCGCCGGGGACTATCCGGCCGGCGCCGAACGCCTCGACTCGGACTCCTTCTCGCCGAACACGGCGGCCGGAGCCTGCCCGGAGTGCCATGGGCTCGGCCGGGTCCACGGTACGAGCGAGGAGTCGCTGGTGCCTGACCCCTCGCTGTCGATCCGCGAGGGCGCGATCGCCGCGTGGCCCGGTGCCTGGCAGGGCAAGAACCTGCGCGACGTGCTCGACGCACTGGGTCACGACGTGGACCGTCCCTGGCGTGAACTGCCCCCCGAGGAGCGGGAGTGGATCCTGTTCACGGACGAGCAGCCGGTCGTCACCGTGCACCCCGTGCGGGACGCGGAGCGCATCCAACGCCCCTATCAGGGCACGTACATGAGCGCCCGCCGCTATGTCATGAAGACCTTCTCGGACTCGAAGAGCGCGACGCTGCGGGCCAGGGCCGAGCGGTTCCTCAGCAGCGCCCCGTGTCCGGTGTGCGGTGGCGGCCGGCTGCGCCCCGAGGCGCTCGCGGTGACCTTGGCCGGGCGGACGATCGCCGAGCTGGCCGCGCTGCCGCTGACCGAGCTGGCGGGGACTCTGCGCCCCGAGGGGGAGACGGCCAGGGTGCTCACGGACGACCTTCGGGCGCGTATCGCCCCCGTCGCCGAACTCGGCCTCGGATATCTCAGCCTCGACCGCGCCACCCCCACCCTCTCCGCGGGAGAGCTGCAACGGCTGCGGCTGGCCACGCAGTTGCGGTCCGGACTGTTCGGTGTCGTCTACGTCCTCGACGAGCCGTCCGCCGGTCTGCACCCGGCCGACACGGAGGCCCTGCTCACGGTCCTGGAGCGGCTGAAGTCGGCGGGCAACTCGGTGTTCGTGGTGGAGCACCATCTCGATGTCGTGCGCGCCGCGGACTGGCTCGTCGACGTCGGTCCGCGGGCCGGCGAGCACGGCGGCCGGGTGCTGCACAGCGGCCCGGTGGCGGAGCTCGTCGGCGTCGAGGGGTCGGCCACGGCCCGCTTCCTGTTCGGCCGCTCCCCCACGCCGAGACGTGAAGTTCGCTCTCCACAGGGCGAGTTGAAGGTGGGGCCGGTGCACCGGCACAACCTGCGGGGGGTGACCGCCGAGATCCCGCTCGGCGTGTTCACCGCCGTCACGGGCGTGTCCGGTTCCGGCAAGTCCACGCTCATCGGCGAGGTGACGGAGGAGCTGGAGGGGGTCGGCCGGCTCGTCTCGGTCGACCAACGGCCCATCGGGCGCACCCCGCGCTCCAATCTGGCCACGTACACGGGACTCTTCGACGTCGTACGCAAGGTGTTCGCCGGGACCGGGGCGGCGCGCGAGCGGAACTACGGGGTCGGCCGCTTCTCCTTCAACGTCACCGGCGGTCGCTGTGAGACCTGTCAGGGCGAGGGGTTCGTCAGTGTCGAACTGCTCTTCCTGCCGAGCACGTACGCGCCGTGCCCGGACTGCGGCGGGGCGCGCTACAACCCCGAGACGCTCGAAGTGACCCACCGCGGACGGAACATCGCGCAGGTGCTGGACATGACGGTGGAGACCGCGGCGGAGTTCTTCGACGACACCCCGGCCGTGGTCCGCAGCCTCACCACGCTCCTCGACGTGGGTCTCGGCTATCTGCGGCTCGGCCAGCCCGCCACGGAGCTGTCCGGCGGCGAGGCCCAGCGCATCAAGCTGGCCGGCGAGTTGCAGCGGGTCCGCCGGGGGCACACGCTCTACCTCCTCGACGAACCGACGGCCGGGCTCCATCCGGCCGATGTCGAGGTGCTGATGCGCCAGTTGCACGGACTGGTCGACGCGGGGCACACCGTCGTGGTCGTCGAGCACACCATGGCGGTGGTCGCGGGCGCGGACTGGGTGATCGACCTGGGGCCGGGCGGCGGGGAGGCCGGCGGCCGGATCGTGGCGGTGGGACCGCCCGACGAGGTCGCGAGGGCGGCGGGGAGCACGACGGCTCCCTATCTCGCCCGCGCGCTTGCCGTCCCGTCCGGGCGCGAGGGACACCACCCGGGTCGCCCCCGGCAGGGCCGGTAGGGCTTCGGCCTGACCCTCAGCCGTCGGCCGCGAGGCACTTCACCGCCACCGCTGCCCGGCGGGGGTCCTCGTGCGACTCACTCACGCTCCGACGCCCACCAGGCATCCCACCGCCCTGCCTCCACCACGACAGAGGCAACCACCCGTGCCGCTTTCATCGGATGAATGGTTGCGTTTGGCGAGGAAACATCCCCCGCTGAACCCATGTTCCTCGTCGATAGATGGGAGCAATGGCATACGCACCCGTTGACGCGGCAATGACGTGGCTCATATTTTATGAATTAATCTTGCGCGCCTCCCGCTGAAGGGACCCTGAGCCGTGCCTTCTTCCTCTCGTCGTGACTTCCTTCGCCTCACCGGGGCCGCCGGTGGCGGTCTCGCGGTCTTCGGCGGACTGCCGCCGTTCGCCGCGCACGCCGCTCCCGAGCGCCCGGCCCACGTGACCCTCGTTCCGGAAGCCGAGGCCACTACCCTCTGGTATCGCACGCCCGCCGCCGAGTCACGCGTCATCCAGGAGGCCCTGCCCCTGGGCAACGGCCGGCTGGGCGCCCTGGTCGGCTGTGACCCGGCGGACGACTTCCTCTACCTCACCGACGGCTCGTTCTGGACCGGCGGACGCAACGACACTCCGACCGATGACGGCCAACTCCCATATGGACCAGACGACTTCGGCAGTTTCGGCCTGCTGGCCAAGCTCCGCGTCACGCTGCCGGACCACACGGCCCGAACGATCAGCGACTACAGACGCAGCCTCGACCTGAGCAACGGTGTCGTGTCCGCGACCTACCGACACCAGGGCGTCCCCTTCCGCCGGGAGACCTACGCCAGTCATCCGGACGATGTCGTCGTCATCAGACTCACCGGAGGCGGGAGCCACACCGGCACCGTCTCGCTCGAAGGCACCCACGGCGAGTCCACCTCGCACGACGACCACCGACTCTCGTTCGCCGGAACCTTGGAGAACGGCCTGCGGTACGCGGCCTCGGTGAGCGCGGTCAGCACCACGGGCACCATCCGCGCGGACGGCGACAAGCTGTCCTTCTCCGGGTGCCATGAGGTGCTGATCGTCGTGTGCGCGGGCACCGACTACTCGGCCGACGCCGGCAAGGACTTCCGCGAGCCGACCACCGACCCGCTCGCCGTGGCCCGCGGCAAGGTCTCCGCCGCGGCGAAGGTCCCCGGCACCACCCTGCTCGCCACGCACGTGGCCGACTACCGGCGCCTCTACGACCGCTTCTCCCTCGACCTGGGCACATCCTCCGTGGTGCAACGGTCGTTGGACTCCTGGTCACGCATCGCCGTCAGACACACCGACGCCTCCACCCCGGACCCGGAACTGGAGGCGGCCTACGTCCAGTACGGCCGCTACCTGACCATCACCGGTTCCAGGGACTGGCTGCCCATGAACCTCCAGGGTCTGTGGATCCACAACAACAACCCGGACTGGTACGCCGATTACCACACGGACATCAACATCCAGATGAACTACTGGCTGGCCGACCCGGCCGGGCTGGGCGAGAACGCCCAGGCCCTCGCCCGGTACTGCCGGTCCCAACTGCCCGTCTGGACGGACGTCACCCACCGGCTCTACAACAACCCCGACAACCGATTCCGCAACAGCACCGGGAAGATCGCGGGCTGGGCCATCGCCTTCTCGACCAACATCCACGGCGGCAGCGGCTGGGCCTGGCATCCCTCCGGCAACGCCTGGCTCTGCAACTCACTGTGGCGCCACTACGAGTACACCCAGGACCGCGCGTATCTGGAGACCATCTACCCCGTGCTCAAGGGAGCCGCGGAGTTCTGGAAGGCACGGCTCCTCACGACCACGGTCACCGACCAGGACGGTTCCTCGCGCGAGGTCCTCATCGACGACACCGCCTGGTCGCCGGAGCACGGACCGGACGGCAAGGGCAACACGTACGCGCAGGAACTGGCGTGGGAGCTGTTCGGCGAGTTCACGACCGCGGCCCGCGTCCTGGACCGCGACGGGCAGCTCGCCTCGGAACTCGACGGGATGCGGGACAAGCTCTACCTCCCCCGGATCAGCCCGAAGAGCGGCTGGCTCGAGGAGTGGATGAGCCCGGACAACCTCGGCGAGACCACACACCGCCATCTGTCACCCCTCATCGGGTTCTACCCCGGCGACCGGATCGCCGCCGACACCAGCCCTCCCGAACTCATCGACGGCGTACGCAAGCTGCTCACCGCGCGAGGCACGGACAGCTTCGGCTGGGCCTGCGCCTGGCGGTCGCTGTGCTGGTCACGGCTGAAGGACGCGGAAAAGGCGTACCAGCTCTACCTCACCGTCCTGCGGCCGTCGATGAACAACGGCAACGGCACCTCGGCCAACTGGTTCGACATGTACAGCCAGGGCAGCTACACGATCTTCCAGATCGACGCGAACCTCGGCGGCCCCACCGCGGCCTTGGAGATGGTCCTCTACTCACGCCCTGGAGTCGTCGAACTGCTGCCGGCGTTGCCGCGGGCCTGGTCGAAGAAGGGCTCCGTCACCGGAATCGGTGCCCGGGGCGGCTTCGAGGTGGACTTCTCCTGGCGGAACGGCAAGGCGACCACGGCCACGGTCCGCAGCGTCGGCGGTACACGCACCGAACTGCGCGCCGGCGGGTTCCGCCGGCAGATCGCCCTCGAACCCGGGAAGTCCGTGACCGTACACATCCCCTGAACACCCCGGAGCGCCCGGCGCGAGGGTTCGCCGCCGTCGGCCGAGGCCTCATGCGGAGAGCCCTGACCGCGTGGGACAGGGTGCGGTCCCGCACCGCACCCGGTCCGACGGTGGGCCGTACCGGACCGGTGGTCACCCCGACGTCGTCGGGGATGCGGACCGCCGGCGCGAGGAGGGGGTCATCGGGGTCGCCCGACGACCGTTGCGCGCGGGTGCCGCCCACGCGCAGCCGGATCCTCGCCTCACCTCGTCCTGGCCGCCGATGCCCGCGGCCCGTCGCACCGCGGCCTCCGCGAGCCCGCGTCGGCCCGCCGGCACGAAGCCACCCACGACGGTGCGAGAGCCGTTCCCGACGGCCGTCGTGCCACCCGTGCGGACCTTGTCAGCACGTCGCGCCCGGCGCGGGGGCGGCGGCCGTCCGGCGAGGCCGTACGCTCCCGGGTGCCTGTCGGAACGTACGCCCTGGTCCGTGACGGTTCGTCAGAGGTGGAGGGGCGTCGGTGCGAGGTCCTCCCGGGGATACGGGCCTCCCTGCGCCGCGCGGGCCAGGTCACGTCGGTCGGCATGACTGCCCGGCGTGAGCGCGGGCCGCACCTCGACGTCGGCGACGAGCCCGCGCGCCGAGACCACCCGCCACAGCGAGGCGAGCAGGGAGTCGTCCCCGACGAAGGCGGGCGCGGTACTCGCCGCCCCCCGGGCGAACCGGTAGTGCAGACGCACCGGCTGGACCGGCACCCCGGCGTCCAGCGCGGCCTGGAAGACGGCCCGCCGGAAGTGCCCCTGTGCCCTGCCGCACCAGGTGCTGCCCTCGGGGAAGGCCACGACGGCGGCACCCTCGCGCAGCAGCCCGGCGATGTGCGCGACCGTGCCCGGCAGGGCGCGCAGCCGGTCGCGTTCGATGAACAGGACACCGCCGCGCGCGGCCAGGGGGCCCGCGACCGGCCACTGCCGTATCTCGGACTTGGCGAGCATCCTGGCCGGACGGACGGCGGCGAGCAGGGGGATGTCCAGCCACGAGATGTGGTTGGCGACCATCAGCAGACCGCCGCTGGGAGCGGCGGCGCCGGTGATCCGGACCCGGACGCCCGCCGCCCTGGCGACGCCGCGGGCCCAGATCCGCACCACCCGGGACGGGATCCGTCCGCCGACCGGGCAGAACGCGACGCCGACTACGAGCAGGGCGAGCACCGCGGTGAGCCGCAGCACGGCCCGCGGAACGGCCGCGACGGATCCCGTGCGTTCCACGCAGGTCCCCGGGGTGCAGGGCGCGCTGGGCAGCCAGACGCTCCGTACCCCGGCGTCGGTGAGTGTCATCAGGCCGGTACGAGCGAGAGGAAGTGCCGCAGATAGCGCGGGTCGACCCGCCGCATCGACAGCAGCACGTACAGGTCGGCGACCCCGAAGTCCGGGTCGTGCGCGGGTTCGGCGCAGACCCAGGCGCCGAGCCGGAGATAGCCCCGCAGCAGCGGGGGCAGCTCGGTGCGGGACGGGCGGGCGACGCCCTCGGCGGACCAGGGCAGCCGCGGCCGTACCCGGTACTCCTCGGGTGCGAGGTACTTGGCCCGCACCCGGTCCCAGGTGCCCGCCGCGAGCGCGCCGCCGTCGGCGAGCGGGATCGAGCAGCAGCCCGCGAGCCACTCGTGGCCGCCGTCGACCATGTACCGGGCGATGCCGGCCCAGATGAGGCCGATGACCGCGCCGTCGCGGTGGTCGGGGTGCACACAGGAGCGGCCGACCTCGACGAGTCCGGGGCGGATCGCGTCGAGCGGGCCGAGGTCGAACTCGCTCTCCGAGTAGAGGCGGCCGGCGACCGCGGCCCGGTCCGGCGGGAGCAGCCGGTAGGTGCCGACGACCTGGTCCGTCTGCGTGTCGCGGACGAGCAGGTGGTCGCAGTAGGCGTCGAAGGAGTCGATGTCGAGACCCGGCTGCGGAGTGGTCAGCAGGGCGCCCATCTCGCCCGCGAAGACGTCGTGGCGCAGCCGCTGGGCGGCCCGGACGTCCTCCTCGGAGCGAGCGAGGGAGACGGTGTAGCGGGTGGGGGCCAGCGGCTGCGGGGGGCTGTCGAGGGTGGAAACGCCGGTCATGGCACTCTCCTGGTCACGGGCCGGTTCGGCGGTGCGGCGGCGGGCCGTTTCGGTGCGGTCCGCGCGCTCCTGTTCTTCCGATACCGGTTGGCGTGCGCGTGACCTGTGCCCGGAGCCGGGATGTGGGGATGTTGAATGCCAGGGGCTGCCCCCGGATGCGAGACGGGGCCGGGGATGAGCACCACTCCCGGCCCCGCCCGTCCGCACCGTTCCGGCGAACGCTCTGTGAACAAGTGGCCTCGGTGTCAGCGCCGTCCGGCCTTGCGGGTGGCGCGCAGCCACTCCTTGTTCATGCTGGTGATGGAGACCAGCGGGATGCCCTTGGGGCAGGCGGTGGCGCACTCCCCGGCGAGGGTGCACCCGCCGAAGCCCTCCTCGTCCATCTGCGCCACCATGTCGAGCACCCGTGTCTCGCGTTCGGGCGCGCCCTGCGGCAGGACGTTCAGGTGGTTGATCTTCGCGGACGTGAACAGCATCGCCGCGCCGTTCGGGCAGGCCGCCACACACGCCCCGCAGCCGATGCACTCGGCGTGCTCGAAGGCGAAGTCGGCGTCCGGTTTCGGTACGGGTGTGGCGTGGGCCTCGGGCGCGGCGCCGGTCGGGGCGGTGATGTAGCCGCCGGCCTGGATGATCCGGTCGAAGGCCGACCGGTCGACCACGAGGTCCTTCACGACGGGGAAGGCCGCGGCGCGCCAGGGCTCGACGTCGATCGTGTCGCCGTCCCGGAAGGAGCGCATGTGGAGCTGGCAGGACGTCGTGCGCTCGGGGCCGTGCGCGTCACCGTTGATGACGAGCGAGCACGCGCCGCAGATGCCCTCGCGGCAGTCGTGGTCGAAGGCGACGGGGTCCTCGCCCTTGAGGATGAGTTCCTCGTTGAGGGTGTCGAGCATCTCCAGGAAGGACATGTCGGCCGAGATGTCGTCCACCTCGTAGGTGGACATCGCTCCGTCGGCGTCGGCGTTCTGCTGGCGCCAGACGCGCAGGGTGAGCTTCATGCGTAGCTCCGCTGGGTGGGGTGGACGTACTCGAAGACGAGGTCTTCCTTGTGCAGGACGGGTGCGGCACCGGTGTCGGTGAACTCCCAGGCGGCCGCGTACGAGAACTCCTCGTCGCGGCGCTCCGCCTCGCCGTCCGGGGTCTGGGACTCCTCGCGGAAGTGGCCGCCGCAGGACTCCGCGCGGTGCAGTGCGTCGAGGCACATGAGCTCGGCGAGCTCCAGGTAGTCGACGACGCGATTGGCCTTCTCCAGCGACTGGTTGAACTCCTCGCCCGTGCCCGGGACCTTGATGCGCCGCCAGAACTCCTCGCGGATCTGCGGGATGCGCTCCAGGGCCTTGCGCAGTCCCGTCTCCGTGCGGGCCATGCCGCAGAACTCCCACATGAGTTCGCCGAGTTCGCGGTGGAAGGAGTCGGGGGTGCGGTCGCCGTCGACGGCGAGGAGCAGCCGCAGCCGGTCCTCGGTCTCCGCCAGGACCTCCTGCACGGCGGGGTGTTCGTCGGTGACGTCCTCGTGGTGGGGGTTGCGGGCGAGGTAGTCGTTGATCGTGGACGGCAGGACGAAGTAGCCGTCGGCGAGGCCCTGCATCAGCGCCGAGGCGCCGAGGCGGTTGGCTCCGTGGTCGGAGAAGTTGGCCTCGCCGATCGCGAACAGGCCCGGAACGGTGGTCTGGAGGTCGTAGTCGACCCAGAGTCCGCCCATCGTGTAGTGCACGGCCGGGTAGATCCGCATGGGGACGGTGTACGGGTCCTCGGCGGTGATCCGGGCGTACATGTCGAAGAGGTTGCCGTACTTCTCCTCGACCTTCGCCTTGCCCAGGCGCCCGATGGCGTCGGCGAAGTCCAGGTAGACGCCCTGGCCGCCGGGGCCCACTCCCCTGCCCTCGTCGCAGACGTTCTTCGCGGCGCGGGAGGCGATGTCGCGGGGGACCAGGTTGCCGAAGGAGGGGTAGATGCGCTCCAGGTAGTAGTCGCGCTCGTCCTCGGGGATCTCGTTCGGCGGGCGGGTGTCGCCGCTCGCCTTCGGGACCCAGATGCGGCCGTCGTTGCGCAGCGACTCGCTCATCAGCGTCAGCTTGGACTGGTGGTCGCCGGTGCGCGGGATGCAGGTGGGGTGGATCTGGGTGAAGCAGGGGTTGGCGAAGTGGGCGCCGCGCCGGTGGGCCCGCCAGATCGCGGTGGCGTTGGAGTTCATGGCGTTCGTCGAGAGGTAGAAGACGTTGCCGTAGCCGCCGCTGGCCAGGACCACCGCGTCGGCGTAGTACGTCTCGACGCGGCCGGTGACCAGGTCGCGGGCCACGATTCCGCGCGCGCGGCCGTCGACCACGACCAGGTCGAGCATCTCGGTGCGCGGGTGCATCTCGACGGTGCCCGCGGCGATCTGCCGGGACAGTGCCTGGTAGGCGCCGAGCAGCAGTTGCTGGCCGGTCTGGCCGCGGGCGTAGAAGGTCCGGGAGACCTGGACGCCGCCGAAGGAGCGGGTGTCGAGGAGGCCGCCGTATTCACGGGCGAAGGGCACGCCCTGGGCGACGCACTGGTCGATGATCTCGACGGAGATCTGGGCGAGCCGGTGGACGTTGGACTCCCGGGCCCTGAAGTCCCCGCCCTTGACGGTGTCGTAGAACAGGCGGTGGACGGAGTCGCCGTCGTTGCGGTAGTTCTTGGCCGCGTTGATGCCGCCCTGGGCGGCGATCGAGTGGGCCCGGCGGGGTGAGTCCTGGTAGCAGAACTGGACGACGTGGTAGCCCTGTTCGGCGAGTGTGGCGCCGGCGGCACCGCCCGCGAGGCCGGTGCCGACGACGATCACCCGGTGCTTGCGGCGGTTGGCGGGGTTGACCAGCCTGGCCTCGAAACGGCGGGTGTCCCAGCGCTCGTTGACCGGCCCCTGGGGAGCCTTGCCGTCGGCGACCGGCGCACCGGTCGTGTAGTCGGCGTATGCGGACGATGCGGTCATGTTCAGCTCACCACTCCGGTCATCACGGCCACGGGTACGGCGATGAAGCCCGCGGTCAGCACCAGCGCGAGGACGTTGGCGACGGTCTTGAGGGCGCGGTCGCGGGTGCGGCTGCCGGCGCCCAGGGTCTGTGCCGCGCTCCAGAAGCCGTGCCGGATGTGCAGGCCGAGCGCGAGCATGGCGACGATGTAGATCACGTCGCCGTACCAGGTCGAGAAGGTGTCGACGACGTTCTGGTAGGGGTGTCCGGACTGGAAGCCGCCGGAGTGCACGGTGCCGGTCGTCAGGTCGAGGAGGTGCCAGACGATGAACAGGCCGAGGATGATCCCGCCCCAGCGCATGGTGCGGGTGGCGTAGCTCGACCGCGGCTTGCTGTGCACGTACCGGCTGGGGCGCGCCCGGATGTCGCGGCGGCTCAGCTGGTAGGCGGCGGTGGCGTGCGCCACGACGGCGACGACCAGGACCACGCGGATGATCCACAGGGCCCACTCGTAGTGCAGGAGGGGCTCGCCGATGGTGCGCAGCCAGTGCGCGTAGTGGTTGAAGTCGCCCGACCCGAAGAAGATCTTCAGGTTGCCGAGCATGTGGACGACCAGGTAGAGCAGCATGATCAAGCCGCTCACCGCCATCACGGTCTTCTTCCCGAGAGAGCTGTCCCACACGGTGCGGGTCATGGACGGTCGTCGGTCCGTCCGCGTTGCCAGAGCCATAACCCAGCACGCTAGGTCGCGCGGAGCCGATCGGTCCAAGACATGGTGTGGCTCGTTTCGATAGGTGTGGCCTATCGTGGTGGGGTGCAGTTCCAGCAGCTCCAGTACTTCGTGGCGGTCGCCGAGACCCGGCACTTCACCCGGGCCGCCGAGCTGGTGCATGTCGCCCAGCCGTCCCTTTCCCAGCAGATCAGGTCGCTGGAAAGGGAGTTGGGGGCGGATCTCTTCCTGCGGGCACGCGGCAACATCACGCTGACCGACGCGGGCGAGGCACTGCTGCCGCTGGCGCGGCGCATCCTCGCCGACGCCGACACGGCCCGGCACGAGGTGCAGGAGCTGGCCCAGCTGCGCAGCGGCCGGATCCGTCTCGGCGCCACCCCGAGCGTGTGCACCGGTCTGCTGCCCGATGTGCTGCGCGCCTTCCACGACCGCTATCCGGGCATCCGGCTGCTGCTCGAGGAGGGCGGCTCCCACGACCTCGTCCGGGAGCTGGCCCGCGGCGCCCTCGACCTCGCCCTGGTCGTGCTCCCGCTGCCGACTCCGTCTCCCGCGCTGACCACGGTGGAACTGCTGCGCGAGGATCTGGTGGTGGTGTCCTCGCCGGAGTCGCCCGCGCCCGGCCGGGGCCGTACGGTCCGGATCCCCGACCTGGAGGGCGCACGCATGGTCATGTTCCGGCACGGCTACGACCTGCGGGAACTGACCGTGTCCGCCTGCCGCGCCGAGGGGTTCGAGCCGGACTTCGCGGTGGAGGGCGGCGAGATGGACGCCGTACTGGGTTTCGTCCGCTCGGGTCTCGGCCTGGCCGTCGTCCCGCGCATGGTCGCGACGCGGTCCGGGCGGGGCCTGCGGGTCACCCCGCTGGCCCCGCCCGGACTGCACCGGACGATCGCGCTCGCGCACCGCAGCGACGTGGCGCCGCCGCGGGCCGCCCGGGAGCTGCAGCGGATGCTGCTGGAGCGCTGAACCCGTCCGGTCACCGCGTGGGCGGGAAGCTCACCCCCTGGGGATGAAGCTCACCGCGTGGGGATGAAGCCGCCGTCGATCACCAGATCACTGCCGGTGATGTTGCGGGCGCGGTCGCCGGCGAGGAAGAGGACCAGTTCGGCGACCTCGGACGGCTGGGAGAAGCGGCCGGTGACGGTGGCGCCCGACGCCTGCGCGATCACGTCGTCGCGAGTGATTCCGGCGGCGGCCGAGACGGTCTCGGCCACTCCCCCGCCGCCGAGCCACAGCTCGGTCTCCACCGGACCCGGGCTGACGGTGTTGACCCGGATGCCCCGCGGGCCGACCTCCTTCGACAGCGCCTTGGAGAAGGCCACCAGCGCGGCCTTGCCGGCGCTGTAGTCGATCACCAGGGGATCGGGCAGGGTGGCGTTCACCGACGCGACCGTCACGACGGATCCCTGGCCGGCGGCCAGCATCACCGGCAGGGCGGCCCGGGTCACCCGTACGGCGGTCAGCAGGTTCAGGTCGACGGTGCGCCGCCAGTCCTCGTCGGTCACGGAGAGGAAGCCGCCGGTGCGGGCGGGGGCGGCGCCCACGTTGTTGACGAGGATGTCGACACGTCCGCCGGCCGCCGCGACCAGGTGTTCGGCGGCGCCCGGCTCGGCCAGGTCGACCGGGACCCAGGTGACAGGTCCCTCCTTCACCAGCGTGTCCAGCGCCTCCGTCGTGGTGCGGGACCCGGCGACGACCGTCGCGCCCGCTCCGGCCAGCGCCTGGGCGATGGCCAGTCCGATGCCCTTGCTGGCACCGGTGACGATGGCGGTCCGGCCCTGAAGTTCCGTGCTCATTCTTCTCAACTCCTGTGCTGTGGCCCCTGGTTCGAAGGGCGTCGGGTGGAGGTGTGGGTTCCCGCGTGGAGGTGGCTTCGGGGCGGGCTCGGTGCGGTCAGGTGCGCGCGGTGTCGCGGCCCGGGATGCTCCGGCCGGCCACCGCGGGGCGGGCGTGACCGGCCATCGTGCCCCGGCCGTGGCCGACCACCGGGGATGGGCCGCGGTCGGGGTACCGCTCGAGGCCCGGTGGCCTCCGGCGGCTCTCCGCGGGCGGCTGTGGAGCCCGGGTACGAGCGTCCCGGCCGACTCGTCCAGCCTCGGCGGAGTTCGCCGCGGGCGCATCCCGCGGCGAGGCCCGGGAGGGGATGCCGAGCCCGGCGAACACGTGGCAGAGGTGCGCTCCGACCGGGCGCGGCGCGAGGCGGAGCCGGGCGCGGTCTCCGGGCGGACCCGACGTTCGCCACACGCCCCGGGCGTCGCCGTACGCCGTCCGCCGGTCCTGGTGGCCGCTGCCGGTGGTCGTCGGCGCCCACTGGCCGGACCGCCATGCCCCCTACCTCCCGCTCCTGACCCCGACCGCTCGGTGGCCGTCCTGTCCAGGAGGCCACCGAGCGTGCGCGGCCTCAGCCGGCGGCGTCGACCAGGGCCAGTTCGTGCAGGCGCTCCGGCGGGCCCGGCCGGGCGTAGTACCAGCCCTGGGCGGTGTCACAGCCCAGTATCCGCAGCTGTTCGGCCTGAGCGCCCGTCTCGACGCCCTCGACCGTGACCGCGAGGTCGAGGCTGTGGGCGAGCGAGACTATGCCCTCGACGATCTTGAGGTCGACCGGGTCCGCCGGGAACTGCTGCATGCCCTGGGTGAACGAACGGTCCAGCTTGAGGATGCTCACGGGCAGCCGGCGCAGGTTGGCGAGGTTCGAGTAGCCGGTGCCGAAGTCGTCGAGGGCGATGTCCACGCCCATCTCGGCGAGCCTGCGCAACGGCTTGAGGAGGTCGTCGTCGGCGCCGATCAGCGCGGACTCGGTGACCTCCAGGCACAGTGCGCCGGCGTCGAGCCCCTCGCGCTCCAGGATGTCCACGGTGTCCTGGACCAGACCCGGATGGGTCAGCTGGCACGGCGACAGGTTGACGTTGATCCGCAACGGAGCGGGCCCGGCATGCCGTTCCTGCCACTGGCGGGCCTGCCGGACCGACTGTTCCAGAACCCACCGGCCGAGCGGCACGATCAGCCCGGTGTGCTCGGCGAGCGGGATGAACTGGTCGGGTCCGAGCACGCCGTGCTGTGGATGCAGCCAGCGCACCAGCGCCTCCGCGCCGTGCACGCTGCCGTCCCCGAGGTGCACCAGCGGCTGGTACTCGATGAAGAACTCGCCCCGGTCGAGGGCCGCCGGGAGCGCCGTGGTGAGCCCGTGCCGGGTGATGGCGCGGGCGTCGGCCTCGGGGTCGGCGAGCTCGAAGCGGTTGCCGCCCGCGGACTTGGCGCGGTACATCGTGATGTCGGCACTGCGCAGCACCTCCGCCGGGCCGCGCTCGCCCGCGGGTCCCTCGACGATGCCGATGCTCCCGCGCACGGCCAACTCGCGGCCGTCGATGCTGATCGGGGTGACCAGGGCGTTCATGATGCGCCCGGCGAGTTCGTCGACCTCGCGCTCGGTGTCGGGGCCGGTGGTGAGGGCCACGAACTCGTCGCCGCCGAGCCGGGCGACCATCTCGCCCGGCGCGGTCGCGCAGGACTGCAGCCGGTCGGCGACCTCCACGAGCAGCCGGTCCCCGGCCGCGTGACCCAGGCTGTCGTTGATGGTCTTGAAGCCGTCGAGGTCGAGGTAGCACAGGCCGAACCGCTGGTCGTCGCCCGCGGACAGCGCCTTCTCCAGGCGCTCGAAGAACAGGGTCCGGTTGGGCAGTCCGGTGAGCGCGTCGTGCGTGGCCTCGTAGCGCAGCCGCAGGTTGAGCAGCCGGCGCTCGGTGGTGTCCTCCATGAGGGCGAGCTGGTACTGCGGTTCGCCGTCCGCGTCGCGCTGCAGGGACACCGTCAGGTTGGTCCACAGGGCCGTACCGTCGGGCCGGTAGAAGGCCTTTTCGACGTGGTAATGCTCGCGCTCGCCGTTGACCAACTCCTCGTAGAGCTTCCAGACTTGGGGCGCGTCGTCGGGGTGTGTCCACTCGGGGACCCGGCGCCCGCGCATCGTCTGCTCGGAGCCGCCGAACATCCGCAGAAGGGCTCCGTTGGCCTGGAGGATGTTGCCTTCGAGGTCGGCGATGGCGATTCCTATGGCCGCGCCCTCGAAGACCGCGCGGAAGCGGGCCTCACTGGCGTGCAGTGCCTCGGCCACCGTGCTGCGCGCGTTCAACGCGGCCTGGTAGATGGCCTCCTGCTCGCTGAGCGTCCGCTCCCGCAGCGCCTGCGCGAATCCGGCGGCCATGGCGTGCTGCAGGCGTGCCGAGCGGGTACGCAGCGCCTCCTGCGGGCCGTCCTCGCCGCAGTAGAGCACCAAGTAGGCGTCCACACAGTCGAGAGTGCGGCTCAGCGCCTCCGGATCGGTGCAGTGCGCCGAGACGATCGCGGCGCCGACCGCCTGCCCCTCGGCCGCCTGGAAGGTCCTTGCCCGCAGGGCCTCGCTCAACCGCCGTGCCAGCGGTACGAGTTGCCGCTCGAACTCGGGGCGGGTCAGCGAGGTCGAGGTGACCGGGAAGACCGCCCGGCTCCAGATCGTCGCGAACCGGCGGAGTCTGTCCTCCGGCCCGTCCGGCTCCGCGGTCACGCCGTGCGCCCCACGCCCGCGAACCCGGAGAAGGAATAGGGATCCTCGTCCTCGGGCGCGGTGTCGGGCCGCCACATCGGCATCGGCACCAGTCCGGGTTCCACCATGTCGTACCCCTCGAAGAACCGCGCGATCTCGTCGCGCGAACGCATGATCAGCGGGTTGCGAATGTCCTTGTACACGTCGACCGCACCCTCGGCCCGCTCGGACGGGAGCGGGATTCCCTCGTAGGAGGCGTGCGTGACGACGAGCAGGCTGCCGGGCGCGAGCGCGTCGCGCAGTTCGGCCACCGCAGCGTACGGGTCGTCCGCGTCCTCCACGAAGTGAAGCATGGCAACGAGCAGCAGGGCGACCGGCCGGTTCAGGTCGATCAGCCGCTGTACCTCGGCGCTCGCCAGGATCTCCTGGGGCTTGAGCAGATCGGCGGCGACCACGTCCGTGTCCTCGACGTCCCGCAGGACGGCCTGGCTGTGCGCGACGGCGACCGGGTCGTGGTCGACGTACACGACATGGGCTCCGGGACGGGCCGCCCGCGCGACCTCGTGGACGTTGCCGAAGGTCGGGATGCCGGAGCCGATGTCGAGGAACTGCGAGATGCCCTCGTCCGCCGCGAAGCGCACGGCGCGGCGCATGAACGCCCTGTTCGCCTGCATGATCTTGGGGAGTCCGGGCAGGAACTCCATCGCCTTGCGAGCGGCTTCCCGGTCGACCTCGAAGTTGTGCGAACCGCCGAGGTAGTAGTCATAGATACGGGACACGCTCGGCACCGAGATGTCAATGCTGCGTGGGGCCCAGGCGGGACGCTCCATCTATCTCTCCAAGGCGTAGTCGACGGCGTAGGCGATCCGGTGTTCGAGCTGAGGCTACTGATCGCCCGCCAAACCGGCGAGTCAAAACGGAAATTGACCGTCCGTTCACCGGCACTGCCTCCGGCATGTGCCGAATCGGCTGCCGCGCGGGACCTTCGGACACGCCGTCGCGTGTCACCGCGAAATCGATGCGAAGTGTTCCAAAAAGTTCTCGGGAGTCACGAAGCGTCGCCATGCCGTCCGGGGTGGCGGGTATTCCCGGTGTGGAAAATTCTCCGGCTCCGGCTCCGCTCCCGGAGCCGCGGCCGGGGCGGGGGCGGGGCGGGGTGGGCGCACACGCCGAACGGTCCGCCCCCTCCGTGCGGTGCGGAGGGGGCGGACCGGGGTCGCGCGCGTTGTTCTGTTCGTCCGGCACTCTTGCCAGTTCTGATCCACTCTCCCATCCGCGTTCGGTGCTCCGCGGACGAGACGACCAACCCTGGGGAGCTGATCCTCTACTTCGCCGCGCCGACCGGCTTTCCGTCGGGGGCGACGGCGTACCACGTGCCGCCCACGCCCTGACCGTTGGTGTCCCCGGCCTTCGTGTCACCGGAGAAGGTGTAGATCGGCCAGCAGTTGACGGTCATCTGCTTGGCGCCGTCCGGGCGGGTGAAGCCCATCAGGCCCTTCTTCTGGACGCCCTTGGTGTCGTCGGCCTTGACCGGCGCGACGACGGGCCACTTCTCCAGGCACGCGCCGACACAGGCGGACTTGGAGACGGGCCAGGCCTGGTCCTTCATGAAGCGGTAGACCGTCATGCCGTTCTTGTCGACGACGATCTCGCCGAGCTTGGGGTCCTTGCGGGTCGACAGACCCGGCAGGGCGGCCAGGGTGGCCTTCTTGCCGTTGGGGGCGGAGGCGTACCAAATACCGCCGACACCCTGGCCGTTGGTGTCGCCGGCCTTCGTGTCCTTGGCGTAGCGGTACATCGGCCAGCCGGCGATGGTCAGCTGCTTGGTGCCGTCCGTGCGGGTGACCTCGCCGAGCAGGGCCTTGTCCACTCCGGTGGCGGCCGTGGCACCGTCCGCGGGAACGGCGGGCCATGCCTTCGCGCAGTCGCCGTCACAGTTCGACTTCGGCGGCTCGGCGGTGTCCTTCTCGAAGCGGTACAGGGTGAATCCGGCGCTGTCGGTCAGCACCTTGCCGAGCGTCGTGCTCTCGGCGACGGCGAGCTGCCCGGCGGACTCGGCCTGGGCCGCCGCACCCTGCTGGTCGGCGCCGTAGCCGTTCGGGGTCGCGGTGCTGCTGACCTGTCCGTATCCGTTGGCAGCCGCGGCGGCGCCCACGTTCTGGCTGCCCGTCGACTGGGTGCCCGAATCCTGACCACACGCCGTCGTGAGCGCCAGCACGGCCGCAGCTGTCGCTACGAGCGAGGCGCTCCGCCAGGAGGTCTTCATTGGGTAACTCCCACTGTTCGCATAAGGGTTGCAGCGCCCTGCAGCGCCGCGCATGGCCCTAGGTACGGGCGGGGGTGGCCGTTGTGTTCAACCGGCCCACAAAAAACTTTCGGAACGCTGTGACACCCGTCCGCCACCGGAGCCTCGGACGGGTGTCCGACGCGCATCCGTTCTCTCTTTCTCGCACATCTGCGCCCGGCCGGCCGCCGTCTCCCGCACGACCGTCAAACCGCCCCGGCCCACAAGTCCTCCGTTCGGGGCAATACCCCGCCACTCGGGCGTGCGGGGGGACGGCACGCCTCATGATCTCGGTCGTGCATGCACCACAGCGGACTCCGTCCGCCCTCGTCATACGGGTACTGGCGCTGCTGACGCTGACCTGGATCCTCGGCGGTGCGCCGGTCTCGTCCGCGGTCGCGGACGCCTGCGCGTACGCCTCCGTCGGCCCGGACGGCACGGACGCGGTGGCGGTCGCCGGCGACGGTCTCTGCACCGTCAGCCCGGCACCGCCCACTCCCACGCCGACACCCACCCCTGAGCCGCCACCACCTCCACCACCTCCGCCTCCTCCGCCACCACCACCACCACCACCACCGCCGCCGCCGCCCAAACCCAAGCCGACGCCACCACCCCCGCCTCCGCCCGCCCCGCGGCCTGTCGCCGTGGCACCGCCGCCGAGGCCCACGCCTCCACCACCACCGCCGCCCGCTCCGACACCCACACCCACACCCAAGCCGACGCACAAGGCCCGTCCTCAGCCGTCGCCCACCCCGGTGAGCTACCCGGTGTACCGCGCACCGGCGCACAAGCACGCGGTCCGCCGCGGACCGTCCCTGGTCTCGCTCACCCTGCTCGTCACCGTGCCCGCGGTGCTCGCCGTCGCGGCGCTGCGTCCGCGCTGACCCTTGGAGGCAACTTTGTCGGATTGGCTTGTTCTCGTCCTTGCGATGGCGGCCGCGTGCCTCGTGGTCCTCGTCGTGGCACTGCTGCGCAATCGGCGGGCCCCCGAGGACGAGGATCCGTCCGAGACCCCGGACGTGATCGAGTACATGACCATGATGATCGGCGTGGTCTATGCCATCGTCCTGGGGCTGGCCATCGCCGGCGTCTGGGAGGCCCGCAGCGCCGCCCAGGATCATGTGCAGACCGAGGCCCAGGCCCTGCACGAGATCTCGGAGCGGGTCCGGGTCTACCCGGCGGACGTACGGGACCGCATCCGCGGCGACCTGAACGCGTACGTCGGGCATGTCGTCACCACCGAGTGGAAGACCATGGCGGACCACGGTCGTGTGACCGCCGAGGGCGGACGGCTCTTCGACCGCATCCGCGCGGACGTCACCGACTACCAGCCGAAGACGGACTTCGAGGCCCAGGCCTACCAGCCGCTCGTCGACCAGGTGACCGCGGCCGACGCCGCGCGCAACTCACGCGCGGAGTCGACCGGGGCGACCATGCCGGGCGTGGTGTGGTTCGGGCTGATCACCGGCGCCGTCGTCACGATCGGGATGGTCTTCGCGCTGCAGATCCGGCGCACCAGGCGGGAACTGATCCTGGCCGGGCTCTTCTCGGCCCTGATCGCCTTCCTGCTCTTCCTGATCTGGGACTTCGACGCGCCCTACAGCCGGGGCATCGCGGCCTCGGCGGAACCGTTCCTGACGCTGTTCCCCCACCTTCCGGGGTGACGGGACCGTACGGGAGACCCCGATAGCGACCGTGCGGCCGGGGGACGGGCGACATGCCGTGTCCGTCCCCCGGCCGCGCGCGTGGGGCCCCCGCGCGGCCCGCGAGGTCTCCCCGTCCGCGTCACCGCGATCGCGACTCCGCGCGTCCCCGTCAGCTCCGCCGCTCCGGCCCGCGCCGCAGCCACAGGACCGCGCCGCCCAGGACGGCGGCCGCCACCAGTCCGCTGCCGATGGCGATGTCGGTGGGCGTCGCGCCGGTGGAGGTGCCGCCGCCGAGACCACCGCGGACACCGCCGACGACGGTGAAGGCGGCCGGCCGGGTCAGTGTCCGGTCGTCGCCGCAGCGGGCCGTGATGTCGTAGGACCCCGGCCGCACGCCCCGGTCGACGAGGACCCGCGCGGTGGCCGTGCCGCCGCCCCCGCGTCGCAGCCGGGTGGTGCGGAAGGCCCGCGACGAGACCGTACTGCCGTACCCCCGGCACGAGTCGCCGTCGACCGCCACGGTCAGCGGGCCGCCCTGGACGACGACACCGGGCCTGGCCCTGATGTTCCTCGGACCGTCGTCCCGCCGGCTCCCGCCGCTCCCCCGGCCCCAGCCGTCCTCCGGGCTCTCGTCCTCCCAGCGCCCGCTGTCGCCGGAGCGTCCGTAGTCGCCCGGGTCCGCGTCGTCGTACGCTCGTCCGCCGTCGTCCAGGCTTTCACCGGCTCCCCGTTCGCCTTGGCCCGGTTCGCTCCAGGCCATGGCCGTGGGGGCGGCGAACCCCAGCGCGGCGACGGCGGCGGCCGAGACCGCCAGGGCACGGATGGTACGCATGTGATCCTCCGCGGAAGACGCCCCGGGACCCGTCCCCGGTCGATCGGCGAGAAAGCGCCTCCCAGTCAGACCCTCAGTTGTGGTGCGGGGGGCCGCATTTCGAGAATGCTCCGTCCCGGTGAGAAAACACGCCGAATGACTTACACATAATCAGATATTGCCGCAGGTCACGAACTGCCAGAAATATCCTGCACTCGGCAACTCGGATGGCGCACCGCCGTGGTGCTCCCCCGTCCGTCCGCCCATGCCCCGCAGGCCACCAGGCATGCTCCACTTAGCTTTCTCGTATGCGCGACGGACGCGGTGACGGCCGTGTCGAGAGGGGATGGCGAATGTCTTCGTCCGCATGGCCCGAAGAGGAGGAACGGCAGAGGAAGCGGGTCCCCTGGGGCGTGATGGCGCTTGTTCTGCTGACCGGGCTCGCACTGATCCGCAACGGTTCCGGTGAGTTCGACGTGGGCCCCCCGCAGCCCGCGGCGGCGGCAGCGGCGGCTGACGGCCGGACCCCCTCGGGCGCCCTCGCGAAGGCGCCCGCCCCCTTGCCGTACTCCGTCGTGGACCGGGTACGGATCCCGGCGATCCGGGTCGACGCACCGGCCGTGCCGGTCGGTCTCGACACGGACGGCTGGGTCGGCGCGCCGCCTCCCGACGACCCGAATCTCGCGGGGTGGTTCACCGGCGCGGTGTCACCCGGCGAGAAGGGCACCTCCGTCGTCGTGGGCCATGTGGACAACGCGCGGGGCCCCGCCGTCTTCTACGGACTCGGGGCCCTCAAGAAGGGAAACCGTGTCGAGGTCCTGCGCAAGGACGGGAGGACCGCGGCATTCGAGATCTACGACATCCAGGTGTTCCAGAAGAGCGCCTTTCCCGGTGACCGCGTGTACGGCAGCAAGGGCACCCCGGAATTGCGCGTCATCACCTGCGGAGGAGGTTTCTCCGAGGAGCACGGCTACGACGGCAACGTCGTCGTGTTCGCCCGTCTCGCCGGCGTCCGCTGAGCGTGTCGCGCGGAATCCTCCGGTGTTTTCCGGCACGGCGCGGGGGCCGTTCGGACCTGCCGGGGTTCACGGATCGCCGGGGTTCACGGGCCGGCCGGGGTGCGTTCACCGGCCGGCCCAGGAGGAACGGGCCGTCCCGGCCCGCCGGGGGCACGACGGTCACCGGTGCCAGGTGCTGCCCGGCACGGCCCGTCCCGCCGGTCGCCGGCGGCGGACCGCGGACGGGACACGGCGGACCGCTGACGACACGGAAGCCGTCGGCCGCTGCCGCCGGACCGCACACGGCACACGGCGGCCCCGGACGGCGCCCCGCGGTCTCAGGTGTAGCGCCGTCGCGGCACGGTGAGGTGGTAGCCGCTGTCCAGCAGTTGGGGCAGGTAGTCGCGCAGCGCCCGTACGGTCTGGGAGCGGTCGCCGCCCGCGTCGTGGGAGAGCACGATGACGCCCGGGGCGGCGCCGTGCTCCACCCGGTGGACGATGGTGCCGGTGCCGGGCGTGGTCCAGTCGCGGGAGTCGACCGTCCACGCCAACGGCTCCATGTCCAGGTCGGCGCCGATCTGGAAGGTCGCACGGTTCCAGGCACCGTAGGGCGCGCGGAACCACAGGGGCCGCTCGCCGTAGGCGTCCTCGATGACGTCGCTGGTGCGCTCGATCTCGGAGCGGATCTGCGGGCGCCGGAGGCGGGTCAGCAAGGGGTGCGTCCACGTGTGGTTGCCGACGATGTGCCCGTCGTCGGCCATCTCCGCCAGCAGGTGTTTGCTGGCCGCGGCCATCCTGCCGCAGACGAAGAACATCGCCCGCACGTCGTACGTGCGCAGGGTCTTCAGGATGGTCGGGGTGTAGTGCGGATCGGGGCCGTCGTCGAAGGTCAGCACCATGCTGCGGCCACGCCCGGACATGTGCAGGAGCGGCTCGCGCCGGACGGGGGGAGGCAGGGGTCTGCTGCTCGGTGGCCCGTCTCCGGCCATGGGCAGCAGCCGGTGGGCGGACGGCTTGAGGGCCGTGCGTGCCTGCGGGCCGGCGGCCGGGGGGCGCACCGGGCTCTCCGCCGGTTCGGCGGTGAGGACGCGGGCCGTGCCCGTCGCCCCCGCCGCCCCCAGGACGGCGGCGCCGGCGATCAATGCCCGGCGTCGCGTGAGCAGCTGGTCCATTTCCATGACCCATCAGTCGCCCAACGGGCGGGCGACGCGGCTGAGAAACACCGGCGCGACCTCGGGAAAGCACCCGTTGGGACCAGTTCGGCGATCAGCGACGACGCACCAGGGGGAACGGCAGCGTCTCACGGATCGTCAGACCGGTGAGGAACATGACCGTCCGGTCGACGCCGATGCCGAGCCCGCCGGTGGGCGGCATGGCGTACTCGAGCGCCTCGAGGAAGTCCTCGTCGAGTTCCATCGCCTCGGGATCGCCTCCGGCCGCCAGCAGCGACTGCGCGGTCAGCCGCCGGCGCTGCTCCACCGGATCGGTCAACTCGGAGTAGGCGGTGCCCAGTTCGGTACCGAAGGCGACGAGGTCCCAGCGCTCGGCGAGGCGGGGGTCGGTGCGGTGCTGCCGGGTGAGCGGCGAGACCTCGGTCGGGAAGTCCTTGTAGAACGTGGGCAGTCGGGTCTTCGCCTCCACCAGGCGTTCGTACATCTCCAGTACGACGTCGCCGCGGCCGTCGTCCGCCCGGTACGGCACGCCCGCACGGTCGCACAGCCCTTGCAGCGCCGCCGGCGAGGTGTCGGCGTCGACCTCCTCCCCCAGTGCCTCGGAGAGGGCGCCGTACACCGTCCTGACGGGCCACGGGCCGGAGATGTCGTACTCGGTGCCGTCCCGGCGGGCGACGGGTGTCCCGAAGGCGGCGGTCGCCGCGCCCTGGATCAGTTCGCGGGCGAGGTCGAGCATGACATCGTAGTCGGCGAACGCCTGGTAGGCCTCCAGCATGGTGAACTCGGGGTTGTGCTTGTGGGAGACGCCCTCGTTGCGGAAGGTGCGGCCCATCTCGAAGACCTTCTCCAGGCCACCGACGCACAGCCGCTTGAGGTACAGCTCGGGGGCGATGCGCAGATAGAGATCCAGGTCGTAGGCGTTGATGTGGGTCGTGAAGGGGCGGGCGTTGGCACCGCCGTGGATCTGCTGGAGGATCGGCGTCTCGACCTCCAGGTAGCCGCGGTCCAACAGCCCCTGGCGCAGCGCCTGCACGGCGGTGGAGCGGACCCGGACGACCTGGCGCGCCTCGGGGCTCGACACCAGGTCGACATGGCGGCGGCGCACCTTCGCCTCGGGATCGGTCAGGCCCCGGTGCTTGTCGGGCAGCGGGCGCAGGCACTTGCCGGTGAGCTGCCAGCCGGTCACGAAGACGGTGAGGGTGCCGCTGTCGCTGGCACCGGAGACGCCGTCGGCGGTGAGGTGGTCGCCGATGTCGACGTCCGTGCGGAACCGGTCGAGGGCGGGTCCTGACCGGGAGCGGGTGAGGGCGATCTGCAGGTCGCCCGACCAGTCGCGCAGTACGGCGAAGACCAGGCCGCCGAAGTCGCGTACGAGGACGACCCGTCCGGCGACGGTCACCCGCTGTCCCGCGCGCACCTCGGCGAGGGTGTGGGTGCGCGCCGCGACGCCCACCGGGTACGGGTCGGTGCCCTCGGCGCGGAGCCGTTCGAGCGTGCGGTGCCGGAGGCGGACCTGCTCGGGCAGGCCCGCGGCCGGATCGGGGACCCCGGCCGGCTCCTCTCCGCCGGTGCCCGGAGCCGGCGGTGCGGGCGGGCTCTCGGTGCCCACGGGTGCGGGCCGGGCCTTCGTGCGTCCCTTGCCCCACAGCTTGCGCAGCGACGGCACGGAGACGAAGCCCTCGGCGATGCCGGACGCCATGCCGATACGGGCGAGGGAGCCCGCGTCTCCGTAGCAGAGGAAGCGGGGGTACCACTCGGGGTGGTACTTGGCGTTGGACCGGTACAGGGCCTCCAGTTGCCACCACCGGGAGAAGAACAGCAGCAGCTTGCGCCAGAGCCGCAGCACCGGTCCGGCGCCGATCCGGGCGCCCTCCTCGAAGACCGAACGGAACACCGCGAAGTTGAGGGAGACACGGCGTACGCCGAACTTCCCGGCCACCGCGCACACCTCGGCGACCATGTACTCCATGACGCCGTTGGGGGCTTCGCGGTCACGGCGCATCAGGTCGAGCGAGACGCCGTCGTCGCCCCAGGGCACGAAGGAGAGCAGTGCGAGGAGCCTGCCGTCGGCGTCCATGGCCTCGACGAGGAGGCAGTCCCCGTCCGCCGGGTCGCCGAGGCGGTCCAGGGCCATGGAGAAGCCCCGCTCCGTCTCGGTGTCGCGCCAGGCGTCGGCCCGGTCGACGACTTCCTCCATCTCCTCGTCGGTGAGGGTGGAATGGCGGCGTACCCGGCAGGTGGCCCCGGTGCGGCGTACGCGGTTGACGGCCTGGCGGGTGACGCGCATGTCGCGGCCGTCCAGGTCGAACCCGGCGACGTACAGGATCGCCTCGTCCCCGAGTTCGAGTGCTCCGAGGCCGGCGCGCACGAAGGCCTTGGCGCCGTCCTCGGAGGCGCCCATGACGGCGGGCACCCAGGCATAGCGGCGGGCCAGGTCCAGCCAGGCGTCGATGGCGTGCGGCCAGGCCTCGCGGTCGCCGACCGGATCGCCGCTGGCGAGGCAGACCCCGGCCTCGACGCGGTAGGTGACGGCGGCCTTGCCGCTGGACGAGAAGACGACGGCCTTGTCCCGGCGGGTGGCGAAGTAGCCGAGGGAGTCGTCCGCGCCGTAGGCCCGCAGCAGCGAGCGGATACGGGACTCCTCGCCGCCGTGCAGGGCCGCCTCCAGCCGTTGGGAGCGGAAGAGCGTGGTGGCGGCGTTGAGCAGGGCGACGGCGCCGAAGAGGCCGAGGAGGAAGTAGATCTGGTGGGGTGGGCGTCCGCCGAACGAGTCGGCGGAGACGAGTCCGCCGCACACCCGGCCGGCCGCCCACGTCAGCCGGTCGCCGCGCGGCAGGGTGCCGGGGAACAGCTCGACCAGGCCCCAGCCGAGCAGGATCGCCACGACGAGCCCGGCGACCAGGACGGCCAGGGCGCGCCACACGGCGCCGCGCCGGGAGTCGGCGTAGAACTCGCGGCGCGCCACCACCAGGAGCACCAGGGCGGTTCCGCAGACGGCGAAGGACGGCAGCGACTCGGCGTACAGGCCCATCGCGAGGCCGACGACATCGGACAGGACCAGCAGGCCGAGGTAGACGACGACCAGCCACCAGGCGACCTTCTTGCGGGCGGCGGTCGCGGCGGCGAGCAGGAAGAGGAAGGCCGCGTACGCGAGGTTCGCGCTGACGGGGACGATCAGCCGGTCGAGGAAGTCCACCACGGGACGCAGCAGACGGCGCAGGGGCTCGATGAAGGCCAGCACGACGCAGAGCGCGCAGAGGGCGCCGAAGAAGGCGCCATAACCCTCCGGCACCTTGCTGAGGAACCCCTCCCGGGACGGTCGAACGGGGCCTTCGGCGCCCTTCGGTCCGCGGGCCTCGACGGTGGCACTCATGGTTCCGACTCTAGGAAGAGCCGGGCGGCCCCGCCCGTCGAGCGACCCGGTGCCCGGTAGCGCGTCGCGCGCGGGAGCCACCCCTGGCGTACGCCCCCGCAAGCCGACCGGAGGACACTCCCCGTGCGGCGGCCCGGGTGCTTCGTCCCGCGATCACTTGGTACGCCGGTCGGGACCGGGCGTCGTCCGGCCGCCGGTGCGGCACCCCATCCCCTCGCGCGGGTACGGCCGACACGCCGTCCCCCTGGTGTCCACACGCCCCACCCGCCTCCCGGACCTGCGGCTACCGATAGCCTCAGCGGTGTGGCGGAACAGCAACCCTCGCACCAGTTCGAGCGCGGCACGGACGGTCCCAAGGTCATCGTCGTCGGCGTGGACGGCTCCGACTCCTCGCTGCGCGCCGCGGCGTACGCGAGCGGCCTGGCCAGGCGGCAGAACGCGCTGCTCGCCGTCGTCTACATCCAGCCCGTCATGGCCGCGGGAGCGGCCTTCGGGGCGCCGGTCGCGGAGACGACGGACCGGATCGCGGAGGACCTCATCGCGCAGATCCGTGAGGCCGCCGGACGGCTCAAGGGCATATTCGCCGTGCGCTGGGAGTTCCACACCTTCCGCGGCGACCCGTACAACGGCCTGGTGAAGGCGGCGGACGAACTGACGGCGGACGCCGTGGTGGTCGGCGCCTCCGAGCAGGCGGGGCACCGCATCGTCGGTTCGGTGGCGATCCGGCTGGTGAAGGCGGGGCGCTGGCCGGTCACGGTCGTTCCGTAGCGGCCGGGGCCGCGTGCCCGTCGTCGGCGGGCCCTCACCGGTCGTCGCCGTCACCGGTCGTCGCCCTCACCCGGAGGTGGTCCCCTTCGGCCGGAGGGAGCCCGGGAGCCGAGGAGTCCCGAGGCCGTAGGCCCGTCCGTCCCCCGCTGACGCGCCCGTTGGCGGAAGGGGCGCGCGCCGGGCAGCGGGCGCGCGGGGCCCGCTGAACCGTTCACCGTGCCGTTCACCGACTGCATCGACCGCCCACCGCAGACCCGTGCCCCGCCCCTGTCCGAGCGGGGCGGCAGCCGCTGGCATACAGGCCATGACGGCCGGAACCACCACCAAGACGACCGCCGAACACGAGCTGGCCGCGCTGCAGCGCGAGCACGGACGGCCCCTCTTCGCCCTGCTGCTGCGCCTGTCCGACGGCGACCGGCAGCGCGCCGAGGATCTGCTGCAGGAGACGTTCGTACGGGCCTGGCAGCACCCCGAGGCGCTGCGCGCCGACGACTTCGCCTCCGTACGCCCCTGGCTGCTCACCGTAGGACGACGGCTCGCGATCGACGCGCGGCGGGCCCGTCAGGCGCGGCCCCCCGAGGTGGGTGACGCGGTGCTGGACAACGCGCGGGTGTGCGCGGATCACGCCGAAAGGTCGGCGGCGACGCTCGATGTGCGGGAGGCTGTGAAGACTCTCACTCCCGAGCACCGTGAAGTCCTGGTGCAGGTGTACTTCCAGGGGGCGAGTGTGGCGGAGGCCGCCGCCGCGCTCGGAATTCCGCCCGGTACCGTGAAGTCGCGGGCCTACTACGCGTTGCGGGCCCTGCGCCGGGTCCTTCCGGGATACGCGGCCGACCTGCGATGAAACCGAGCGCCGGGTCAAGCCTCCGTAAAGCGCCTGCCAAGGACCATGGTTGAGTATTCCGCTTGTCCTCATCCGTGTTCCGACCGAGAGCCCGGGTCGGGCGACGCGCACGCACCGGAGGAAGGCAGGAAGGGATGCTGCACAGAGGTCAAGAGAGCACGGACGGCACCGGCGGTGGGGAACTCACGGTCCCCATGGCGTGGTTGTACGCCGAGTACATCGCCGACGAGTTGTTGCGGACCGGCGACCTGATGCCGCCGACGTCCTTCGAGTTCCGCGCCGGGCGTGACGCCCTGGCACTGACCATCTTCCTCTCCGACAGCGACGGTGAGCTCTCGGGCATCCGGGTCGTCTCGCAACTGGAGACGTGGCTCTCGCTGACCGCGTACGACCAGCCGTGGCAGGACTGGGTGCGCGAGCACCTGGGCCGTCTCGCGGCCGAGGCGGCCGACCTCGGGGGGCCCGCCCCGGACCTGGAGCTGGCCACGGCGGCCTGGCGCTGGCTGGAGGAGACCGAACTGCTCGCCCCCGACCTGGACGCCGTACCCGGCGGGGGGCCGATCCCGGGCGAGGACGACGGCCCCAAGGTGTGGACACCGGCCTGGCAGCTGGGCCTGCCACTGGGGCACCTGGCGATCCATCTCTTCTGACTTCTTCCGGCTCCTTCCGGCTTCCGGCTTCTTCCGACCGCGCTCTCCGATTCTCCTCCGATCGCCCCTCCCCCTTCCGACCGCACTTCTCGATCCTCATCCGGCCAGATCCCTCCCTCTCCGGCCGCACCCTTCGATCCTCCGTCCGTACCCTCCGAACAGTTCTTCCCTCTTGCCGAACAGCCCCTTCCTCCTGCGACAGACCTCCCAGCAATCTCCGGGCAGCCGTCCCGCGGACGCGTCCCGGGCAACTTTTCCGGGCACGCACCAATCCGCGGGCGCGCTCGCTCCGAACGTCTTCGCCGCGATTCCGGACGGGCTTGAGTGATTCGGCGGTCTGGTCCGTACCGATGGGCAGCAGCAACACCACCCCCACCCCGCTCGATCGCCACGAGGATTCGGTATTCGGTATGAGGTCCCTGGAACGGCATCGTGACGTCGGCGCCTACGCGCTCGGCGTGCTGGACGAGGCGGATGCCTTCCGCTTCGAGGAACACCTCATGGAGTGCCCCCGGTGCACGGCGCATGTGAGTGAGTTCCGACCCGCCGCACGGCAGATGATGCTGTACCGGCGGGCCACACCGCGCTCCGTGCACCCGTTCGCGGCACCCGGCCCGCGACTGCTGGACACGCTGCTCGACGAGGTGTCTGCCCGTCGGCGGGCCGGCCGCAGGCGCTGGCTGTACGCGGTGGCGGCCTCCGTGGTCTTCGCGGCGGGCGGCCCCACGATCGCGATGGTGACCTCCCACGACTCGGCGTCCGACGGCTCCGCGTCCAACCAGGCCGCCGCGACCGACGCGGACACCGGCGTCTGGGCCCGGATCACCACCCAGGACCGGATCTGGGGCAGCGAGGTCGGCGTCGAGGTCAAGGACTCCGGGGGCCCGCGGCCCTGTCAGCTCGTCGCCGTCGGCAAGGACGGCTCGGAGCAGACGGTCACGAGCTGGATGGTGCCCGGGCACGACGGGGCGTCCACCAGCATGCAGGGCGGCGCCTCGATGCCCTCCTCGGACATCAGCCGGTTCGAGGTGCGCACAGCGGACGGCAAGCATCTGGTGACGGTCAAGTCCCCCTGAGCGGAGGCTATTTGAGCAGCCGGGACATCCGGCGGTCGGCCAGTGGCCTGCCTCCCGTCTGACAGGTCGGGCAGTACTGCAACGAGGAATCGCTGAAGGAGACCTCGCGGATGGTGTCGCCGCACACCGGACAGGGCTCGCCCGCCCTGCCGTGCACCCGCAGTCCGCTCTTCTTCTCCCTCTTGAGGCGACCCGCGGCCAGCCCGTGGGAGCGCTCCACCGCCTCGGTGAGCGTCCCGCGCAGCGCCTCGTACAGACGGCCGGTCTCCTCGGGCGTGAGCGAGGAGGCCAGTTTGAAGGGGGACATCCTGGCGGCGTGCAGGATCTCGTCGCTGTACGCGTTCCCCACGCCCGCGATCAGGCTCTGGTCCCGGAGGGCGCCCTTGAGCCGGCGCCGCTCCCCCTCGAGCAGTCGCGCGAACCGTGGCTCGTCGAAGTCGGCGGCGAGCGGGTCGGGGCCGAGACGCGCCACGCCGGGGATCTCCCGCGGGTCCCGGACCACATGGACGGCGAGTCTCTTCTGGGTGCCCGCCTCGGTGAGGTCGAAGCCCTCGCCGTTCGCCAGGGCGACGCGCAGCGCCAGTGGGCCCTTGCCCGGTCTGGGCGGGCCGTCGGGCAACGGGTCCCGCCACTGCAGCCAGCCCGCGCGGGCCAGATGCGTCACGAAGTGCAGGCCGTCGGCCTCGATGTCGAGGAACTTCCCCAGCCGGCGCACGGCGGTGACCTCACGGCCCTCGAAGGCGGTGACGGGCGGGTCGTAGGTCTTCAGGACACTGATGGCGACGGGCAGCACCCGTACGACCTCGCGGCCGACGAGATGGTCGGCCAGGAAGTCCCTGAGCGCTTCGACCTCTGGCAGTTCCGGCATGCGTCCAGAGTGCCACCCGGCACCGACACCACCATCCGGATCACCGGCCACGCCCCCTCCGTGGCGCGCCACGGAGGGGGCGTGCCGCGCCGTGCCGTGCCGTGCCGTGCCACGGCGTCTGTCAGTCCCGTCCCGGGACGAGGAACTCGCACCACACGCACTTGCCGCCGCCCCGGGCCTCGACGCCCCAGACGTCGGCGAGGCGGTCGACCAGCAGCAGACCGCGGCCGGAGACACCCGACTCGCCCGCCTCCCGGCGGCGCGGCAGGGCACTGGAGGAGTCCTCCACCTCGACGCGCAGCCTGCGGTCGGGGCCGGTGAGGACCCGCAGGGTGACGATCGCGGGGCCCTCGGTGTGCATGAGGGCGTTGGTGATCAGTTCGTCGGCGACGAGTTCGATCTCGTCGGCGCGCTCCGCGGCCCCCCAGGCACGGACCGCCGCCCGGATCATGTGCCGGGCCTCGGTGAGGGCCTCGGAATCGCCGGGCAGGACCCGCTGCTGAAGCCGGCCGCCGGACTGCCGGAGGCCGGGGCCGCAGCGCCGCAGGAGCAGCAGCGCCACGTCGTCCTCGCCGCCGCGTTCCTCGGCGACGTCGATGAGCCGGTCGGCGAGATCGCGCACGTCCTCCGGACCCGACCGGATCAGCTCCATGAGGGTGTGCATCCCCTCGTCGAGGTCGACGCCGGGCTGCTCCACGAGGCCGTCGGTACACAGCATCAGGGTCTGGCCCGGGTCGAGTTCGACCGTCTCGACCGGGTATTCGAGGCGTCCGAAGAGGGCGGACAGGCCGAGCGGCAGGCCCCCTTCGACGGACAGCCGGCGGCAGGTGCCGTCGGTCTGCCGGACCAGCGGGTCGATGTGGCCGGCCCGCACCAACTGGACGACGCCGGTGGACAGGTCGGCCTCCGCGTACAGGCAGGTCGCGAAGCGTTCGGTGTCGAGTTCGTGCAGGAAGACGGAGGCGCGGGCCATCACGGTGGCGGGGGTGTGTCCCTCGGCGGCGTAGGCGCGCAGCACGATGCGCAACTGGCCCATGACGGCCGCCGCGTGCGTGTCGTGGCCCTGGACGTCGCCGATGACGGCGCCGACACGGCCGCCCGGCAGCGGGATCAGGTCGTACCAGTCACCGCCGATGTCCCGGCCGAGTGAGGCCGAACGGTAGCGGACGGCGGTGTCGGCGCCGGGCACGCTGGGGATGGAGCGCGGCAGCATGGCCTGCTGGAGTCCCTGGGCGAGGTCCTTCTCCTGCTCGTAGAACATGGCCCGCTGCAGGCTCTGCGCGATGCTGCTGCCGAGTGCGACGAGGACGTTGCGCTCCTCGGCGGAGAAGCCGTACCGGTCGTTGTAGAGGAGGCCGAGCGCACCGATGGGCCGGGCCTGCGCGATCAGCGGCAGATAGGCGGCCGAGGTGATCTGCAGGTCGGTGATGTGCGGCCACAACACCGGGTACGACGCGGCGAAGTCGTCGGGCGACTCGATGAAGCGCGGGGCGAGGGTGCGCACGACCTCGCTCATCGGGTACTCCTCGTCGATCCGGGTGATCAGGGTGCCGGGCACGAAACTGCCCGCGGGTCCCTCGGCGACGAGCCGGATGCGGCCGGCCTCGACCAGTCCCATCACCATGCTCGTCGCCCCGAGATGGGTGAGGCCGTGCGTGTCCTTGAGAATCTCGATGACGTCCTGGACCGTACGGGCGTGGGCCAGCGCCGCCGTGGTGATCTGCACGACGCTGGTCTGCTGGCGGCGGGCCTCGTCCTGGACGGCGAGCTCGTGGCGCGCCGCGCCCTCGCTCAGTTCCTGGGTGGCGTCGCGCACGATGCCGATGATCCGGCGCGGCCTGCCGGTCTCGTCGCGCCGGATGCAGCCCTGGGTGTGCGTCCAGCGCAGGGAGCCGTCACGGCGGCGGACGCGGAAGTAGGCGCCGTAGTTCTCACTGCCGTCCTTGATGGCCTGGGACACCACGGTGTCGAGGCGTATGCCCTCCGCCGGGGGCACACGGACGGACAGGCCGTCGGGGGACCCGTCGAACTCGCCGGGGCGGAGGTCGAAGATCTCGTGGGCCTGGACGTCCATGTGGAACAGGCCGCTGTCCAGGTCCCAGTCGAAGCTGCCCATGCGGTTGAGCGCCAGGATCGGATCCGGGTGGGCGGGCCAGTCGTCCGGGAGAGACAGGGCGCTCGCTCCCCGATCAACCATGGGGCCACCTTGTCAGGATTTGCCGGATTATTCGACTTCTGGGGAGCCCGATTCCGGGCCCTTCGCGGTGTGGGGCCGGGGCCGCCGTACGGGCGGCTTCCCGCCCCCTCAGCTGTCGAAGACGTCGGTCGGGGCGTCGAACACGGTGCCCCCACCGGGGGACTCGTCGGGCAGGCCGGGGAGCTCCGGAAGGGTGTCGGGGCCGGTCCCCTCGTCCGGCCCGGGAACGGTGCCCTCGTCCGACGGCCCGGCCGTGGGCTCGCCCCCGGTCGGAGGCGGGGAGGTGACGGTGGCCGTGGGGCAGTCCGGGGGCGCCACCACCGGAGTCTGGGCGGGCGGCACCTCGTCCGGAACGCTCCCCGTCGGACCGGGCGGGACGGTCACGGTCGGCGTCGCGCAGTCGGAGCCCCCGGGCGAGCGGCCCGCTCCGCTCGGCGAGTCGCCGGGGTCCGCGGGGCCGGACGCGGACGGCGAGGCCTGCGGGCTCGTGTCCGGGCCCGTCGGGGGAACACCGGAAGGCCCGATGTCCGGCACTCCGGCCACGGGCGGCCGGACGACGACGTCGCGGTGCCCGTCGTCGCCGGTCCGGCGCTCGATCCAGGTGTGGTCGTCGAGGTCGATGATCGTGACGCTGCCGAGCGCCGCGGGCGCGGGCGTCACCTCGATGACCTCGCCGGGCCGGTAGGCGGACCAGGACTGCCCCCGGGTGGCCGCGCTCCCGCGCGGGGCGACCGGCGGATTCAGCGGGTTGCCGCAGGCGCAGCGGAGCCGGGGCACACCCCGGTCGTCGACGAGGACGGCGGTGCCCGCCTGCAGCACGGACTGGAAGCCGGTCACCCGGCCGTCCCGGTAGCCGTGGTCGGTGACGCGGGTGTCGGCGCGCAGGACGACCGACGTCAGCCCGCGCAGGAAGTCCGGGACGGCGGCCTGTGCGATGCCCGCGGCCCGCGCGAAGGCCTGCGCCCTACGGGGGTCGGCGGCGAGCAGACCGGCCTGCCGGCCGACGTCACAGCTGCCGGCCGACCGGGTACCGCCGTACAGGCCGGGGGTACCGCCCGGGAAACGGGCCGGGTGCGCCGCGGTCGTGGTGTCACCGGGCGTCGAGAAGTCCTCCGCCCCCGATTGCGGTGTTCGGGTGACGCGCGGCAGGGTGACGGAGGTGGTGACCGTCGAGCCGGTGAAGGGGTCGGGCCCCTGGGCGGCGGCCGGCTGGAGGAGGATCTCGCCGTCGGAGGCGTCGGACGCCGTGTTCTCGCCGGTCCCGTCGCCGTTGCCGCCGCACCCGGCGACGAGGAGGGCCGCCGTGAGTGCGCAGGCCGTGACGAAGGTGGGGGTGGGTATGCGCACCGCGTTCTCCCGTTCATCCCGGACAGGTCGATGACCATTGTCTGCGTCGCCCGGTTTGCTCACGCAAGCGGAGACGATCACCCAGCGTCACAATGGAAGGGAGAGGAGTGAGTCGCCGTGGAGTGGTTCACCGCCCCCGAGTACTGGCTGAGCCGGCTGGTCTTCCAGCGCGCGCTGGCCGTGGTCTATCTCGTCGCGTTCCTCGGCGCGGCGCTGCAGTTCCGGGCGCTCATCGGGGAGCGCGGGATGCTGCCCGTGCCCCGGTTCGTGGCGCGGGTGGGGTTCCGCCACGCTCCGAGCGTGTTCCACCTGCACTATTCGGACCGCTTCTTCGCGCTCTGGTCCTGGACGGGATGCGCGGTGTCGGCGGCCTTGGTGGCAGGTCTCGACGGGTGCCTCCCGCTCTGGGGCGGCATGGTGCTGTGGCTCGTCCCCTGGGTGCTGTATCTGTCGATCGTGAACGTCGGCCAGACCTGGTACGCGTTCGGCTGGGAGTCGCTGCTCCTGGAGGTGGGCTTCCTCGCCGTCTTCCTCGGCAACGACGAGGTCGCCCCGCCGGTCGTGGTCCTCTTCCTGCTGCGCTGGGTGCTGTTCCGGGTGGAGTTCGGCGCCGGTCTGATCAAGCTGCGCGGCGACGCCTGCTGGCGGAAGCTGACGTGCCTGGACTACCACCACGAGACCCAGCCGATGCCGGGCCCGTTGAGCTGGTTCTTCCATCACCTCCCGAGGCCGCTGCACCGGGTGGAGGTGGCCGCGAACCACGTCACCCAGCTCGTCGTCCCCGTCCTGCTGTTCGCCCCGCAGCCGGTCGCCACGGCCGCCGCCTCGCTGATGGTGCTGACGCAGCTCTGGCTGGTGCTGTCGGGCAACTTCTCCTGGCTGAACTGGACCACGATCGTGCTGGCCCTGGCCGCCGTCGAGTTCCCGGCCACTCCCCCACGGGTGCCGGGGCCGCCCCTCTGGTACGAGATCGTGGTCCTCGCCGTCGCCGCCTGTCTGGTGGTCCTCGGCTACCGTCCCGCCCGCAACATGGTCTCCCGGCGCCAGGTCATGAACCGCTCCTTCGACCCGTTGCGCCTGGTCAACACCTACGGAGCGTTCGGCAGTGTGAGCCGGGTGCGTCACGAGGTGGTCGTCGAGGGCACCTCGGACGCGGTGCCGCGCGAGGACTCGGACTGGCGGGAGTACGAGTTCCGGGGCAAGCCCGGTGATCCGCGCCGCTGGCCGCGCCAGTTCGCGCCGTACCATCTGCGGCTCGACTGGATGATGTGGTTCGCGGCGCTCTCCCCCGCCTACGCCGGTTCCTGGTTCACCGGTCTGGTCGAGCGGCTGCTGGAGAACGACCGCGACACGCTGCGGCTGCTGCGCCGTTCCCCGTTCCCGGCGGACGCGCCGCCCCGGTATGTCCGGGCCCGCCTGTACTGCTACCGCTACACGACCTGGCGCGAGCTTCGGGAGACGGGCGCGTGCTGGCACCGGACCCCTGTGCGGGAGTTCCTGCCGCCGACGCGGCTGGAGTGGGGCGATCAGAGCCGGTAGACGCGCAGGGCGGTGCCGCCGAACACGTCGGCGCGCTCCCCCTCATCGAGAACATCGGTCAACTCCTCGGTTGCCGCGACGACTTGGGCGTACGACGCGGCCAGCGTGCACACCGGCCAGTCGGAGCCGAACATCAGACGGCCGGGGCCGAAGGCCGCCAGGGCGGTCTCCGCGTAGGGACGCAGGTCGTCGACCGTCCACTTCGCGAGGTCGGCCTCGGTGACCAGGCCGGAGAGCTTGCCCACCGTGTTGGGGAGCGCCGCCAGCTCCCGGACATGGCCCGCCCACGGGTCCAGGGCGCCGGCCGCGATCGGCGGCTTCCCCAAGTGGTCGAGGACGAAGGTGAGTTCGGGATGGTCCAGGGCCGCGCGGACACAGCCGGGCAGGTGGTGGGGCAGCACGACCAGGTCGTAGACCAGGCCGGCCGCCGCGACGGCCGCCAGCCCGCGCCGTACGTCCGGCCGCAGCAGCCACTCGGGGTCCGGCTCGCCCTGCACCTGGTGACGGATGCCCTTGAGGTACCGGCCGCCCGGCAGTTCCCGCAGCCGGGCCAGCTCGTCGGCGACGTCCGGCCGGGTCAGGTCGGTCCAGCCCACCACTCCGGCGATCAGGTCGCTCCGCAGGGCGAGGCCGAGGAACTCCGGGGTCTCCTCGGCCACGGTGACGGTCTGGACCAGGACGGTCCGCCCGATCCCGGCGGCGGCCGCCTCGGGCCGGAGGTCGTCAGCGGTGAAGTTCCTGCGCAGTGGGCGGAGTCCGGGCCCGGTGATCCAGTCCTGGTCCCGGACGGAGAGGTCCCACACATGGTGGTGCGCGTCCACCCTCACGGCAGCTCCCACACGACGGGCAACCCCGCCGCCGCGCCTTCGCCGGAGTAGTCGTGGACGACGTCGAGGAGTTCGGCCATCCGCGCCTGCCAGGCGATGTTGACCGGCAGCCCCTCCAGTTCGGCGAGCATCCGGCCGTAGTCCTCGCACTCCAGGAGGTGGAACAGGTCGGTACCGCTGCGCCAGATCGTCCAGGAGGTGGCTCCGGCGGCCCGGATGGCGGCGGTGAGCTCCGCGGGGACCTTGCGGTGGGCGGCCTCGTACGCGTCGACGCGGTCGGCGCGCACCTTGGTGTGCAGGGCGATTCTCATGACGGGTCCTGTACGGGTACGGGGGCCTCCTCGGGCAGCAGTCCCGCCTCCCGCAGCTCCCGCCAGAACGCGGCGGGCACGGGAGTGGCGAACTGCTCGGCGCAGTCGCGGACTTCGTGTGCCGAGCGGGCGCCGACGAGCACGCTGACGACGGCCGGGTGGGCGGCGGGGAAGGCGAGCGCGGCGGCGCGCAGGGTGGTGCCGTGCCGCCCCGCGATGTCCTGGAGCCGCAGGGCCCGCTCCAGCGTCTCCCGGGGCGCGGTCGCGTAGTCGTAGGTCGCTCCCGGCCGCGGGTCGGCCAGCAGGCCGGAGTTGAAGGCGCCCCCGACGACGACCGAGGTGCCGCGTTCCAGGGCGGCGGGCAGCAGTCCGGCCAGCGCGCGGTGGTCGAGCAGGGTGTAGCGTCCGGCGCAGAGCACCACGTCCACGTCCGTGTCGCGGACGAAGCGGGTGAGCATCTCCGCTTGGTTCATGCCCGCGCCGATCGCGCCCACCACGCCTTGCGAGCGGAGCTTCTCCAGCGCCGGGTAGCCCTCGCGGAAGGCCTGTTCGGCGTGGTCGTCCGGGTCGTGGAGGTAGACGACGTCGACGCGGTCGAGGCCGAGCCGTTCGAGGCCGGCCTCCAGGGCGCGTCGTACTCCGTCGGCGCTGAAGTCCCAGACCCGCCGGTGCGTGGCGGGAACGGCGAATCCGTGTTCCAGGTCGTCGCCGCCCGTGCCGGTGGGCTCCAGGAGGCGGCCCACCTTGGTGGAGAGGGTGTACGCGTGGCGGGGCCGCTCGCGCAGGGCCGCCCCGAGTCGCCGCTCGGAGAGGCCGAGACCGTAGTGCGGCGCGGTGTCGAAGGAGCGGATGCCGCCGTCCCAGGCCGCGTCCACGGCCTCGTGCGCCTCCTCGTCGCTCACCGCCGTGAACAGGTTGCCGATGCCCGCGGCGCCGAAGGACAGGGCGCTGACCTCGACGCCGCTTCTCCCGAGGGTTCTCACCGGCCCACCGGCCGCAGCCGCAGTCCCTGCATACCGCCGTCCACGGCGAGCGCCGTGCCGGTGGTGGCGCCCGACAACGGACTCGCCAAGTAGGCGATGGCGCCCGCGACTTCGGCGGCCGAGACGAGCCGCCCGGAGGGCTGGCGGGCCTCCAGAGCGGCGCGTTCGGCAGCCGGATCGGGGGCGGCGTCGAGGAGCCGGCCGACCCAGGGGGTGTCGGCCGTGCCGGGGTTCACGCAGTTGACACGGATGCCCTCGCGGAGGTGGTCGGCGGCCATGGCGAGGGTGAGGGAGAGGACGGCGCCCTTCGACGCGGAGTACACGGCGCGCTGCGGCAGTCCGGCGGTGGCGGCGATGGAACAGGTGTTCACGATCGCCGCATGCGCCGATTCCCGCAGATGCGGCAGAGCGGCGCGGGTCGTCCGCACCATGCCGAGGACGTTGACGTCCAGGACCCGGTGCCACTCGGTGTCGTCGTTGTCCTCGACGGTGCCCTGGGCGCCGATGCCCGCGTTGTTGACCAGGACGTCGAGTCCCCCGAGGTCCGCCACCGCCGCGGCCACCGCCACGCGGACGGAGGCGTCGTCGCCGACGTCGGCGCGATGGCCCAGCAGCGGCTTCTCGACCCGCGAGAGGTCGAGGTCGAGGACGGCGACCTGGGCGCCGCGGGCCGCGAGCAGTTCGGCGGCGGCGCGGCCGATGCCGGAGGCTCCTCCGGTGACCAGCGCCTTGAGACCTTCGAAGTCCGCGGTCATGCCGCTTCCCCCTTCTGACTGCCGGGTTCCTGCCGGGCGAGGTCGGCGGCCCAGAAGGTGCCGCCGGGATAGGTGAACTCCGCGATGGACTCCGGACGCATGGCGGCGGAGAAGCCCGGCGCGGTGGGTGCCGTGTAGTGACCCTGCCGGATCACCACCGGGTCGAGGAAGTGGTCGTGCAGATGGTCGACGTATTCGATGACCCGGTCGTCGGTGGTGCCGGAGAGCGCCACGAAGTCGAACATCGACAAGTGCTGGACGAGTTCGCACAGGCCGACGCCGCCCGCGTGCGGGCAGACGGGCACCCCGAACTTGGCCGCGAGCAGCAGGATGGCGAGGTTCTCGTTGACGCCGGCGACCCGGGCCGCGTCGATCTGCAGGATGTCGATGGCGCCGGCCTGGAGAAGCTGTTTGAAGACGATGCGGTTGTGGACGTGCTCGCCGGTGGCGACCTTGACGGGGGCGACCGCCTTGCGCACGGCGGCGTGCCCGAGGACGTCGTCGGGGCTGGTGGGCTCCTCGATCCAGTACGGTTCGAACTCGGAGAGGGCCCTGGTCCAGTCGATGGCCTCGTCCACGTTCCAGCGCTGGTTGGCGTCGATCGCGATGCGGATGCCGGGGCCGACGACGGAGCGGGCGACCCGGCAGCGCCGTACGTCGTCCGTCAGGTCGGCGCCGACCTTCAGCTTGATCTGGGTGAAGCCGTCGGCGACCGCCTCGGCGGCCAGCCGGGTGAGCTTCTCGTCGCTGTAGCCGAGCCAGCCCGGCGAGGTGGTGTAGGCGGGGAACCCGTTCTCGCGAAGGGTGTCGGCTCGCTCGGCCGCTCCCTGTCTGCCGTGCCGCAGCAGTTCCAGCGCCTCGTCCGGGGTGAGGGCGTCCGTGAGGTAGCGGAAGTCGACCTGGCTCACCAGCCATTCCGGTTCGGCGTCCGCGAGCAGTTGCCACAGCGGCTTGCCCGCCCGCTTGGCGGCCAGGTCCCACACGGCGTTGACGACGGCACCGATCGCCATGTGCATCACGCCCTTCTCGGGCCCCAGCCAGCGCAGTTGGCTGTCACCGATCAGGTCCCGGGCGAGGGAGCCCGGGTCGGCGCACAGCTCCTCCACGGACCGTCCCACCACGTGCCCCCGCAGCGCCTCGATCGCCGCGACCTGGACGTCGTTGCCCCGTCCGATGGTGAAGGTGAATCCGTGCCCCTCGGGACAGTCGGCCGTGTCGCCGCGCAGCACGACGTAGGCCGCCGAGTAGTCGGGGTCCGGGTTCATCGCGTCCGAGCCGTCGAGCTCGCGCGAGGTGGGGAAACGGACGTCGTAGGTGTCGACCGCGGTGATGCGAGCGGCAGTTGGGGACACGGGAGGCCTTTCGGTCCGGAACAGGGGGTACGGAGGGGTCCGTACGAGAGCGAAGGGGCGGTCAGTCCTGGGCGCGTCCGGTGGTCACGCGGGCGATCATCAGGGCGACCAGGATGATTCCGCCGTAGATCGCCTGGATCCAGAAGGACGGCACCTGCGCGAGGGTGAGCAGGTTCTGCACGACGCCCAGCAGCAGGACGCCGGTGAGGGCGCCGAACATGGTGCCCCTGCCGCCGTCGAGGCTGATGCCGCCGATGACCGCGGCCGCCATCACCGTGAAGATCATGTTGTTGCCCTGGTTGGCGCTGATCGCGCCGACGTAGCCGGTCTGCATGATGCCGCCGACCGAGGCGAGGACGCCCGCGACGACCGACACCCCGAGCAGTACCCGGTCGACGCGGATGCCGGCCGCGCGGGCGGCGTCCGTGTTGCCGCCGATCGCGTACAGGGCGCGGCCGATCCGGTGGTACTTGAGGATCAGCCCGGCGATGCCGAAGGCGATCGCCGCCAGCCACACCGAGAGCGGAACGCGCAGGAAGGTCGAGGTGGCCAGGGAGAAGAAGGCGTCGGGCATGCCGAACAGCGTCTTGCCCTTGGTCGCGCCGACCAGCAGTCCGCGCAGGACGATCAGCATCGCGAGGGTGACGATGAAGGCGTTGAGCTTGAACTTCACGACGAGGACGCCGTTGAAGGCGCCGATGACGCCGCCCACGACGAGGACCGCGAGGAGGGCGAGCCCGGCGGGCCATTCCGTGCCCCAGCCGGACTGGGCGGCGGGCAGGACCAGCAGGGCGCCGACGGCGGGCGCGATACCGACGACCGACTCCAGTGACAGGTCGATCTTGCCGGTGATCAGGACGAGCGACTCGGCGAGGACCACCATCGCGAGCGCCGCCGAGGCACCGAGGATGGAGATGAGGTTCCGCTCGGTGAGGAAGGAGTCGTTGACGATCGCGCCGAGCACCATGAGCAGCAACAGGGCGGGAACGAGGGCGAGTTCGCGTGCCCGGCGGAGCAGTACGGCCTTGGTGGCGCGCCCGTCGCGCACGCGTGCGGCGGCGAGCGGCGGGGCCTTGGTCTCAGCCACCGGGGCCTCGCTCTCCTCGGCCGGGGGTCCGGGGTTGACCCCCTGGGGAGATGCCGTAGCCATGGTCCACTCCTTCGATGGAGGCGATCAGCTCATGGTCGTGCCAGCCCGCCGGGTGCTCGGCGACGACACGGCCGTGGAAGAGGACGAGGACGCGGTCGCAGCGGCGCAGGTCGTCGAGTTCGTCGGAGACGACGAGCACGGCGGTGCCGTCGTCACGGGCACTGTCCACGCGGGAGAGCAGCGACTCCTTGGACTTCACGTCGACGCCCGCGGTGGGGTTGATGAGGATGAGCAGACGGGGGTCGGAGGCGAGGGCGCGGGCCATCACGACCTTCTGCGCGTTGCCGCCGGAGAGGTCGGAGACCGGCTGGTCGGGTCCTTCGGCGTGGATGTCGAGGCGGTCGATCAGCTCCTGGGCGAACCCGCGCCTGCGGTCGGTGGCGATGAAGCCGTGGCGGCCGAGTCGCTTCAGGACACTCAGGGTGGTGTTGTCGCCGATGGTCATGCCGGAGACGAGCCCCTGCTCGTGCCGGTCGCGCGGTACGCAGCCGACGCCCGCCCTGAGCGCGGCCTGCACATCGCCGAACGGAAGCCGCTCGCCGTCGAGTCGGGCCGTGCCGCCCGTCGGCCGGTACAGGCCGGCGAGCGACTCGGCCAGCTCGATCTTGCCGCTCGCGCTGGAGCCGGCGAGTCCGACGACCTCACCGCGGCGGACGGTGAGATCGATGGCGTCGTACGCGTCCGAGGCGAGGCCCTCGGTGCGCAGCACGACGGGCGCGTCCTTCGGCGCGGTGTCCCGGACGGCCGCCCGTTCGGCGATCGCCTCGCCCGCCATGGCCTCCACCAGCGCCGGGCGGGGAAGTTCGGCGACCGGCGCGGTGGTGATCCAGCGGGCGTCGCGCAGCACGGTGACCGTCTGGCACACCTCGTACACCTCCTGGAGGTGGTGCGAGATGAACAGGAAGGTGACACCGGACTCCTGGAGCGTGCGCATCCGGGTGAAGAGGCGCTCGATCTCCCGGTTGTCGAGCTGGGCCGTGGGTTCGTCGAGGACGATGAAGCGAGCGCCGAAACTCAACGCCCGCGCGATTTCCACCATTTGGCGGTCCTCGACCTTGAGGTCGGCGGTGCGGGCCTCCGGGTCGACCCGTACGTCCCAGGTGGCCAGGACGTCGGCCGCCTCGGACCGCAGTCTGCGCCAGCTGATCAGTCCGCCGCGTCCGGTCGGCTGCCGGTTGATGAAGAGGTTCTCCGCGACCGTCAACTCGGGTACCACGGTGGGCTTCTGGTAGACACAGGCCACCTTGCGGCGCCAGGCGTCGCGGTCGGTGAGCGGGGGCGCGGGTTCGCCGTCGAAGCGGACCGTGCCCTCGTCGGGGGCCTGCAGACCGGTGAGGATCGTGACGAGGGTGGACTTGCCCGCGCCGTTGCGTCCTACGAGGGCGTGGGACTCGCCCGGCAGGACGGTGAGCCGGCCGTCTTGGAGGGCGACGGTGGGGCCGTACCGTTTGGCGACCCCGCGCGCCTCCACCAGTGGTGTACTCATTTGACCGTGTTGCCCCAGAGCTCGGGGTCGTCGACGTTGTCCTTGGTGACCAGCGGGGCGGGCAGCTGGTCCTCCAGGATGCCGCTGGGAAGCTTGACGATCGTGGAGTCGTGGTCCGTCGGTCCGGTCTTGAACGTCTTCCCCTGCATGGCCGCCTTGATGTAGTACATGCCGTACTTGGCGTAGGCGTCGGCGGGCTGGGAGACGGTGGCGTCGATCTCGCCCTTGCGGATGGCGTCGAACTCCTGCGGGATGCCGTCGTTCGAGACGATCGCGATGTGGCCCGCCTGGCCGGCCTTCTTGAGCATCCCCTTGGACTTCAGGGTCTGCAGGGTGGGCGCGAGGTAGACACCGCCCGCCTGCATGTAGATGCCCTTGATGTCGGGGTTGGCGTTCAGCAGCGTGTCCAGTTTGGAGGCCGCGGTGTCGGACTCCCACTTGGCGGGGATCTCCAGGACCTTCAGCTTCGGGTAGTTCTTCTTCACGCAGGAGCGGAACGCCTCGGAGCGGTCACGGCCGTTGACCGACGCCAGGTCGCCCATGATCTGCACGACCTTGCCCGAACCGACCTGCTTGCCGAGGAACTCGCAGGCCTTCTCGCCGTACGCGACGTTGTCGGCGCGGACGACCATGGCGACCTTCCCCTTGTCGGGAGCCACGTCGACGGCGACCACGGGGACGCCCTTGCGCTCGGCCTGGTCGAGACCGGCGACGATCGCGGCGCTGTCCAGCGGGGCCACGACCAGACCCTTCACGCCCTGGTTCAGCTGGTTGTTGATGTCGGTGATCTGCTGCGACGGATCACTGTTGGAGTTGACGGTCTTGAGGGCGTCGACGCCCTCGGACTTCGCCATCTTCGGCACGTAGTCGTTGTAGGACTGCCAGAACGGCGAGGTCAGCAGGGGCAGGATCACTCCGACCTTGCCGCTGCCGTCGCCTCCCCCGCCGCCGGAGGCGACGTCGTCCTTGGTGCTGCCGCACGCCGCGAGCACGAGGGTCGCGCAGGCGGCCACAGCCGCCGCACTCACTGCCCGCGACGGGATTCGCCTGTTCCGCACTGTTCTGCCGGCCATCTGACGGCTCCTCATTGAGCGAGATCGAGCAGGACGCGTGGCCGGAGTCCCTCTTCCAGCCGGGACGAATATTTATCAGACCACTTTGGGTCCGCAACACCCTGCGGAGCCATAATTTCCGGGATTCTGGCCATAGTGGTCCGACCACATCGGTGGTTAGACTGCGGCGCACCCGGCAACAGGAGGAAGCGGCGTGGACGAGACCCTGTCCCACGGGACGGAGGGCGCCCCCCAGAAGGGCACCGTGACCCAGCGCGCCATCGAGCGGATCAAGGCGATGATCAAGGAGGGCCGTCTCGAGCCCGGCCAGCGACTGCCGACGGAGCGCGATCTCGCCGTCCAGCTGGGCATGTCCCGCAGCTCGATGCGCGAGGCGATCCGTGCGCTCACGGTCCTCGGCGTGCTGGAGGCCCGGCACGGATCGGGCATCTACGTCACGCAGTTGGAGGCCGGAGACCTTCTGGAGACCTTCGGCGTGGTGGCCGACCTCTCGCGCGGGCCGCGGCTGGTGGAACTGCTGGAGGTGCGCCGGATCCTGGAGTCGACGGCGACGGCGCTGGCCGCCGCGCGGATCACCCCCGACCAGCTCGCCGAGGTGGAGAAGCACCTCACGGCGATGAACGCGACCGACGACCCGGAGGAGATCCTCGCCCACGACCTGGCCTTCCACCGCGAGATCGCCGCCGCCGCGGGCAACGAGACGATGGCGGCCATCCTGGAGGGGCTCTCCTCGCGCACCTTCCGCGCCCGGGTCTGGCGCGGCTACCAGGAGGAGGGTGCCTTCGAGCGCACCCGCCGCGAGCACGCGGCGATCCACCGCGCCCTGCTGGCCCACGACCCGGAGGCGGCCAGAGCGGCCGCCGCCGCGCACGTGGGCGAGGTGGAGCAGTGGCTGCGGACCCAGCTCACGCCGTAGCCGGGTCCGCGGCCCGTACGGTGGTCAGGCCCGCTTCAGCCGCAGCGTCACCAGCTCGAAGGGGCGCAGCGTCAGGGTGATCCGGTCGCCTTCGCGCTCCGGCGGCGCGGCGTCCGCGAGGGGCCGCTCCAGCAGATCGGTCACCGTGACGGCCCCGGTCGCGAAGCCCGCGGTGAGCGTGGCCCGGGTCCGGCCGCCGCGGGACTCGTGGAAGCGTACGACCACGTCACCGCTGCCGTCGTCGGCGAGCTTGACGGCGGTCACCACGACCGCGTCCTGCTCGACGCCCACCAGCGGTGCGACCTCGCGCGCCCCCGTCAGAGTCCGCTCGGGCAGGTTGATCCGCCATCCCTCGCGCACGGCGTCCCCGATCCCGGCCCCCGGCACCAGCGCGTGCCGGAAGCGGTGGACGCCCTGGTCGGTCTCCGGGTCCGGGAAGCGCGGGGCGCGCAGCAGGGACACGCGCACGGTGGTGGTCGTCCCGGAGTCGCGTTCGCGCACGGTCCGGGTCACGTCGTGTCCGTACGTGGAGTCGTTGACGATCGCGACACCCCAGCCCGGCTCCTCGACGTGCACGAAGCGGTGGTTGCACGCCTCGAACTTGGCGGCCTCCCACGAGGTGTTGGTGTGGGTGGGCCGGTGGAAGTGCCCGAACTGGGTCTCGGACGCGTACCGTTCGGCGTGCACGTCGAGCGGGAAGGCGAGCTTCAGGAACTTCTCGGTCTCGTGCCAGTCGACCTCGGTGTCGATGCCGAGCCGCCGCTCCCCCGCTGCCAGCGACAGCACCTGCGTGACCCTCGACGCGCCGAAGGACCGCACGATCCGGACCGACACGCCGTCGTCGCCGGGCCCGACCTCGTCGGCGTCCACCAGATCCGTGACCGTGTTGCGGTAGAACTCGTCGACGTCCCAGGCGTCCCACATGTTCGGGAAGTCGGGGTGGATCTGGAGCAGGTTCGCGGCCCGGTCCGGTGCGATCGTCTCGCGGCCGGCCCCGATGTCGTACGCCGAGACGACCAGTCCCCGGGCGTCGACCTCGACCCGCAGCAGACCGTTGTCGAGGACGTGCCCGCCGCCCGGTCGTGGTGCGAGCGAGACCGGGCCGGGGTCGGTGGCCGGGCGGGCCGCGCCCGCGGGCACCCCGTCGCGGGTGTGCGGAGCGGAGTTGAACACGAGCCGGGTGGTCCCCTCACCGGCGAGCGCGCGCTGTGCCGCGCCGATGATGCCGTCCAGTTCCTCGGCGACCCGCTCGTAGGTCCGCCGGGCCTCCCGGTGCACCCAGGCGATGGACGAGCCGGGCAGGATGTCGTGGAACTGGTGGAGCAGCACCGTCTTCCAGATTCGGTCCAGGTCCTCGTACGGATAGGGGAACCCGGTCCGCACCGCCGCGGTCGACGCCCACAGTTCGGCCTCGCGCAGCAGGTGCTCGCTGCGGCGGTTGCCCTGCTTGGTCCTCGCCTGGCTGGTGAGGGTCGCGCGGTGCAGTTCGAGGTACAACTCGCCCACCCAGACGGGCGCGTCGGGGTGTTCGGCCTCGGCCTTCGCGAAGAACTCCGCCGGGGTCTCCCACACGACGGTGGCGGAGCCTTCGAGGTCCTTGAGACGGGCCGCCTTCGCGACCATCTCGCGGGTGGTGCCGCCGCCGCCGTCGCCCCAGCCGGTGGGCGCGAGGGAGTGCCGTGCGACGCCCTTGTCCTTGAAGTTCCTGGCCGCGTGGGCGATCTCGCCGCCCCGCATGGAGCAGTTGTAGGTGTCGACGGGCGGGAAGTGGGTGAAGATGCGGGTGCCGTCGATGCCCTCCCAACGGAAGGTGTGGTGCGGGAACTTGTTGGTCTGCGACCACGAGATCTTCTGTGTGAGCAGCCACTTGGAGCCCGCGGCCTTGATGATCTGCGGGAGTCCGGCGGCGAAGCCGAAGGTGTCCGGCAGCCACGCCTCCTCGTTCTCGATGCCGAACTCGTCGATGAAGAACCGCTTGCCGTGGACGAACTGACGGGCCATCGCCTCCGAGCCGGGCATGTTCGTGTCCGACTCGACCCACATGCCTCCGGCCGGGACGAACCGGCCCTCCTCGACGGCCTTCTTCACCCGCGCCCACACCTCGGGCCGGTGCTCCTTCACCCAGGCCCACTGCTGCGCCTGCGACATCGCGAAGACGAACTCGGGTTCGTCCTCGATGAGCGCGGTCATGTTGGAGGTCGTGCGCGCCACCTTGCGGACCGTCTCGCGCAGCGGCCACAGCCAGGCCGAGTCGATGTGCGCGTGCCCGACGGCGCTGATCCGGTGCGCGGAGGGCACGGCGGGTTCCGCGAGGACGCCCTCCAGCCGGGCCCGGGCCGCGGCGGCGGTGCCGCCCACGTCCTGGAGGTCGACGGCGTCCAGTGCCCGTTCCACCGCGCGCAGGATGTCCCAGCGCCGCGCGGACTCCACCGGGAGCTCGGCCATCAGCTCGCCGAGCACCTCCAGGTCGAGTACCAGTTCCCACACTGTCTCGTCGAGGACCGCGAGGTCCATCCGGGTGAGCGTGTACTGCGGCTCGCTGCCCGCCGTCTCCTTGTCGCCGAGCCGGGTGGGCAGGAAGGGGTGGTAGTCGAGGATCACCGGATTGGAGGCGGCCTCGATGTGCAGCCGGACCTCTTCGCCGCCCTCCACCGGCGCGCCGACGCGCACCCACTGGTTGCGCGGGTTGAGTCCCTTCACCGGAGTGCCGTCGGGCCGGTAGACGAGCCCCTCGCACTGGAATCCGGGCATGTTCTCGTCGAATCCGAGGTCGAGGACCGCCTCCACGGTCCGGCCGGCCCAGGACTCGGGGACGGTCCCGGTGACCCGGAACCAACTGGTGCCCCACGGAGCGCCCCAGCGCGCGCCCACCTCGATCGGTTCCGGGACGGCCGCGAGCCCCTCGGCGACCGGCACGGGCTCTCCGGGCGCGTTCCACACCGCCACGTCCAGCGGTACGGACTCGGGGTACACGGCGGGTCGGATGCGCTCGTCGAGGACACGCTTGAGGCGGGCTTCGACCAGGGTGCGGTCGTCATGCATGGGTGGGCTCCGTGGGGTGAGGGGTGCGGGTTACCAGGTGTGGGCGGTCGTGGCGGGGGTCGAGACGGTGAACAGCTCCCCCACCGCGCGCAGTTCGAATCCTGCGGCCGCCTCGCCCTGCTCGGCGGTGAGACCGCCCGCGTAGAACGCGGTCTGGCAGGTGCCGCCGAGGAAACGCCGTGTGCCGTCGGGGAACGTCCGGTACAGCTCGTAGTGGCGTACGTCGCCGGCGGCACTCTGCCACGCGAAGCGCAGGTTTCCGCCGTCGGCGTCGGTGACGCGCAGGCCGGTGGGCGCGTCGGGGGTCACCGTCGCGTCCCGGACCGCGAGCCGGCCCAGCCGCCAGCCGACCGGACCGGATCCCGGGGCCAGCCGGACGCCCAGCGTGTGCACGGTCCCCGACAGTCCGGTCAGCCGAACGGTGGACGTCTGCCAGCCGGCGCCACCGGTGGTGGGCACGGACAGGTAGGTGTACGGGGGTGCCCCGCCCGCCGCGCCCGGCTCCGCGGTGGCGACGGCCAGCTCCAGGGAGGTGCTGCCCGCGTCCGTACGGTGGGTCAGCTCGACCACCGTGTCCGCGCCGAGCGGCAGCCGGGTCGCGTACAGGTCCAGTGTCGTCGGCGCGTCGAGGGTGCCGGAGACCAGGAGGCTGCTGCCGCCCCGCCAGGCGTCCGCGAAGTCGAAGGTGACGGTCGGGCGGTGGCCGGTGGTGCGCACGACCCAGCGGCGGGAGGGCAGCCGGTCCTGGAGACCCAGATGGTTCCAGGCGGTGTCCGAGGTGACCTCGCCGTCCTCGTACCACCTCAGGCCGTGACCGGTGTTGAAGACGGTCGCGAACGGCAGCGAGCCGACGGTCGAGCGGTCGGCGACGGAGAGCGCCGGGGCGCGCCAGCCGGCGTTCGTGGCCGGCCGGGAGGGGTCGAGGGAGGAGCCGGTCCAGAACAGGTCGTCGGCGGCGTGGAAGTCGCCGGGGGTGCGGCTCGCGGGCAGGTGATTGCGGGTCCACTCGGGCCGGTAGAAGCCGATGGAGGTGACGTGCGTCTTGGTGGTCGGCACGATGGCGTCCCAGTTGACGGACGCGTTGGTGCCGCTCGCCTCGACGTCGACGCCCGCCCACAACTCGTAGGGGCTGCGGCCGAGTTGCCGGGCGGTGGTGGCGGAGGAGGCAAGACCGCTCTGCGACCAGCGGAAGTCGACGAACATCGTGTCGGCGGCCTGGAAGAACGTCTTGTTCTGGTTGTTGAGCGCGCCCTGCCAGCCGACCGAGCCGCTCACGGTCATCGCGTCGTACCAGGTGACGCGCTGCCCCTCAGCCGCGCCGAGTGCCTTGAGCTCCTTCAGGAAGCCGAGCACGGCGGTGGCGAGCGCGGTGTCGCCGCCGCCGGTCTCGGCGTTGACGAACCAGCCGTCGAAGCCGTACGCCGCTGCCACCGCGACCAGTTGGGCCGCGAGCGGGTAGTGCCCGCCGGCGTCCTTCTGCACCAGGTCACGGGTCCACTGGAGGCGGCCGCCGTAGGCGACGGGCGGCAGGAAGACGTTGCCGAGCACCGGCACGCCGTGCCGGTGGGCCGCGTCCACGATCGGGGCGTTCGGCGCGAGGATCAGGCCCTCGCCCGACGAGCCTCCCCAGAAGACGAGTTCGTCGAGGTAGGCCCAGTGGGTGAGGGCGTAGTAGTCGGCGTCGGCCGCGCCCTGAGCGGGGTTGCCCGACGTGGGGCCGAAGGAGACGAGGGACTGCACACGGGCCTGGCCGGCGCGGGCCGTGGTGTTCACGGAGGTCGGGGCGAAGCGAGCGGCGAGCGGCACGGAGGCGGCGTTGAACGCCAGGTCCGTGTCACCGTCGGCGCTCCAATCCTTCAGGCCGCGCCAGGTGATGCCGGCGCCCGGGGTGCCCGAGGGCAGCGAGTCCGGGTACCAGTAGGAGGCGTACGGCTGGAGGTCGCGGCCTGCCGCCGCCGCGCGGCCGGGGAGGCCGGGCACGGCGGGGGTGAGCGCCGCCGCGGCTCCGGCGAGCAGAAGGGCGCGTCTGCTGAGGTTCACTGTGTGCTCCGTATCGTCGTGAGGACGGGTGGGGACGGGCTACTCGGTGACCTGATCGGGTGTGACGACTTCGGTGATGCCACGGGCCGCGAGGTGTTCCTTGTCGTCGGCGCGGCTCGCGAGAACGGTGGTGGGACGGGCGCCGTCGGCGGTCAGCCGGGCGAAGGCCTCGAAGACGGGGCCGCCGGGGGCGCAGCCGGAGCGGCCCGGCGCGGTGTCGACGACGAGGGCGGTGGTGCGTGCGCAGGGCCGGTGCGCCCGTCCCTCGCCGACGATGCGGGCGAGGGTCCGTGCGGCGGGCTTGGGCCGCCGGTCGCTCGTCAACAGGCCCAGGCTGTACTCGAGTTCGGGGAAGTCGGCGAGGTCACGGCTGACGTCGTGCGAGCACCACCAGGTGACGCCCCACAGGTCGGGGCAGTCGAGCGCGTTCGCGACGGTCGCCTCGGTGAAGGCGGCCGCGTGCTCGGCCGGGATCAGCGGGGCGGGAGCGCCGACCTCCTGGAGCCAGACCGCCCGGCCTGGATCGTCGGCCCAGGCCTTGGAGAGCTCGACGAGGTACGCGGCGTGGTGCTCGGTGGCGACGCCCCGGCGGCCGTGCCGCTGGGCCGTCCCGTTGAACACCCAGGAGTGGACGGCGGTGAGGGCGCCGAGCCGGGCCGAGTGCTCCGGCGTGAAGGGCTGGTCGTCCTGGTACCAGGCGGCGTCGTAGGAGGCGTGCAGATGCGTCTTGCCGGGAGCGCCCTCCTCACAGGCCGCGAGCAGGCGGGTCAGCCATGCCCCGGCCTGCTCGGGCGTGATGCGGTCCGGGTCGGGATGCGGCCCGGCGGCGAACTGGTTGACCTCGTTGCCGATCGTCATGCCGATGAAGTTCGCCCGGTCGGCGAGGGCGGAGGCCAGTGTGCGCAGGTACTCGGCCTCCGCCTCGACGACCTCCGGGGCGGTGAAGATGTTCCGCCGGTGCCAGGTCCGGGTCCACGCGGGCAGGAAGTCGAAGCTCGACAGGTGCCCCTGCAGTCCGTCCACGTTGACGTCGAGTCCGCGTTCGGCCGCGGCGTCGGCGAGCGCCACGAGCTGTTCGACGGCGCGCGGGCGGATCAGGGTGCGGTTGGGCTGGAAGTAGGGCCACAGCGGGAAGACCCGGATGTGGTCGAGACCGAGCGCGGCGATCGAGTCGAGGTCCGCGCGTACGGAGTCGAGGTCGAAGTCGAGCCAGTGGTGGAACCACCCCTCGCTCGGGGTGTAGTTGACGCCGAAGCGCACGGCAGAGGACATGCGGGATCCTTGCGAATCGGAAGGACGGACGGACGGTCTCAGCCCTTGACCGCGCCCTCGCCCACACCGCGGAAGAAGTACCGCTGGAGACAGGCGAAGAGGGCGATCAGCGGTGCCACCGCGATGATCGTGCCCGCGGCGACGAGCCGTTCGTCGTTGGCGAACGTGCCGTGCAGGTAGTTGAGGCCGATGGTGAGGGTGAACTTGGAGGGATCACTGAGCACGATGAGCGGCCACAGGAAGTCGTCCCAGGCGCCCATGAAGGCGAAGATGGCGACGACGGCCAGGGTTCCCTTCACCGACGGCAGCGCGATCCGCAGGAACCGCTGCCAGACGTTCGCCCCGTCGACGTAGGCCGCCTCCTCGATCTCGTAGGGGAGGTTGAGGAAGGCGTTGCGCATCAGCAGCACGTTCATCGCGCCGACGCAGCCGGGCAGGACCACACCGATGAGCGTGTTGTTCAGGCCGAGTTCCCGCATGGTGGTGAACTGGGCGATGATGATGCCCTCGACGGGGACCAGCATCGCGAGGATGAAGACGAGCGTCGCCACCCTGCGGCCGCGGTAGCGCAGCCGGGCCAGGGCGTACCCGGCGAGGGCCGAACCGACGCAGTTCGTCACGACGTTGGCGCCCGCGACCCTGAGCGAGTTCACGGCGTAGTCCCAGACGGGGATGGTGTCGGCGACGCGCTGGTAGTTGTGCAGCGTCGGGTGGCCGGGCAGGAGCGCCGGCGGCGAGTCGAAGATGTCCTCGGTCGGGCCCTTGAGCGACGTGGACAGCTGCCACAGGAACGGACCGACGGTGAGGGCGAGGACGGCGAGCAGCAGCAGGTAGCGCAGGGCGAGTTCCCCCACCCGGATCCGGCGGCCGTGCTCGTCGGTGACGCGGGGGCTGGGGCGCCGCTGTGGCGCCGGACGCTCCGCGGGTCGTACCTTCTCCAGCACGCTCACGCGTCCTCCTTCCGGTCGGCGCGCAGCACGAGCAGCATCAGCGCGACGGTGACGACGAAGACGACGACGGAGAGGGCGGAGGCGTAGCCCACCCGGCCGGTCAGTCCGGTGCCGGTGCGCTGGACCAGCATGACGAGGGTGGTGTCCTCGCCCGCCGGTCCGCCGTCCGGGCCTGCCATCAGGTACACCTCGGAGAACACCTTGAAGGCGGCGACCGAGGAGAGCGCGCCGACCAGCACCATGGTGGAGCGGACGGCGGGCACGGTGACGGTGAGGAAGCGGCGTACCGCCCCCGCGCCGTCGACCGACGCCGCCTCGTGCAGCTCGCGGGGCACGTTGGCGAGCGCGGCCAGGTAAATGATCATGTAGTAGCCGAGGCCCTTCCAGACCGTGACGGCCATGGCGCTCAGCAGAAGCAGCCACTGGTCGCTGAGGAAGCCGACCCTGCCGATGCCGACCGTCTCCAGCAGCGAGTTCACCAGGCCGCGTTCGTCCAGCAGCCACACCCAGATCAGGCCGACCACGACGATGGAGGCGACCACCGGGGTGTAGAAGGCCGAGCGGAAGAAGGTGATGCCGGGGATGTTCTTCTGGACCAGCAGGGCGAGCAGCAGCGGCAGCAGGACGAGCGCGGGGACGACCCCGACGACGTACAGCGCGCTGTTGCGCAGGCCGATCCAGAACATGTCGTCGTGCAGCAGCTCCCGGAAGTTGGCGAGTCCCACGAACGTGCCGGGGATCAGGGTGCGGCGGTCGGTGAAGGAGTTGACCACCGTCGAGACGAACGGGTACAGGATGAAGGCACCCGTGACCAGCAGTCCCGGCGCCGCGAACAGCCAAGGGCTGGACGGGAGCTGGCGTCGCACCCGGGAGGCCGCGCGGGGCGTCCGCGCACCGCGCCGCACGTCGCCGGACAGGGCCGAGGAACTCGCCATGCCGGATCAGCCCTGCTGCTGGAGGAGTCGGTCGCAGGCCTTGACAGCGTTGTCAAGAGCCGCCTCGGGGCTCTCCTTGCCCTGGAGCGCCTTGGCTACCTCGTTGCGCAGCGCGGTCTTCATCTGCTCACTGAACAGGACGGGCGTGTAATTGACCGCGTTCTTGAGGGACTTGGCTGCGGCGATCCGCACCCGCGTCTCGTCGCTCCCGTCCTCCTTGGTGAAGTACGGGTCGTCCAGCGAGCCGGCGGTGCTCGGGAAGATCGCGACCTTCTTGGCGAACGACATCTGGTTCCGCGCGTCGGTGACGAAGTGGGCGAAGGCGACCGCGGCCGGAGTGTGCTTGGTGCGCGAGTTGACCATCACGCCCATGACGTACATGTTCACCTTGCCGGTGCTGGTGATCTGGTCCGTGATGCCGATGTTCTTGTACAGGTTCGGCGCCTGCTTCTTGAAGTTGCCGAGGTCCAGGGCGCTGCCCGGGTTCATGGCGACGGCGCCGGTGAGGAACTTCTTGCCGGACGACTCCGGGGTCGCGGTGAGCGCCTGCGGGTCGAGCGCCTTGGCGTCGTACAACTCCTGGTACTTGGTGAGGAGTTCGACACCCTTGGCGTCGTTGAAGGCAAAGGCGGTGCCTTGCTTGTTCATCAGATCGACGCCGTAGCGGCCGAAGTCCTCGATGGTGGGGACGTTGGCGAGGGTGGCGACCTTGCCGTCGCTCTTGCCGGCCAGCCGCAGCGCGTCGGAGAACAGTTCGTCGTAGGTCGTCGGCGGCTTGGAGGCGTCGAGTCCGGCCTCCTCGAACAGCGACTTGTTGTAGAAGAGCGGGCCGGTGTTGAGGTACCAGGGGAAGGCGTACGTCCCGGTCATGCCCGGTACTTCGTGACCGGCCCAGGCGCCTGCCAGGTACTCCTTCTTGTACTGGGCGGCCGACTTGTCGAGGTCCAGAGCGAGGCCCGCCTTGGCGAGCGGGGCGACGAGGTCCGGGGAGACGTTCACGACGTCCGGCAGGGTGCCGCCGGCCGCGTCCGCGCTGATTTTGTCGGCGTAGCCCTCGGCGGGCTGGTCGACCCACTTCACCTGGGTGTCCGGGTACTTCTTCTCGAAGTCCGCGATCACACCCTCGAAGTACGACTTGAAGTTGGCCCTCAGGTTCCAGGTCTGGAAGGTGATGTCGCCCTCGACCTTGCCGGAGGCGTCCGTCGAGCCACCGCCGTCGTTCCCGGAGCCGCAGGCACTCAGCGGCAGGACGACGGCGACGGCGGCAGCGGCGGCGAGAACTCTGCGGGAGATGCGCACGGATGGGGCTCCTCTGCGGTGGGGGGCGAGTGGTGCCGGGGCAGACCTTGCACGCAACTCTCCTTAGTAGTCAATGGATTTGGATCAGCTAAACTCTTTAGTAAGGGAACATGGCAGGTCAGAGACGTGTGGTCGGCCTCTTGCAATCGATCACTAATGCGCTTTAGATTGCTTCAGCTCAAGCGCATTAGTGCGCGGTCTCAGCGGAACGGGGAGCAAGGTTGCCAGCCAGGCGGTCACCCGCGCGCCGGCCGACGATGAAGGACATCGCGCAGCGGGCCGGGGTCTCGGAGAGCGCGGTCTCCTTCGCTCTCAACGGCCGCCCCGGGGTCTCCGAGATCACCCGCGACCGGGTGCGCCGGGTCGCCGACCAGCTGGGCTGGCGGCCGAGCACGGCGGCCCGCGCGCTGTCCGGCGAGGGCGCGGCCACGGTCGGGCTCGTCGTCGCCCGTCCCGCCGACACCCTGGGCGTGGACTCGTTCTTCCTGCAGCTGATCTCCGGCATCCAGGAGGTCCTGGCCGAGCGGCATCTCGGGCTCCTCTTCCAGGTGGTGGAGGACGTGGACGACGAGTGCGCGGTCTACCGGCGCTGGTGGGCCGAACACCGTGTGGACGGGGTCCTGGTCGTCGATCCGCGGACCGACGATCCGCGCCCCGACCTGCTGGAGGAGCTGGGCCTGCCCGCGGTGGTGATCGGCGGTGTGCCGGACGCGGTCCACCCCGGGATGTCCACGGTCTGGGCGGACGACGCGGGCGCGATGGCCTCGGTGGTGGACGAGCTGTACGCGCTCGGGCACCGCCGGATCGCGCACATCGCGGGCTTGCCGGGGCTCGCCCACACCGAGCGGCGCATCCGCGCCCTGCGTGCGGAGGCGGAGCGGCGGGGGTTGTCCGAGGTGCGGTCACTGACCACGGACTACTCGGACGCCGAGGGCGCCGCCGTCACCCGCCGGGTCCTGGAGAGCGAGGCTCCGCCGACGGCGCTGGTCTACGACAACGACGTGATGGCCGTCGCCGGGGTCGCCACCTCGACGGAACTGGGCTTCCTGGTACCACGCGACGTGTCCGTCGTGGCCTGGGAGGATTCGGCGCTGTGCCGCATGGTCAGACCGTGGCTGTCCGCGCTCTCCCGCGACACCGTGGAGTTCGGGCGCACGGCGGCGCGGGAACTGACCGCGCTGCTGGACGGCGGCCCGGCACGGACGGTCCAGGTGCCGGTGCCACGGCTGATCGAACGGGAGAGCACGGGGCCGGCGGCCGGCGTCTGACACCGGGCCGGCGGCCCGGCCTCGGGGACCTGGGTACAGCGGTCGCCGGTGAGAACGGCCACGGCCGGCAGACGCACCGCACGGCGGTGTCGTCGAGGCTCACCGCAAGGCGGTCGGGCGAGTGGCTCCCTGTCCTTGGGCATCCGGCCACGGAGGCTCCGCGAAAAACCTGTTGGCGGACCACGGAGACCGCTGTTACTTTTCCGGAGGCCGTGCGAGAGAACGAGGAGGTGGTACCCGTGAACACAGTATCGACATGGGTGCTCCCCTCCGGGGTCACGGTCGGGCGATAGGTCGCGTCCGGGAGCGCCATTCCTGAGCACTCCCGAAAGGCACGACCATGCGACTCACTTCTGAACAGCACCTCGACGGCGGCGTCCTCGAGCGTGAATTCACCCTCGGCGAGATCCCCGGCATCCTGTGGACACCCGCGTCCGCGTCCCCGTCCACCCCGGCGCCGCTGATCCTGCTCGGCCATCCTCCCCTCGGGCTGCGCAAGATGTACCCCCGGCTGGTGGCCCGGGCCCAGCACTCCGCGGCGGACGGCTTCGCCACGGCGACCATCGAGCTCCCCGGGAGCGGCGACCGGCCCCGTTGGCCCGCCGCCGAGCAGGCCCGCGCCGACCTGCGCCAAGCGATGGCGGCCGGCGAGCCGGTGAGCGACGAGATCGTCGACGCTCTCGTCCTCCCACTGGTCGACCAGGCGGTCCCGGAATGGCAGGCCGCCCTGGACGCCCTCCTCTCGCTGCCCGAGATCGGCGGCCCGGTCGGGTACTCGGGGGGAGTGATCTCCATCGGCATCCGGCTGGCCGTGGTCGAGCCGCGCGTCTCGGCCGCCGTTCTGTTCGCCGGGAGTTTCGTGCCTCGCGCCCTGTTCGAGGAGGCGCGGCAGGTCAGCATCCCCCTGCACGTGCTGCTGCAGTGGGACGACGAAGGGAACAACCGGCAGGCGGCCCTCGACCTGTTCGACGTCTTCGGCTCCAGGGAGAAGTCCCTGCACGCCCATTTGGGCGGGCACGCCGGCGTCCCGCAGTTCGCGGGGGACGCCGCGGCCCAGTTCTTCGCCCGGCACCTGAAGTGAGGCCGGGCCTTCGGGTCAGCAGCGGACGGTAGCTGAGGCCGGCCGGCATGCCGCTCATCGAGGACAGGTCCCGGCCCTCCTCGATGGCGGTGGCCGGTCGACGGGCGGCGCCCGTCGACCATCGGTCAACCGTCAACCGTCAACCGTCAACCGTCAACCGTCAACCGTCAACCGTCAACGATGGTCCGGGGCCGGCCCGCAGCCGGTCCCCGGTCCGCGCGCGGATGCTCGGCAGGGGGTGGCCGCGGGCACAAGCGGACCGGTCGCGTGCGGCGACCCGGGAGTCACGGTCGCCGCACGGGATGGACGTCAGTCACGCCACTCCACCTTGAACACCCAGACGTACCGGCCGGACCTGCGGGCCGCCGTCGGCACGTCGATCACCAAAGCCCCGTTCCGTACCGTCCAGTTGAGCGGCCGGTCGTGGCCGAGCAGGGTCACCCGGTCACCGCCGCGGACCGGCACCGGCGCCTCGACGGTGAGGGTGGCGCCCGGCGCGGTCAGCGAGTGGATGTAGAAGGCCTCGTTCTGCCGCACGGTGAACCGCAGGTCCTCACCGAGCTGCGCCATCCGTGACCAGTACGTCGTGTCGTAGATCGCCTCGCCGTTGGTCTTCAGCCACCGGCCGGTCTCCCGCAGCCGGGTCTGCATGATCTCGGGGATGGTGCCGTCGGCGCGCGGCCCGATGTCGAGCAGGAGGTTGCCGTTCTTGGACACGATGTCGACCAGGCTGCGGACCACCTCCTCGGCGGTCATGTAGGCGGTGTCGGGGGTGGCCCGGTTGTAGCCGTAGCTGAACGGGTCGAGGCCCCGGCTGGACTCCCACTTGGCGACGACGGTGTTCTCGTAGGTCGTGTACTCGGGGGTCGTGAAGTCGTGGAAGCCGATGCCCGAGCGGTTGTTGACGGTGACCTCGTAGGGCTTCGGCCGGTTCTTGCCGTGGTTGAAGTACTCGGCGAGCACCCGCTGGCTGTCGTTGGCGCCGCCGATGTCGCACCAGATGACGGACGGGTCGTAGCCGTGGATCAGTTCGAGCATCTGAGCGGCCTGATAGTCCTTCACATAGTCCTTGCCGGCGGTGTATCCGGTGTACGGGACCGGTTCCTGGGTGTACGGATTGCGCGGGGCGTGGCCCGACCAGGGGTTGTCGGGGTTGAACCACTCGGGCATGGAGAAGTACAGGCCGCGGTGCAGCTCGGGCGTGAACCGCTTTGAGGCGTCGAAGAGTTCGCGGACCAGGTCCCGCCCCGGGCCCATCTTCACGGCGTTGCGGTCGGATACCCGCGTGTCCCACAGGGCGAAGCCCTCGTGGTGTTTGGCGGTGAGGACGTGGTACTGGGCGCCGGCGTCCCGGAACAACTCCACCCAGGCGCGCGGATCGAAGCGCTCGGCCGTGAACATCGGGATGAAGTCGTCGTAGGCGAAGTTCTCGCCGTACCTCTCCCGGTGGTAGGCGTACACCGCGTTGTCCGGGCTCTGGAGGTGGTTCCAGTACCACTCGGCGTACTGTTCGCCCACCGGTGACCAGGCGGGCACCGAGTAGACGCCCCAGTGGATGAAGATGCCGAACTTGGCGCGGTGGAACCAGTACGGGGCCTGGTGGCCGGCGAGGGACTCCTCGGTGGGGCGGTAGTCGGGCACGCCGAGGGTCAGGGTGCGGCGGACGGCGGCCGCCTGTCGGCCGCGGCCTTCGACGACCACCGTTCCCTCGTGTGCGGTGCCGGGTGCCGTGCCCACCCGGTTGCGGATGCCGACACGGACCCGCGCCTGCTCGCCGGGGTCCAGGCGGGTCACCCGCGCGGGCTCCACGGTGCGGGCCCCGGGCACCTCGACGCCGACCGTCACCCGGTCGCCCGCGAGGACGGCGACCGTTCCGGCGTTGACGACGGTGGCCTCCACGCTCTGCGCGCCGGTCGACTCCAGCAGCGAGAAGGTGGTGTGCGCGTCCCGCAGGGCCAACGCCCGTCCTTGGGCCACCGGTTGGAGGGAGAGGGCGAAGACGTGCAGTGAGGTCTGGTTCTCCCCGGCCGGCCGGGTGGTCGGCAGGGTGAGGGCGACCGCCTCGCGCCGCGGGTCGACCCAGACCTCCGCCGTGCCGATCCCGACGCTGTGCTCGTCCTTGCCGCCGTCCGGCCGGTAGCGGTACGGGGCGGACAGCGAGCCGCCCGTCGCGTACCAGTCCGCGCCGCCGAGTCCGGCGGTCGTCGTCGAACCGTCGGCGTAGTGCACGGTGGCCGTGCCGGAGGCGTCGCCGTAGCTGCCCGCCGTGAGGAACAGGGCCGAGAGGTAGTGGCCACGGGGGAGGTCGAGGCGCTGGCCGAGGGCGACCACGTTGTTCCGGGTGCCCTCGGCGGAGGACGGGAAGAGGAAGGCGATGCCGTCCACCTCGACCGGGCCTTCGGGGAGTTCCTCGCCGGGGAAGGTGTAGCCCGAGCCGTCGAAGTCGCCGCCTGGGGCGGCCGCGCGGCCGAGGCCGTCGTTGTCGAAGTGGGCGTCGAGCGGTACGGGGAGCGGGGCGGGGACGGGAAGCCACTGCCCCGCCCGCCCATCGGCCGTTTCGGCGGCCCGTGCCCCGGTCGCGGCGGTGAGGGGAAGAGCCGTCGCGGCGACGGCCGCGGCGGCTCCCAGAACCTGACGTCTTGGATACGTACTCATGAGCGGCCCCAATTCATCGGATGTCTGATGATGAGACGGGTTCCGATGGCTGTCAACGAGGCCTGAACACGGGCAAGTTGCGGTAGTGGTCGGATGACCTGGCATCGCGGCCGGACCGCGGGGCGGTCTCCCTGTGAAAAGCCCCGGGGAACCGGGGTGAATGTCCCGGCGCGGCGGCCCTCGACGCGGCACCCCACGGCCCGGCACAGTGCTCCTCGTACTCACCAGTAATTCCCCGTCCCCGAGGAGCACCCGTGAGCAGTTGGGCCGGCCGGACCGCCACCGAGATCGCCGCAGCCGTCCGCGAGAAGCGGATCACCCCCCGCGAGGTGGTGGCCGAGCACCTCGCCCGGATCGAGCGGTTCGACGCCCGGGTCGGCGCCTTCCGGCTCGTACGGTCCGAAGCGGCCCTCGCGGAGGCCGACGCGCTCGCCGCCCACCCGGACCTGGCCGAGCTCCCCCTCGCGGGCGTGCCCGTGGCCGTCAAGGACAACCTGCCGGTACGCGGCGAGTCCTGTCGGCAGGGCTCCGCCGCGACCCCGGACACCGCCGCCGAGCAGGACCATGTCACCGTGGCGCGGCTGCGCGCGGCGGGCGCCGTGGTGGTGGGCCTGACGAACGTGCCCGAGCTCTGTGTCTTCGGCACCTCGGACAGCGTGTACGGCATCGCCCGCAACCCGTGGGACACCTCGCGCACGGCCGGCGGCTCCTCGGGCGGCGGCGCGGCCGCCGTCGCCGCCGGGATGGTGCCCCTCGCGCTGGGCAACGACGGGATGGGGTCGCTGCGCATCCCGGCGGCCAACTGCGGCCTGGTCGGTCTCAAGCCGGGGCACGGCACGGTCCCGGCCGGCATCGGCCACGGCGACTGGTTCGGGATGGCGGAGAACGGGCCGCTCGCGACCACCGTGGCGGACGCCCGGCTGATGCTGGCGGTCCTCGCGGGCACCGAGGCGGTACGGCCCTCCGGGGACCTCGTCCGGAAGGTGGCGGTCTCCGTACGCAGCCCCCTGGCCGGTGTGACCGTGAGCCGCCCGTACGCGACGGCGGCCCGGGAGGCGGCCGTGCTGCTGGCCGGGGCGGGTCACCGGGTGCGGCCCTCCGACCCCCCGTACCCGCTCTGGCTGGGCACCACCTCGCTCGCGCACTGGACGGCGGGGACCGCGGTGGACGCCGCGGACCTCGACCCGCGGCGGCTCAGCCGGCGCACGCGGGTGCACGCCGCCGTGGGGCGCCGCTTCGTGGCCGGTGTGCGTACGGGTGAGCGGCGTGAGCAGTTGCGCGCGCGCCTGACGCCGTTCTTCGAGGAGCACGACGTGCTGCTGACCCCCGCGCTGGCCCGGCGGGCACCGGCCGCCGCGGCCTGGCACGAGCGGGGCTGGCTGCGCAACCTGCTGGCCAACACGAACTACTCGCCGCTGACTCCGCCCTGGAACCTGACCGGCTGGCCCGCGATGGCGGTGCCGTTCGGCACCCTGCCGGGCGGCGCCCCGTGCGCCGTCCAGCTCGTCGGGCGGCCCGGCTCCGAACCGGAACTGCTGCAGCTCGCTGGACAGTTGGAGGAGCTGCGGCCGTGGAGGCGGACGGCGCCGCTGGACTGAGGCCGGTCGGCGTCACCGGCCCGGCGGGAAGGGACGGACCCGACCGCCGGGAACCGCCCCGGCCGGGAACCGCTTCTCAGAGCGCGCGGTACATGATGTGCAGTCCGACGCGCCCGTGCCGGGGGTGCTCGTAGGCGTCCGGCACGGTCGCCAGGACGGTGAAACCGAGTGAGGTCCACAGTGCGACGGCGGGGTTGGTCTCCACGACGGCGTTGAAGACCATGCCCCGGTATCCGTCGGCCCTGGCGGCGGTCAGGACGTGCTCGGCGAGAGCACGGCCGATGCCGCGCCCCGCGTGGTCGGGGTCGACCATGAATCCGGCGTTGGCGATGCGGTCGGCGGGGCCGCCGTAGTTCGGGGTGACGAAGGCCGAGCCGACGACCGTGCCGGCGGCGTCCTCGGCGACGTACACGCGCTTGCCCGGCGCCATCCACAGCGCCCGGGCCGCTTCGGCCGGGGTGTCGGGGTCCCAGGTGTAGCTCTCGCCCGCGGCGACGATGCGGTGCCAGAAAGGCCAGATCCGCGGCCAGTCGTCGGTCACGGCTTCTCTGATCGGCATGGGCGTGAGTCTGACACGCCCATGCCGTCAGCTGTCGCGAGGGGGTTTCGCGCCGGGTCGGTCAGTCGACGCTGGGCAGGATGTGGGGTTCGGCGAGGTCGTCCTCGTAACCCGCGAGGCGGATCGGCGCGGACCTGGCCCACACGTCGAGGCTTCCCAGCTTCTTCTCGGGCCGGCGGCCCACGCGCTCCGTGCGTTCCTTGGGGCGATCGCTATTCGTCTTCTCCGGTGTCACCGCGCACTCCTTATGTGTCGGGTCACCCTCGGGACGTGCAAGGGCCAGTCTGTTTCCGGCCGCCTGACGCCCGCTCGGGTCTGAGTCGAAGGCAGTTAGGGACGCGGTGGCGCCGGTAACTCGTGTGAGAGCAGGCCGTGGTGACCGGCTGTCCCGGGACGGACCATGGGTGTGGGTGGGACCCCTTCAGGCTGTCCGTCGGTACAGGGTAACCAAATGAGCGGATGCCCGCTCTATGGGGCTGAAAACAAGAGGTAACCGTCTCGCGTCGATCGGCGTCCCCCAAGCGCTGATCTGCGTCTATTTGGTGACGTATCGCCCCTCCGCATCACTCGTTCGGCGTAGCGATCGCACCCACCGCCGCCCCCGGGCGAATCCGCGGATTCGCGTCGACACCCCCGCCGACCCGCCGGAACACTCCGCGATTCATACCCCCAGGGGGTACAGTCGCGCGGACGGTCAGGAAGTCGCCCACCGGGAGAGAGCGAAGCCGATGCACGCGATCCTGCACGCGCTGTCCATCGCCGGGTCGATGACCTGGGAGATCACCTGGGCGCTGATCCTGGGATTCGCCCTGTCCGCCGTCGTCCAGGCGGTGGTGCGGCGCGCGACGGTCGCGCGGCTGCTCGGCGACGACCGGCCGCGGACGCTCGTACTGGCCGCCGGGCTCGGAGCGGCGTCCTCGTCCTGCTCGTACGCGGCCGTGGCGCTCGCGCGCTCGTTGTTCCGCAAGGGTGCGAACTTCACCGCGGCGATGGCGTTCGAGATCGCCTCCACCAATCTCGTGGTCGAACTCGGCGTGATTCTCGCCCTGTTGATGGGCTGGCAGTTCACCGTCGCCGAGTTCGTCGGCGGCCCGGTCATGATCGTGGTACTCGCCGTGCTCTTCCGGATGCTGCTGCGCGAGCCGCTGCTGCGGCAGGCCCGGGAGCAGGCGGACCGGGGACTCGCCGGGTCCATGGAGGGGCACGCGGCGATGGACATGTCGGTGCGGGGTGAGGGCTCCTTCGGACGCCGCCTGTTCTCCGGCGCGGGCTTCACCTCTGTCGCACATGTGTTCGTCATGGAGTGGGCGGCGATCCTGCGCGACCTGGTGGGCGGTCTGCTGATCGCCGGCGCCATCACCGCCTGGGTGCCCGACTCCTTCTGGCGTTCCTTCTTCCTGGACGGACATCCGCTCGCCGCGAAGCTGGTCGGACCCCTGATCGGGCCGCTCGTGGCGATCGCCTCCTTCGTGTGCTCGATCGGGAACGTGCCGTTGGCCGTCGTGCTGTGGAAGGGCGGCATCAGCTTCGGGGGCGTGGTCGCGTTCGTCTTCGCCGACCTGCTGATCCTGCCGATCCTGCACATCTACCGGAAGTACTACGGCCTGCGGATGACGGGCTTCCTGCTGGCCACCTTCTACGGGGCCATGGTGTTCGCCGGGTACGTCGTGGAGATCCTCTTCGGCGGCCTCGGGCTCGTCCCCGACCAGGCCGACGCCCGGATTCCCATGGAGGGCGTCTCCTGGGACTACACGACCTGGCTCAACATCGCCTTCCTGCTGCTCGCGGCGGCACTGGTGTGGCGCTTCCTGCGCACCGGCGGCCCGATGATGCTGCGGGCCATGGGCGGCTCACCGCAGGCGGAGGAGCACCCGGGCCACGGAGGTCATGACCACCCGCACGGCCACCGCTGAACACGGCGCGCAGTTCAGGTCCCGTTGGCCGGTTCGCAAGCCGGCCATGTTGTGCTGGCGCCCGGCAACGGCTTTTCTCGCGGAAGGACCGACGCATGGAGCTGCGCAGCGTCGAGGAGCTGATGGATCTGCTGCACGCCTGCCGGGGCACCCGGCACACCGCGGACGGCGGCGGCGGCCCGGTGGATGTGCACGACCACGCGCTGCAGACCGCCGCTCTGCTGCGCCGGAGCCATCCCGCCGACAAGGAACTCCAGGTGGCGGGTCTGGTCCACGGCATCGGCCGGCTGCTGCGCCCCGGCGACGCCACCGCGCACGCCCGGCTGGCGCCGGAATTGGTGGGACCGCTGCTCGGCGACCGCGTCTCGCGGCTGGGGCGCCTCCACTCCGGCGGCCGTCCGGACCCCCGTGACACCGACGACGCGCTGAGCCTGCGCCAGGCCTGCGACGCGGGCCGGGTCGCCGGACTCGACGCCGGGGTGCTGGAGGACTGGCGCACGGTCGTGGAGCTGGTGGCGTCGCAGAACTCCCGGCTCGGGGCTGTCGACTGACGGTCCGTCATGAGACGGTACGCGGATGACGTCACCGTACGGGCTGCGGGGCAGGGCCGCCATCGTCACCGGAGCCTCCCGCGGGATCGGGCTGGCCGTCGCCGAGGAGCTCTCCCGGGCGGGGGCGCGGGTGTGCGTGACCGCCCGGGACGCGGACGCGGTGGGCCGGGCGGCCGAGCGGCTCGGCGGGGTCGCGCTCGCCGGTTCGGTCGCCGATCCGGCGCATCTGAGAGCCGTGACCGAGCTGACGCTGCGCGAGTTCGGGCGCATCGACCTCGTGGTGAACAACGCCGCGACCAATCAGCCGTACGGCCCGCTCATGGACGTCGACCCGGACCGCTGGCGGGCGGCGTTCACCGTCAACGTCGAGGCCGCGCTGCGGTTGGCGCAGTACGCCTGGCACGGCTGGATGGGCGAGCACGGCGGCGCGATCGTGAACGTGTGCACGGAGGGCGCGGACCACGCGGGGCCCCATGTCGGCGCGTACGGCACCAGCAAGGCGGCCCTGCTGCACCTCACCCGGCAGCTCGCGGGCGAACTGGCCCCGGGGGTCCGGGTCAACTCCGTCTCCCCCGGTCTCGTCCGCACCGAGATGGCGCGCTTCGTCTGGGAGGACTCCGAGGACGAGCTCGGCGCCGGGCTCCCGCTGGGCCGTATCGGCCGGCCCGAGGACGTCGCGCGGGCGGTGGTGTGGCTGGCCTCCGACGCCGCCGAGTGGATCACGGGCGCCGACCTGCTGGTCGACGGCGGGACCCGGGTCCGGGCCGCGCGCGGGGCCGGCCAGGCCCTGCACGACCGTCTGCGCTCCCGCGCACCGGACGGCGGACACTGAGACCCGCGTGTGCGCCGTGAGCGCCTTCCGGGCCCCGCCGTCACCGCGGCGCCCTTCCCCGGGGTCCGGTGGTCCGAAGGCGCCGGAGAGGTCCGCCGAGGCCTGCGCCGGGAACGGTCCGGGGGCGGCCTCACCCGTCGCCCGCGATCACCCGCGGCCCGCGCACGGGCGGGACTCCCCTTGGCGGCCGGGACTACCACTTGCCGGGCGCGTAGTCCTTCATGAAGACCCCGTAGAGCTCCTCGCCCTGCTCGCCGCGCACGATCGGGTCGTACACCCGGGCCGCGCCGTCGACGAGGTCGAGGGGGGCGTGGAAGCCCGCGTCGGCGAGGCGCATCTTGTCGGGGTGCGGACGCTCGTCGGTGATCCAGCCGGTGTCGACGGCGGTCATGAGGATGCGGTCCTTCTCGAACATCTCCTGGGCGCTGGTGCGCGTGAGCATGTTCAGGGCGGCCTTGGCCATGTTGGTGTGGGGGTGGCCTGCGCCCTTGTAGCCGCGGTTGAAGACGCCCTCCATCGCGGAGACGTTCACGATGTACGTCCGCTCGGCCCCCGCGGCCGCCATCGCCGCGCGCAGGCGGCTGATGAGGATGAACGGCGCGGTGGAGTTGCAGAGCTGGACCTCGAGCAGCTCGACCGGCGTGACCTCCTCGACGGCCTGGATCCAGCTGTTGGTGTCGTGCAGGTCGGGCACGAGGCCGCCGGCGTCGATGGCCGTACCGGCCGCGATCCGCTCCAGCGACGCGGATCCGGACACCAGCGCGAGGTCCGTGACGTCCTGGGCGGTCAGCGCGCCGCCGCCGGGGACCGGGAGCGCGGCCACCGCGCCGGAGCCGAAGGTGCCGATGACCTCGGCGGGCGGCAGCTCACCGGCGGGCAGCGGGCCGGACTCTGCGGCGAGCAGTTCGCCGTAGGCCTGGGGCGAGCGGCGCACGGTCTGGGCCGCGTTGTTGATCAGGATGTCGAGCGGGCCCGCGGCGGCGACGGAGTCGGCGAGCGCGACGACCTGGGCCGGGTCGCGCAGGTCGATGCCGACGATCTTCAGGCGGCCGATCCACTCGTCGCTGTCGGGCATGGCCTTGAAGCGGCGGATCGCGTCGTTCGGGAAGCGGGTGGTGATGGTGGTGTGGGCACCGTCACGCAGCAGCCGCAGCGCGATGTACATGCCGATCTTGGCCCGGCCGCCGGTGAGCAGCGCGCGCCTGCCGGTGAGGTCGGTGCGGGCGTCGCGGCGGGCGCGGTTCTCGGCCGCGCAGTTCTGGCAGAGCTGGTGGTAGAAGTAGTCGACCTCGACGTAGCGCGACTTGCAGATGTAGCAGGAGCGCGGGCGCTGGAGTATCCCCGCGATCTCGCCGGCGTCGGTGACGGACGAGGGCAGGATGCCCTCGGTCTCGTCGTCGATGCGCTGGGCGGAACCGGTCGCGGTGGACTCGGTGACGGCCTTGTCGTGGGCGGTCTTGGCGGCCCTGCGATCCTGGCGGCGGCGCTGCTTCACCGTGCGGTAGACGCCCGCGGTGGCACGGCGCACGGCGATGGCGTCGGGGTGGTCGACGTCGATCCTGTCGAGCTCGTCGAGCACGCTGAGGCAGACGGCCAGCCGCTGCGGGTCGATGCCCGGCCCGTACGCCTCCGCTGCCACGTCGACGGCGGAAGCCGCCCGGTCGTCCTCTGCCGTGTCCACGGCGAGAGCCGCCTGGCCGTCCTCTGTCACCGTCATCGCCGTTGCCGCTTCCTGGGGTTTCGCGCCGCGCTCGAACCGCGCTCGCTTTCGAAGGCGGAATTTTACGTGAGCAAGGGGGCAAGGCGCCAAACCCGCGATGATCACCGGCCCGCTCAGGGGCCGCAGGCGATGATCAGCGTCTCCACCTCCTCGGTCAGCGCGCGGGCCAGCCGGTGCAGGTCCGGCACGGCCTCCGCGTCGGCGACGAGCCCGTAGTGGACCCGCCCGCGGAAGGTCGAGACCGCCACCGCCAGTGCCTGGCCGCGGGCCAGCGGAGCGAGCGGATAGACCTCGGCGAGCGGGCAGCCGCCGAGCTTCAGGCCCAGGCTGGGCAGCGGCACGCTGGTGACGAGGATGTCGAAGAGCAGCCGGGCCGCCTGGCCGACGACGGGGCCGCCGAGACGATGGCCGAGCGGCGGCACGTGGTCGGCGAGCAGCGCCACGGCGCCCGCTCCCCGGTTGGGGCCCGCGTCCTTGTTGCGGTCCATGGCCGTACGCACCGCGCGCAGCCTGCCGACCGGGTCCGGGTCGTCCACCGGAAGCCGTATCAGGTAGCCGGAGAGCCGGTTGCCCTGTGGGTGCGCGGTGCGCGGGCGGCGCCTGGAGACGGGGATCAGGGCGCGGGGCGCCACGCCCTCGCTGCCGTCGCCGCGCTCGTCGAGCCAGCTGCGCAGGGCGCCCGCGACGACGGCGATCAGGACGTCGTTGACGGTGCCGCCGACGCTCTTGCGGACGCGGTGCACGTCGTCCAGGTCGAGGGAGACGCCCGCGATGCGGCGGGTGCCGGTGGGGCGCGAGGTCAGCGCGGGTGAGGAGCGGACGCCGAGGGTGGCGCGGGCGACCGAGGTACCGATGTCCAGGGCGCGGCCCACGTCGGAGAGGGTGCCGCGGACGAGTCCCGGCAGCTTGCGGACGTCCGGGAAGAGCCCCCGTGGCGGCTCCGCGGGCCGCGGGCGGGGTTCCGGCATGTCCACCGGGTCCATGAGGGCGGCCGCGAGCATCAGCGCCCGCAGCCCGTCGGCCAGGGCGTGGTGGAACTTGAAGAACACGGCGAACGAGGTGCCGTCCCCGCCGGGCAGGACATGCGCCTCCCAGGGCGGCCGGCCGCGCAGCAGCGGGCGCTCCATGAGCCGTCCCGCCGCCGTGTGGAAGTCCGTGGTCGGCGCGTGCAGCCGGACGTGGTCGAGGGGGTCGAAGTGGGGCGCGGGTTCCCGGGTCGCGCTTCCGAAGGTCGGCGGATAGACGAGAGGCCGCCAGACGTCGCGGATCCGCATGCGCAGCCCGGGGACCCCGACCGCGCGGGCCGCGAGCAGGTCGGCGGCGTGCGCGCCCGCCGCGGGCGAGGGCGCCGTGAAGACACCGAGGGCGCCGAGGTGCATCGGGTGCTGGGCGGACTCGATGTTCCAGAACGCCAGGTCGAGTGGTGCGAGGAGATCGGAAGTCAAGGGCTTGCTCTCGCGTCGACGACGGTTGAGCAAGCAGTCAAACCCCGAGAGGCGATTACGGTCAAGTACGATCAAGCTACGCACAGTTAACAGCAGATTAAGCCCGGCCCCTGAAAGGGGGGTCGGACACAAGGGACACTTGAGGTCAGTTCACACCCAAGAGCCCCAAAGGGCCCTCGGAACCCCAGCCGGACGGCTCAGCGCCGAGAGTGAACGCGTCGCACGGAGACCTCACCCGGCGGCCGGGACCGGACGCGTACGCCCATGCGAAGCGCTCGCCGCGCACGGCCGTGCGGGGCATCAAAACCGTACGGCCGTACGAGGATCGGCCGGATTTCCGGATGTCCGCACGCCCCGGCGCCCCTGACCGGGTGGTCGTCGGTCCGGGTGGTCGGGCGGGTCTACGACACGAGCCGGCCCTTCCCGAGCGCGATCACCCCGTTTCCGGAGACCGTGTAGAGCTCCGCGTCCCGCTCGGGGTTGACGCCGATCGTCGCGCCCGGGGGCACCTCGACGTTCTTGTCGAGGACCGCGCCGCGCACCACCGCGCCACGCCCTATGCGGACGTTGTCGTGCAGGACGGAGCCCTGGACCACGGCGCCCGGGTCGACGAGGACGCCCGGCGACAGCACCGACCGCGTGACCTGCCCCCGGATCAGACAGCCCGCGCTGACGATCGACTCACTCGCGATGCCCCCGGCGCTGAATCTCGCGGGCGAGAGCTGTCCCGAGTGCGTGTAGACGGGCCACCTGCGGTTGTAGAGGTTGAAGGCGGGACGTTCGGCGATCAGGTCCATGTGGGCGTCGTAGTACGCGTCGAGCGTCCCGACGTCGCGCCAGTACCCCTGGTCCCGGGTCGTCTCCCCGGGGACGTGGTTCTCGCTGAAGTCGTAGAGCCGCGCCTCGCCGCGCTCGGTGAGCATGGGCAGGATCGACCCGCCCATGTCGTGCACCGAGTGCTCGTCCTCGGCGTCCCGCTGGAGCGCCTCCACCAGGGCCTTGGTGGTGAAGATGTAGTTGCCCATCGAGGCGAAGACGCACCCGGGGTCGTCGGGCAGTCCCGGCGGGTCGGCGGGCTTCTCCAGGAATCCCCGCACGGTCTGCCCGTCGGAGCCGGGGGTGATGACACCGAACGAGGAGGACTCGGTGCGCGGCACCCGTATCCCCGCCACGGTCACGCCCGCGCCGCTCTCGATGTGCTGGGCGAGCATCTGCCGCGGGTCCATGCGATAGACGTGGTCGGCGCCGAACACCGCGATGTAGTCGGGCCGTTCGTCGTACACGAGGTTGAGGGACTGCAGGATCGCGTCCGCGCTGCCCAGGTACCAGCGCGGGCCGAGCCGCTGCTGGGCGGGGACCGGCGTGACGTAGTTGCCGAGCAGGCTCGACATCCGCCAGGTCGTCGTCACATGCCGGTCCAGCGAGTGCGACTTGTACTGCGTCAGGACGCAGATGCGCAGGATGTCCGCGTTGACGAGATTGGAGAGCACGAAGTCCACCAGGCGGTAGGTTCCGCCGAAGGTGACCGCGGGTTTCGCGCGGTCCGCGGTGAGGGGCATCAGACGCTTGCCCTCTCCCCCCGCGAGTACGATTCCCAGTACGGAAGGTCCCTCCCCCAGGTCCCGGCTCCACTCGCCCAGGGGGTGTCCCGTTCGCCGCATGCCGCCGCCCCTCTACGCCCGCTCGGGCCGCGTCCGGTTGCCGGACGGGACCCTGTTGCCGAAGTACGCCTCTTCGATGGTTACCCCGCTTTGAGGACTTCCTCGTACAACTGGACGGTCCTTCGGGCCACCGCGTCCCAGCCGAACTCCCGTACCGCGCGCTCCTGTCCGGCCTCGCCCATCCGCCGGGCGGCCGCGGGATCGGCGAGAACCGAGTCGAGGGCGCGCGCCAGACCGGCCTCGAAGTCCTCGTCCACCGGCACCAGTACGCCCGTCACCCCGTCCTCGACGACCTCCGGGATGCCGCCGACCCGGGACGCGACGACCGCCGTTCCGCAGGCCATCGCCTCCAGGTTGACGATGCCGAGCGGCTCGTAGACCGAGGGGCAGACGAACACGGCCGCGTGCGTGAGGAGTTGGATGACGTCCGGGCGCGGCAGCATCTGCGGGATCCAGTGCACCCCCTCGCGGACACCGCTCAGCTCCTCGAAGAGTTCACGGAACTCCCGCCCGATCTCCGGGGTGTCGGGGGCGCCCGCGCACAGCACCACCTGCACGGCCGGATCGATGTCCCGTACCGCCCGCAGGAGTTGGGGTACGCCCTTCTGCCGGGTGATGCGGCCGACGAACAGTACGTAGGGGCGGCCGGTGTCGACGCCGACGCGGTCGAGGACGTCCGTCCCGTGGTCCGGCCGGTAGAGGGAGGTGTCGATCCCGTTGTGCACGACCCGCACCTTCGCCGGGTCCAGGGCCGGATAGCAGGTCAGGATGTCCTCGCGCATGGCTCCCGAGACGGCGATGACGGCGTCGGCGGACTCGATGGCGGTGCGCTCGGCCCAGCTGGAGAGGGCGTAACCGCCGCCGAGCTGCTCGGCCTTCCAGGGGCGCAGCGGCTCCAGGGAGTGCGCGGTCATCACGTGCGGGATGCCGTACAGCAGCTTGCCGAAGTGGCCGGCGAGGTTGGCGTACCAGGTGTGCGAGTGGACGAGTTCGCGGCCTTCGAGGGCGGCCGCGATGGCGAGGTCCACGGAGAAGGTACGCAGGGCGTCGTTGGCGCCGTCGAGCGAGGACCAGGGCCGGTGGCGCACGACGCCGCCCGCCGAACCCTCGCCCCAGCAGTGCACGTCCAGCTCGGTGAGCGCACGCAACTCCCGGGCGAGGAACTCGACATGGACGCCCGCGCCGCCGTACACGTCCGGCGGATACTCCCGGGTCAGCAGTCCCACTCGCACACAGAACCCCCCGTCGTTCCGGTCGGTGTCCCTCATGGTCACCCACAAGGAGCGCGCGCGGAAGACCACGGTCCTCAGGAACGGGGCGCTGTTCCCCGGCGGCCCCCCGCGCCGTCCGGCGGGCGGCCCGGCGGGCGGTCGAAGCAGCAGTCGCCGCAGAGACCGCCGCCGGGCAGGCGGTAGTAGAGGCAGCAGCTGCGGCGGCGGAGCGTGCGGGGATCGAGGGTGCCGGCCAGACCGGGTCCCTGGAGAAGGCCGACGGCGAGGGTGCGGGCCCGGTCGGCCACGTCCGTACGGCCGTGGGCCCGCGCCCAGCGGTCCACCTGGCGCCAGGCGCCCGCCAGCGCCGAGGCCGCGTTTCCCCGCAGCAGGCCCCGCGAGACGCGGTACCGGCACCGCAGGGCGGTCTCCAGCGGGCCGAGATGGCCGTCGCGTACGACCGTCCCGATCGCGCTCACCGGCAGGGCGCGCACCTCGGACAGCCACAGGTCGTCCGGAGCGCTGCCGTCCGGGTCCCAGCGCAGCAGTTGCGGATCGAGGTCGGGCAGGTGCCCGTAGACCGCCGCCGCGCCCAGCGCGATCGACCAGAGGCGGGCCGCCAGCGCCTGCTGCGCCACCGACACCGCGATGCGGGGCTCCGGGGCCCGCAGACCCTCCGCGACTTTCCGGACACGGAAAATTATCGGATCCCCGTAAACCTCTCCAGGGTGATCGACTTCCGGCGCCGCGTACGTCCGGGCGAGGGTCGGCAGCGGCCCGCGCGGCGGCACGCCGGTGCGTAGTACGGAGAAGCCGCCGAGCGCGTCGAGCGCCGCGAGATCGGGGTCGAGGTCCACGAAAACCAGTAGTACCAAGCCCCCTAGGGGATTTCACCGCCGGGCCTCCCCCTCGTGTCGCCCACCCAGGGGAGGACACGGCGCGTGTCGTACTCCATCGGCAGTAGTACGCATTGCCTGCTCAGGTACGACGACGTGAGGGGGCCGGACGAGGGATCGTAGTCACCATGAAGGCCGATCGTTCGCCGCGCCGGGCACCGCGTCCACGCCGCACGCAGAGGAGGGACTCATGAGCGCGCTCGCGCTGTCCGTCCTGCTCTCGTTCGTCTCCGCCGTCGCGTACGCGGGTGGCGCCATCGTGCAGGAGCAGGTCGCGCTGACCTCTCCCGACCAGACGTACGCCCCGCTGCGTCGTCCCGGCTGGTGGGCGGCCGTCGCCCTGTCCGGCCTCGGCGGCGTGCTGCACGTGGTGGCGCTCGCCTACGGGCCGCTGAGTCTGGTGCAGCCGCTGGGCGCGCTGACCATCGTGTTCGCCCTGCCGATGGCGGCGGTCTTCGTCGGCCGCAGGGCCGGGGCGACCGCCTGGCGCGGCGCGATCATGGCCACGGTGGGTCTCGCGGTCCTGCTCGCGCTGGTCGGCTCGGCCGACGCGCAGTCCCTGAGCACCACCCAGCGCACGGTGCTGGCCGTGGTGGCCGGCGGCGCGGTGGTGGCGTTCATGGTCGCGGGCCGCGCCGCGCACCGGCACCCGGCCGTGCGCAGTACGCTGCTCGCGGTGGGATCGGGCACGGCCTTCAGCATGTCCTCGGTGTTCACCAAGACGGTCGCGGTCGACTGGGAACACCGGGCCTCGCTCTCCGACCTGCCGAGCCTCGCGCTCATCGCTGTCTTCGCGACAGCCGGGATGCTGCTGTCGCAGGCCTCCTACCGCGGCGGCGGCCTCGCCGCGCCGCTGGCCACGCTGACGGTCGTGAACCCCGTCGTCGCCGCCGCCGTCGGCATCACGATGTTCGGTGAGACGTTCCGCTACGGCGAGACGGGCACCGTGCTCGCACTGGCCTGCGGGATCGTCGCCGCGGGCGGTCTGATCCTCCTCACGACGGAGCAGATCGGCAGCACCCGGCGTCCCGCCGAGGACGCCCTGGCCGAGGACGCCCCGGCCGGGGACACGGAGTCCGCGGCCGGGCCGGACGACACGGCCACCGCCGTCCCCGCGACGCCGGACCCCGTCGAGGAACTGCTGCTGCTCGCCGTCCTGCCCGACCAGACCGTCCCCCCGGCCCGCGCGGGCGACGCCGGTCGTGAGAACGGGATCGCCGGGGGGCACGGCGAGGACGCCCTCGTACCCCGCGTACCGGCGTCGGTGACGGCGCCGTCCCCGGAGAGCGCGTCACCGCAGGACGCGCCGTCCGGATACGTGGCTGGTTTTGGCCCTCTGTACGCGGCGTACATACCGACGACGCCGCTCCCGACGCCCCGGCGCACCCGCGTCAGATCCTGACGCCGCCCGCCCGCAGGTACGCCAGCGGGTCGACGTCGGTACCGAAGCCGGGCCCGGACCGCACCTCGAAGTGCAGATGCGGGCCCGTGCTGTTGCCCGTGGACCCGGAGCGGCCGATGCGCTGCCCCTCCCCCACGCTCTGGCCGTCCTTCACGGAGATCGCCGAGAGGTGGGCGTACTGGGTGTAGCGGCCGTCGGCGTGCCGGATGACCACCTGGTAGCCGAACGAGCCGCCCCAGCCCGCGCTGACGACATGGCCCGCGGCGACCGCCTTCACCGAGGTGCCGGTGGGCACCGGGAAGTCGACGCCCGTGTGGTAGCCCTTCGACCAGGACGCGCCCGCGGCGTGGTACTGCGTCCCCGTCGCGGCGTTCACGGGGGCGACCAGGGTGTGCCGCTCGGTGGAGCGGTCCGGGGTGGTCTTGTGCGGGGTGGTCTTGTGCGGGGTCGTCTTGTGCGGGGTGCTTCTGTGCTCCGCGGGCTGCTTCACCGGCGCGCTCGGCGTGTGCACGGGGGCCTGGGCCTTGCCGTGCAGGTCCAGGCGCTGGCCGGGGAGGATCAGGTCGGGGTCGGAGCCGACGGTCGCGCGGTTCGTGTCGTACAGCCGGTGCCATCCGCCCTCGACGTGCCGGGAGCCGGCGATGCCGGAGAGCGTGTCGCCGTGGACGACGGTGTACATCTCGGCCGTGCCCGCGTGCGACTGGGGTGTGGTCTGCGGCTTCACGTCACGGACGGAACGCTTGACCGGCTGCGGCGACGCGCTCGCGGTGGCCGCCCGCGGGGAGCCGCCGGACGGGTCGACGGCGGGGGTGCCGCCGCCGCGGGTGAGGCCCGCGCGCACCGAGCAGACCGGCCAGGCTCCGGGCCCCTGGCCCTTCAGCACCTTCTCGGCGACGGCGATCTGCTGGTCCTTGGTGGCCTGATCCGCCCGGTGGGCGTAGACCTTGCCGCCGTACGCCTCCCAGGTGGACTGGGTGAACTGCAGTCCCCCGTAGTAGCCGTTGCCCGTGTTGATGCTCCAGTTGTCGCCGGACTCGCAGGCGGCGACCTTGTTCCAGGTGTCCACGTCGGCCGCGTGCGCCACGCCGGTGGCGATGAGCGGGAGAGCCATTCCGGCACCGCCCGCCGTGACGGTGAGTGAGGCGCGGTTGATCCTGTTCGGCTGATACCGGCGGTGCCGGCCGCGTACGGCCATGTGGGAGCCCCCTCGACATGCGTCAGGAGCGGCAAAAGTAAACGCTGCGAACAGGCCAGGACAAGACGGCAATCGGCCTTGCTGCGCCGGGGGCCGCCCGGGTGGCCGGCGGTCCGCGCCCGCCCTCTCCCCGGGGAACGCCACTCGCGGCAGAGCGGCGTGCGCGGCGATCGGAAACACCGGGTGATATCTCTCGTGTGGAGATCGCCCGCGCCTCGCCGCGTCGACGGCTGAGGTACCGGGGGGTTGTTCTGCGTACACATCCTCGACGCGTCAGGATGGCCCGTGGCGATGACGGCCAGAGGCGATACTGACGAGCACGACCGGCACTACCGAATACAGGACCTCTTACAGGACCTTTTAGGAGCCAACCGTATGAGCACTTCAGCCCAGATCGGCGTCACGGGTCTCGCGGTCATGGGGCGCAACCTCGCCCGCAACTTCGCACGCAACGGCTATACGGTCGCCGTGCACAACCGCACCGTGGCCAAGACGAACGCGCTGGTGGAGGAGTTCGGTCACGAGGGCGGATTCGTGGCCGCGGAGACGGCGAAGGAGTTCGTGGCGGCGCTGGAGCGGCCGCGGCGCCTGGTGATCATGGTGAAGGCGGGCGAGCCGACCGACGCGGTGATCCAGGAGTTCGCCCCGCTCCTCGAGCCCGGCGACATGATCATCGACGGTGGGAACGCGCACTTCGCGGACACCCGGCGCCGGGAGCGCGAACTGCGCGGACAGGGCATCCACTTCGTCGGCACCGGTGTCTCCGGCGGCGAGGAGGGCGCGCTGAACGGGCCGAGCATCATGCCCGGCGGCTCGCCCGAGTCGTACGAGTCGCTCGGTCCCATGCTGGAGAAGATCTCCGCGAAGGCCGAGGACGGCGCCCCGTGCGTGACGCACGTCGGCCCCGACGGCGCCGGACACTTCGTCAAGATGGTCCACAACGGCATCGAGTACGCCGACATGCAGCTGATCGGCGAGGCCTACCAGCTGCTGCGTGACGTCGCCGGGTACTCCCCCGCGCAGATCGCCGACATCTTCCGCACCTGGAACACCGGCCGCCTCGACTCCTATCTGATCGAGATCACGGCGGAGGTCCTGTCGCACGTGGACGCGGCGACGGGCAAGCCGTTCGTGGACGTGGTCGAGGACCGCGCCGAGCAGAAGGGCACGGGCCGCTGGACCGTGCAGATCGCGCTCGACCTGGGAGTCCCGGTCTCCGGTATCGCGGAGGCGGTCTTCGCGCGCTCGCTGTCCGGGCACGCCGATCTGCGGGCGGCCTCGCGCGGCCTCGCGGGCCCCACGGCGCAGCAGCTCGACGAGGTCGACGCGGCGGCCTTCGCCGACCGGGTGGAGCAGGCGCTGTACGCCTCGAAGATCGTGTCGTACACGCAGGGCTTCCACGAGATCACCGCGGGCAGCGACGAGTACGACTGGAACATCGACCTCGGCGCGGTCGCCTCGATCTGGCGTGGCGGCTGCATCATCCGGGCGGCGTTCCTGAACCGTATCCGTGCCGCCTACGACGCCCGGCCGGACCTGCCGAGCCTGCTGTCCGACGACACGTTCGCGCAGGAGATCGCGGCGGCCCAGGACGACTGGCGCGAGGTCGTGGTGGCCGCCACCCGCCAGGGCGTGCCGACGCCCGGATTCTCCGCGGCCCTGGCCTACTACGACGCGCTGCGCGCCGAGCGGCTGCCCGCCGCGCTGACCCAGGGACAGCGCGACTTCTTCGGGGCGCACACCTACCGGCGTACGGACCGGGAGGGCTCGTTCCACACGCTGTGGGGCGACGACCGGTCGGAGGTCGAGGCGTAGGCGCCGTCCACGCCATGGGCGAGGCCGTCACACCCCCTCGGTCGGGGGTGTGACGGCCTCGTCATGTCGCTCGCCGGATGTCCCGGCCGTCTCCGCGCGGCGGATGTCCCGGCCGTCTCGGCGCGCCGGACCACCGTTCACCGCGGCTGTTCACGACAGGGGTGGCCCGGGGTCGGGCTGCGGCACCGGCTCGGGGCCCGGCGGAACGGGCTCGGGGCCCGGCGGAGCCGGGGACGGCGGCGGAGTGGGCTGCGGGGTGGGACGGGGGCCCGGTTCCGGCGTCGGGGTGGGGAAGGGGTTCGGGTCCGGGAAGGGCTGTGGGCGGTCGGGCCCCGGCCCGGGGGTGGGACCCGGCTTCACCGGTTCGGGGTGCGGATGCGTCATCGTGTCCTCCAGCCAGTCGGTACGTGCCAGTCGGTACGTCCCTGTCGGTACGTCGGCTCTGGACTTGTCCCACGCGTACCCGGCCCCCGCGCCCCCACTCACCCCGTCGCGCGAGGGATGCGGACCGGGTGGTCCTGCGCGCGGACCGGGTGGGTCCGCGCGAGCCGCGCCGCGTCCGCCCCGGCCGCGAGTCCCGGGCGGGGGCTCGACAGGACCGGAACCGCGGTCGTGGCCAGCCGCTGGGCCGGCGCCATGGACGCCTGGGCGAGGACGATCACATCGGCGTCGGTGACCGTGTCCGCGGTCGCCGCGACCGCGGCGGCGAAGCCGTCCTGGTCGCCCGCCTCGAAGCGGGCCCACGCGCCGTCGGCCAGCAGGGTGCGGACGCTCACGGGCCGGCCGGCGGCGCGGGCCTCGTCCTCGACGAGGGCGACCGTCGGTGCGAGGGTGCTCTCCAGCGCCGCCACCACCGTGACACGCGGGCCGATGGCCACCGCGGCGGCGGCCATCGGGCGGTCCACCCGCAGCACGGGCACACCGGCCTCCGCCCGCTCGGCGATGCCGCCGATGGTCGAGCACGTGCACAGCACGGCGCCGGCCCCGTCCGCGACGGCCAGGCCGATCGCCGCCCGCACCTCGTCCGCGACCGCGGCCGGGCCTTCCGTCCGGGCCCGGGCCAACAGCTCCTCGTCCACGGTGTGCCGCAGTTCCAGGTCGGGATGGTCCTCGTCGCGGAGCGCGTCGAAGACGGGAACGTGCACGGGCGAGGTGTGCAGCAGGGCGAGCACCCCGCCCGGGACCGGCATCCGCGGCGCCCGAGACATCCGAGGCGCCTGAGACATCAGAAGCGTCCGGGATGCGCCTGGAGCCACTCCACCGCCGCGTCCAGCAGCGCCGGGTCGGCCGCCGGGGCCTCCTCGGGGTGACGCGCCGCCCACTTCACGACGTACGGGCACAGGGGCGCGACCACGACGCCCTCACGTGCGGCGAGGGTGTAAAGCTCACGCGCGAGGGAGCCCGCGATGCCCTTTCCCTCGTGCTCGGGTTCCACGATGGTGTGCACCGGGACGAGGGCGCGCGCGGGGGCTTCGAGGACGAAGTACTCGATGTGGCCCACCACCTCGTCCCCGGCGAGGGCCTCCAGACGGCCGGCGGCCCGGTCGTCGCGGATCACGATGTCGCTCATGGGTACTCCTCGGGTCCTGGTTCCTCGGGTCCTGGCTCCTCGGCCCCGGCTCGTGGATCCGCCGGTGCGGCTGACGGCCTCGGACACCCCCGGACTTCCTCGGCCGGGGCTCAGGCGGTGGCCGCCTGGGGGCTGCGTTCCTGGTCCGAGCCCGGCACCGGCTCGGACGGATCGGCCCCCAGGGCCACGATCCTGTTGTCGCGGTCCACGTGCACGACCCGCGGCCGCAGTGCCCGCGCCTCGGCGTCGGAGACCTGAGCGTAACTGATGATGATCACCAGATCACCGGGATGGACGAGGTGGGCCGCCGCACCGTTGATCCCGATCACTCCGGAGCCGCGCTCGCCCTCGATGACGTACGTCTCCAGGCGCGCGCCGTTGGTGACGTCGACGATGTGGACGAGCTCGCCGGGCAGCAGATCCGCGGCGTCGAGCAGATCGGCGTCGATGGTCACGGACCCGACGTAGTGCAGGTCGGCCTGGGTGACGGTGGCACGGTGGATCTTTGACTTGAACAGAGTACGCAGCACTTTGGACTCCTGGAAGACGGCTCCCTGCCTGCTTTCTGCAGGTCAAGGGCAGTTTCGGTAGCCTACAACGCTCCGGAAAAACGGTCGGCCAATCCCGCCTTCCCGGTACGAACACTGCCGCGCGGCCGACTCCACCGACGAGCCCTCAGGTCGAACGCGTCCCAACCACACGGCCCGTTCGTCAACTCAAGCCCGCTTGACGGCGGCTCCCCGTCGAGCCCGGTCGGAGTTGACCCATGCCAGTCGATCAGAGCCGCCGATCGCGAGGCAGGATCCAGGCCCTGCTCCACCTCTACAACGTCCCGAACGAGGCACCTCGGGACGCACCGAACCCGCTCGCCGCTCCTCCAGGAGTTTTTCTCCCGCGTCGAGCGGAGGGGGGTGCAAGGTCTCGGCCAGCAGATTCTACTGAGAGCCGCGGAAACCACGATTCCTCAATGGCGTACGTCATGGCTGGCACACCGACCCTCCACTCAGGCTGCGGCATCGGGTTGTTGTCGCGCCGACGTCGCACCTCCGAAGGCGTCGCTATCCGCGAAGCAGGTCCCTGGATCCCACCTGCGCGCACAGAGGCGGCTCCTTGTCGCCCTCATACGCCAGATGGAGCTCATGTCTCGCCCGGGTCGCCAGAACGTAGTACGCCATCCGCAGGGCGGCTGAGGTGGGGTCGACCGCCGCATCTGTATGCGTGTCCGGGATGACCACCGTGTCGAAACCCAGCCCCTTGGCACTCGCCCGGTGAACAAGCACGATCCCTGGACGGCCTAGATCCAGCGTGCGATACCGGTTGCTTCCCGCACGGGCCTGAGACGTGTACAACTGCGGTTTCAGTCGCGGTGCCCTGCGTTCCAGGCTGCCGAGCAGTGAGAACTGGGTGTGGGTGGAATTCACGATCACACCGATGCTCTGCTGCGGGTGTCTCTGTGCCAGCAGGATCAGCAGGTCGGCGGCACCGTGGTGCGGCAGATGGTGCAGTCGCGGGGGTGGCCCTTCGCCTTCCGGCAGAGCGGGAAGGCCGCTCCCCGTGTGGAAGTGAGCGGCGAAGGAGGCGATCTGACGGGTGTTGCGGTGGTTGCCGTCGAGTTCGAACCGTGTGCAGCGGCCCAGCCTCTCAGCGATCTCTGCAAGCGTGGAGTTGGTGTCGGTCAGCCGCTGGCACTCGTCCGCGAACACCGTCGTACGCCCTCCGAGCAGCCGGCACAGGCGGTAGAACTCCGGCGGCAGATCCTGGCCCTCGTCGACGACCAGAGTGAGTCCGGGGACCGGGCCGGTCTTCGCGGCACGCTCGTAGAAGGCGGACCAGTCGAACCAGCCGTCGGTTCCGCGGGGCGGCTGTCCGCCGTACCACTCGGTGAGCCACGCGTGTGCGGTCTCCACACGCACGCTGCGGTCCGCCGGGCCAAGCGCGTGTACGGTCGCGGCCAGTGACTGGCGGAGCAGATTGGAACGGGTCAGGAGGACGGCAGGGGTTCCGGTGAGGGCCAGCATGATGGCCCTCTGGACTGCGAGGAGGCTCTTCCCACTGCCGGGCGGACCGCTGACCAGATGGTTGCCGTCGAAGGGGAGCCCTTCCAGACAGGAGCGCTGTTCCGGTACGAGGTCGCGGTAAGTGAGGGTCACAGTTCCTCCAGGACATCCACTGCGGCGATCCGAGCGGCAGTGACGATCGACTCCAGGTACCCGGGTACCTGTTCACCTCCGACGACGAGAGCACGGTCGAGGAGGGTGTTGCCGGTCTCGCAGCTCGTCTCTGGCAGCAGGGCGCAGGCGTGGCAGGCCGCGCGATTGAGGTTGCCGAAGCCCTGGCCGGCGTGCTCGGCGCAGAGGGGGTCTGCGGAGCACCAGGCGGCTGCTTCGGTCATCCGCAGCAGGGTCTCGGCGAGGCGCGGCGGTTCACCCTGTTGCACGAGCCCGCCGAGGGTGCCTTCGGCGTCTCCCGCCGCGGTGTAGATGAGGATGCCGTACTGATCCTGTTCGGGACGTCCGTAGACACGTTCGCGCAGGCTGGCCGTCGTGTAGCCGGATTCGAAGGAGAGCTGGCGGATCAGCAGGTGGGCGAGGGTGTGCAGGAGGACGAAGCGCGGGGAGAGACATTCCCCGGTCAGTGCCTGGAGCCGGTCCTTCTGGAAGGAGCGGTCGAAGTCCGCGCGGATTCCCGCCACGCGCCGACGCACCTCTGTTCCACCTTCCCACGCGGTGAGTTCCTCCTTGTCGAGGGTGAGGAGGATGCCTTCGCCGAAGACCTCCACTGCCGGAAGCCATTTGAGGCGCCGAGCGGTGTCGGCGGGGACCAGGCCCGCGTCCGGGGAGACCCGGCTGAAACCGGACAAGGCGCGCACCTCGCGCAGCCGGTCGGCGAGGACGATTCTTCCTATGCGGCGGTGCAGGGCCGCCCAAGGTTCGGCCGTCTCTTGATCGAGCCCAAGGGTTGTCTCGCGCAGTGCGAAGTTCCGCGTGGCGAACGGTATCGGCGCGGTGAAGGCGGTCCATTCCTCACGGCTGAGGTCGGGACGGTCGGGGGCCGCGGCCGTGTCGGTCGATGCGGCGGCCAGGGGCTGCCCCGACTCCTCGGCGAGCAGGGCGTCGAGAAGCCGATCGTCCGCACCGGTGTCCTCCTGGATCATTGCGCGGAACACGTCGGCGCGCGGGGTGCCGGCGACCCGGCAGAGCGACACCCACAGGTCGTGCTCGCGTACGTGTCCGGCAAGTTCTTCGTCTCCCTGCGTCGCCGACACGTCGGACTCCGGGATGTCGAGCGCCGAGTGCACGACCGGGTAGTACAGGTTGCCCGCCGTGCGTTGCACGATCTGTACGGGCTTCACACACTCGGTGGCTTCGTTGACGCGCTGCCAGGGGTTGCGCCCCGAGCAGCGCATGCCGTGCGTGCCGAGAATGTCGAGCAGGTCGCGCGAGACCCCGCACCCCTTGGCCTTGCAGGTGATGGACAGCGCTTCGAGGCCGGAGGCGCGCTCGGACACGAGGAAACTGAGCTTCTCGCGTTCGCCGCACTGCCGCCGTTCGCCGGCTTCTCGCCGCGAGTGGGCCCAGAACCACCAGTCGACGTCGCTGAGATGCCCGGCCGCGCAGATCTGAACGAACCGCATGGGAGCCAGCGTCCGGCCGGGTGAGCAGGACGGGCAGCGAGGCGGCTGTCCCGGCCTCTCGTCGGCGATGCGCCAGCGCTTCATACGGCGGCAGGCTCCGCAGAACAACCAGGACGGAAAGCGGATGTAGGGAGCGCCGGGAGCGTCGGGGGTGTCGAATCGGTCGTTGGCCGTAGGGGGTGCGGCGTAGAACCCGGAGACGCCGAGCCGGTTGGCGAGCCGGGGTGACTCGACGCGCTGTTTGGCCTTCTGCGGCCAGTCGCCGATACCGGTGGCGACGAACGACTCACCTTGGATGTCGAAGACGGCCCCGACTCCGAAGGGCAGAACGGTCTGGGACTGGCGTACGCGGAGTGTGCGGCTCACAGGTCGGCCCCCTTCACCATCACCTGGCATTCCCGGTCGACGTTGCGCATGGAGTTCGGTGTCTCCCAAAGGCCGTAGCGTTGCTCGAAGCTCTTGATCAGGTTGGACTGGCCCTTGCCCTGGCTGCGGTAGTACAGCTCGCGGCCGTCCTTGCGGGCCTCGCGGGCGGCGTCCTCCCAGTCGGTGAGGAGTTCCGCGAGTTCCTTGCGTACGGCGTCGGCGGCGTACGGCTCACCTGCGGCGGCCCGCATCGCCAACTCCTCGACGAGACTCTCCACTTCGGACAGCCGGTCGAGGACCTGACCCGCCTGGTTCTCAGCGGCGAGGCCGAGGCGGTGCCGTACGAGGATGACGAGCGCGGCGTGCAGGGCACGCCGGCGTGACGGGACCGACCAAGGGGTGACACTGGTCGGTTCCACATGCCGGTAGAGCGAGCGGTGATACACGTCGAAGGTCTCGTAGTGCGAACGGTCCCGGGGACGGGTGGCGTTGAAGAAGGTGACGACGAGGCCGGGCACGGTGTGCCGGCCGACCCGGCTGGTGGCCTGAATGTACTCAGCCGTCGTCTTGGGCTGCCCCTGCATGAGCATCAATGCGAGCCGCTTCACGTCGATGCCGACGGACAGCATGTTGGTGCAGGGCAGGAACGACACCGACTGCGGGTCGCCCCAGGGCTTTTCGAGGCGATCGAGAAGGACGGGTTGCTCTGCTCGCGGCAGGTTGCTGGTCAGTTCCTGTACCTGATGGTCCGCCAGTTCCCTGGCCCCCGAGCCCGAGTCCAGCCCAGTGAGCTGTGCGGGGATGTCGTCAGCCGCGGCCGTGACCGTGCGGCCGAGTTCGCGAAGGCTGTGGTGATAGGCGACCAGAGTCCAGTAGGCGTCCCGGTGTTCTTCAGGCAGTTCGAAGGCGCCCTGAAGCATCGCGGCGGCGGTGGCGACGGCGGCTCGGCCGGCGGTATGTCCCTGGGCCATGACGCCGAGGTAGCGGCGGCCGGGCCGGGACGTGTCGGGTTCGGCGAAGTACGAGTGACGAGCGTCGAGTCCGGCGGGCGGGAAGAGCTGGGCGCCACTGCCGTACAGGGCGCGGATCTGTTCGCCCGAGCGGCGGATCGTCGCCGTGGACGCCACGACCTTGGGTCCGATGCCGTCGCGGGTGGTGCACAGCCCGAGTACTGCCGCCTCATACAGGCCGACCGTGGTGCCGAGCGGGCCAGTGAGCAGGTGCAGCTCGTCCTGGATAACGAGAGACGGTGGCAGGTTCTCGCTGCCCGTCCCGAACAGCCGTCCCGAGCGTGGTTCCCATGCGAGCCGGGCGAACTTGTCCACGGTGCCGAGGACGAAGGTTGGCGGCCGGTCGTACAACTGCTCGTCGACGACGGCGACGGGCAGCTCGTCGTGGAAGGCGCACTCCTCGCGCGGGCAGAAGAACGTGAACGAGTCGGTGGTGGCACGTACTCCGTAGTCCCCGATGTCGGGCGACTTGTGGACAGGCATGATGCGGGTACCGCACCAGGGACAGCGATCGAGGATGAAGACGTCGTCGGGCCGGGCGGCACCGCGCACATCATCAAAGACCGCGCGAGCCTTCTCGTACGAGTTCGGGGAGGTGGCCTCGCCCACCCACAGGCCGATGGAGAAGGGCTCGTCCCCATAGGGAGCGGGATCGGCGCGGCGCAGCGTCTCCAGGGCACAGATGGTGGTGGCGGCACGCTGGAACTGCTGGGTGGTGAGCAGGCTCAGGGTATAGCGGCTCAGCACCGCGGTTCCGCCGCCACCACTCTCTCCGCGACGGAGCACCATGACGAAGGCTGCGAGCAGCAGGTACGCCTCCGTCTTGCCGCCACCGGTCGGGAACCAGATCAGGTCGGTGGTCGTCCGGTCGCGATGCCGGGGATCGGCCACGCCGTCCAAGGCGAGCAGGAAGAACGCGAGCTGGAAGGGGCGCCAAACGGCATCCGGGCTCGGCTCGGGGTCAAGGAGCACCGCGTCGCGGCGGGCGTGGCGTTCGCCTGCCTGGTCGCCGGCCGAGTGCCGCATCTGGAGGGCCATCGCGCGGTTGGCGGTGCGGAAGGCCCGCAGCAGTTCGGGCCGCGCCGGATCGCAAAGGGTACGGACGCCGGACTCGATCCGGGTGACGGCGGCGTCGACGCGGGCCAGGACGCGGTCGGCGGCTTCGCGGCTCCAGGCGGGGAGCTCGGTGTTCAGCTGTCCCACATACCAAGCGCGATAGTCGGCGGCGAATTCCGCCAACTCCTCGTGGAGCTGGATGAGCGGCACGGCGGGGTCTGCAAGGTGCAGCACGTTCAGTACGGGAGATCCGGTGAAGCCGGCGGCCCGGACACCACTCACCTCGGCCTCCGGCATCACCGCGGCCTTCAAGGCCACCACGGTTCGGCCACCGCGCTCGTCGTGTTCCGCGTACCGTTCCTCGACCGCGCAGCCGTGACCGACAGCGTGCGTGCGAACATGCCGGTACTGGAGCCGCAGTTCCTGCTCCTCCGGGTCACGGCTGGCCAGTTGCACGCTCGGATAGGGCAGGACATCGCCGTCTGCGGGCCGCGCCTCCAGCTCGACCTGGAAGAGCATCCGGTCCCACTGCGCGGCCTTGCCCAGTATCTGTTCATGGTGAGTGGAATTGACGAGGGCTACGGTGACAAGTTGTCCGGAGCCGAAGGTGCGCCTGCGGATGCGGATCTCGGCGCGTCCGTCGAGCACCGGGACGTGGTCCAGGCCGGGTCCGAGCGCGTGGGTCTCCTCGGGCAGGGGAACGCGTTCCCAGCGGCGGCCCCGTTCACCGGTGGCGGCGAGAGTCTTGTAGCGGGCTGCGGCGCAGCGGACCTCGACGGTAATGGCGTTGGTGTAGAAACTGAGGCCGAGCGAGGACGGCAGCCAGGAGTTGGACTCGGGCACAGGGTCCGCCGCGGGAGCCGTGTCCTCGGCGCCGCCCTCCGTGCCCACACCCTCCAGCTCCTCGGCAGCGAGGTCCAGCTGCCTTTGCAGGTCGGCCTCCTGGGGATACAGCGTGCCCATGAGGTACTCGCGGTCGGGCGGCGCTTCGAGCACCTCGTGTTCCCCTGAGGCGGGGCCGACGAGCCGACGGTGCAGATAGGAGACGAGCTCCTGTCTGGGGTTCATGGTGGTGCTCCTGAATCGTTACGAGTGGTGCGGGGCGCACGGGGCGTGGAGCTGGGGTCAGGCCCGGCGCCAGCGGTCCCGGAGCGTGGAGCGGTTGGCGGCGGCTTCACGTTCGTCGGCGAGCTGTTTCTGCAGCTCGGTGGTGCGGGCCCAGGCATCGTGCTCGATCTGGGCGATCCGCGCCGCGGCCCGCTGTTCAGCCGCCTCCACCTGGGCCGCCGCCTGCCCCCTGGCCGCGTGTAGTGCGCCATCGCGTTCGGCGAGCAAGGCTTCTGCCTGCCGCAGCCGATGTTCCAGGCCCGCGATGCGCGTCTCCCCTTCCTCGCGGTAACGCCGCAGCCGCTGGGCTGTCTCCTCCGCCTTCCGCTGGGCCTCGTTCGCCCGCAGGTCCAACGCTGTTACCCGTTCTTCGGCCGTGCTCGCCCTGTGTTCCGCATCGTTCGCACGCTGCTCTGCCGAACGGGCAAGCTGTTCGGCGCCCCTCGCGCTCTGCTCCGCCCGAGCGCCGCGCTCGACGGCCGCGGCCAGGGCCGTCCGTGCCGCGCGTTCCCTTTGCAAGGCGTGTTCGGCCCGTTCGACCAGGGTCTGCTGCTCCTCACGATGCCCGCTCCTGAGACGCGCGATCCGCTCCTCGGCCTGTGCATTGAGGTGCCGCTCTCTGCGGAGCAAAGCCTTGTCCACTCGGTGCAGCAGCGTCTCCTCCAGAGCGTCGAGCCGCTGCTCGGTGTGCGCAAGGGCGGCGATGCGCCGGGCGTCTGCGGACTGCCGGGCCTCGGCGAGCTCCCGTTGAGCTTCGTCCTGTAGGCGCGTCAGTTCGACTTCGTGCTCGCGGCTTACGTCGTCGAGGTGCAGCGCAGTTACGATCCTCCCCTGGGACCGGTCGCTTTCTGGCACCGTGTTGACCTGCGTATCCGCCTGGTCCCGCTCTGCTCCATGTGACGCATCCACCTGTGCTGCCGCGAGTCGGCCGTCGTCCGGCGACTTCGGCAGCATGCTGCCTACGGCCAACTGGGCTTCATCCGGTGGGGCCGAGGTGTCATCGTCCGGTACAGCGCCCATGTATGCCTGCACACCGCCCTGCGGCTTCGGACGTGAACCCGGATACCGGCCCGCCACAACACTGCCCGGCACGCTGTCGGCGCGCGTCATTCCCTGGACCGCACGCGGCGGCACCTCTGCGACGAACTCCCGCAGAGAGTCGCGTACAGCGAGGCGCGACTCACCCAGCACCAAGGGCTTGGCAGCCAGGTAGGCAAGCGGGGTCACACCGACCAGCGCCTCAGCCGGCCTTCCGAAGAAGTCCTCCGGCCGCAGCCCGACCCCCTTCACCGTGTCGAACACGCGTCTCAGAACCTCCAAGGCTGTAATCACAGGCCGGTCGAGCGACTTTCTGTCCCGCACAGCACGCACAACGGCGTCGGCCGCGGACGGGCCGAGCAGCACGGTGAGCTGTGCATACCCCAACGCCACCAGCGCGTACTCGGCGAGCCAAGCCACTCCCTCGCCGAGACCGGTCGGCAACCGCAACGCCTTCTGCCAGTCCTCCGGGTACTGCGTGGGTGCGTCTACCAGTGCAGGCTCGGACGGCCCGCTCGCCTCAGTGACGGTCCGTGCCGCATGTGAACGCTCCGGCGCAGGCTCGCCCACCGGCTCCGTGCGCGGCTTCTGCACCTGCCCAGTCCTCGACTCGGGATCGGGCCCGGTGACCGCTGTTCCAGAACCCTGTACCACCAGCGGGCTGGGATCATCCGGGCACCCTTCGGAGCGCAGGCCCGCCTGCTCCTCCGGGTCCGGTGCAGGAGCGGTGGGAGCCGCCGACAGTACGTCCGCCGCAGGCTCCTTCAACTCCTCACCGTCTGCGGTGTACTCACCCGGCTCCGCCACCATGTCCTGGCCAAGGCGTTCACCGTCCGACGTCTCTGGCACCTCGGTCAACCGCGGACGGCCTTCCCGCGAAGCCTCCTGTGTCACAGGGCTGGGCACCACATCATGCACTCGCTTCTCCCCTGCGCCCCGCCTCCGGACCCCGGCTTTCATACGCGCACCCGCCCCACCGCCAAGCAATGCGGCGTCGGCCGATGCCTCAGCACCGGAATCCCCGCCACCCTCATACCGATACGCGCCGGTGAGACCGGCCGACCGCAGCCGGTCCCTGAATGCGACCAGGGCCTTGACCTCGATCTGCCGGATGCGTTCCCGGGTCACCCCGAACTCCCGCCCCAGCTCATCCAGGGTCGAGGGTTCGTCCCCGTCCAGGCCGAGGCGCCGGACCAGAATGCGGGCCTCACGCTCGGTGAAGGTATCGACGACCGCAAGCGCCTCTTCCAGAAGCCACCGGTCGAGTACGCCTTTGTCCACCGCCGGCAGTGGATTCGTCCACCCGATGAAGTCGCCCAGGGTGACCCCGTCACCGACGACGCGGTCAAGGGAGTCAGTGCGTCGGCTCAGCTTCCGGGCTTCTTCAACCTTGCGCATGGTCATGTCGCAGTACACAGCCACGTCGGCGACTCCGGCGGGTCGCCCCTGTACCGCGAGGGTTCGCTCCGCCAAGGCCACCTTGCGGATCTGTTCATGCATATGGACCGGGATGCGGATGACGGCGCCCTCGTCCGCGATACCCCGAGTGATCGACTGGCGGACCCACCAGGTCGCGTATGTGGAGAACTTGAACCCCTTGGTCGGGTCGAACTTCCGCGCCGCCCGCATCAGCCCCAGCGCACCGTGCTGGAACAAGTCGTCGTAGTCCAGCCCTTGCTCCAGATACCGAGGCACCATCTTGTGCACGAGCCGCTGGTTGTGGAGCACGAAGCAGTCCCGCGCGCGGACCCGGAGATCGTCGGGCGGCAAGTCACGCAGTGTCTCGTCGTCGGGTTCCTCCGCCATGTGCTCCGGTCCGCCCCGGATCAGCACGGCAAGGCCGACTTCCGCCTCGGCACTCAGCAGATACATGCCGGGCTTACGCCGAACCCGGTCGATCTTCAGGACGGCCAACGCGGCCGCCACAGCGGCGGTGAGGTCCCCGACGCCCCCTCCGATCCCCGCCTCCGGCAACGGGAACGGCTCGTCGTCGGCCATGCTCGCCGACCCGTAGTCCTCCACGTCGGCGAGGTCGGCGAGGTCGGCGCGACCCCCTCCCGTGAAATCGGCTCCGGGTGCGGCCGCTTCATTCTCGGCCGTCAGCCTTCCGGCCCGCGTAGTCGCAACCGCCCCCGCGGTCGCGGCGGACTCGGCCCGAACGCGCGCCACCGACCGCAGCGCAGCCGCGTCCGACGGACTCAGTCCGGCCAACCGGGCCACACCGTCCACCGCGCGTGCAGTCACATACCCCTCGGGGTCGACGTACCGCCCCAGCAAGGCCCGGACCACACCACCAGAGGAAAGGATGGAATCGCACACGTTTTCTTCACGATTCCGTACAACCTTTTCCACATCTGGACTGTCACCGTCTGCATGCGCAACCGCACCCCGGACGGGCAGCCCGAGTCTGGCCAGCTCCGAACGAAGCCGCTCCCGCTCGAATTCGCCGAGCCCCAGGGTGCGAGTCTGCGCCACGAACACGGACTCAGGCACAGCGCCGTCGACTGTCGCATGCCGAAGCCGGGCCAGCAGCCCCGCCAGAGCCACCTTCATTCCCGGCCCGTCATCCCGCGCGCCCCGCGAACCGTCCCCGGGCGCGCTTCTCGATTCAGGCCCGGCCGAGCCCCCCTGCACGCCACGCCCTCCGAAGGACTGGTGTCTCACACGCCCCACCCCCTACCTGATGACGTCGCAAGCGTATTTGTGCCTCGTTGACAATGTCAACAGAATGAACCGTATCTTCAGTCGGCCTCCTCGTGTACGGTGACGGACGCCGCACCCTCGCTCTGCCACGATGAGCTGTGCGGCACGAACGCAGGCGGCACATTCCGTTCCCTGAACCGCCGCGCGGAGGCGGGAACGCGACAGCAAAGGCGAGGGGAGCAGCGGTGAGCCAGGAGCTGCTGGGCGGCAGGTTCCGCATCGGGCGTGTCATCGGCAAGGGCAACATGGGAGAGGTTCATCGGGCCGAGGATCTCCAGGCCGCCGAAGGCACTCCTGAGCGCACGGTCGCCGTCAAAACCATCCTGCGCCGCCGTACAGGCACCCGCATCGACACCGCCGCTGACCCCAAGGCCACCGAACGCTTCGCGCGTGAAGTGCGGATCATGCGTCGCCTCGACGACCCCCATCTCACGCGGATCGTCGCCGGCGGAGTGGCGGAGGACCATGACGGCCTGCCCTACCTCGCGATGGAGCTGCTGAGCGGTGAGACGCTGCGCGACCTCATCGGGGAGGAGCGGCAACTCCCGATCGCCTGGGCCGCTGCCATCGGTGCCCAGATCGCTGCGGGTCTCGCCGCCGCGCATGCCGCCGGCGTCGTCCACCGCGATCTCAAGCCCGCCAACGTCATGCTCACCCAGGGCGGCATCGTCAAGGTCCTCGACTTCGGTATGGGCCGCATCGTCGACGACCCGGACGAAGCCCGGCTGACCAGCACGGGCGTCAGCGTCGGCACCGCCCGCTACATGGCTCCGGAGCAGTTCGAGGCCAAGCAGGTCACGCAGGCTGCCGATCTGTATGCGCTGGGCTGTGTGCTCTACGAGATGCTCGTGGGCGTACCCCCGTTCACGAGCGAGTCCCCTTTCGAGCTGGCCGCCAAGCACACACGCGAAGAACCGGCACCCATCACCGTCATCCGGAGCGAGATTCCCACGGAGCTCACCCGGCTTGTCGACCGACTTCTCGCCAAAGACCCGGCAGCCCGTCCCGCCGACGCCGCGGCCGTGCGTGACGCGCTGCTTCCCCTGGCCGGACAGGACGGCGACACCTCGCCGCTGCCGCACTGGAGCGCCCTGGATCCGACCCGCCCCCTCATCGGGCCTGCCGCCGAGGCCCCCGCACCACAGCCCGCCGCGCCGAGGCCGGTGCCGACCACGGCTTCCGGCGCGGGCATGGACGTCTTCGGCGTCCACCGCACGCTCATCAAGGACTACCGCTCCTTCACCGAAGGCGGCACCGTCATCCGCGACGACCGCATCGCCGCGTTCGTGGAGAACGACCTCAACAACAAGTCGCAGTGGCCCGACCCGTGGCTGTCGCTGAACCCGTTCTTCCAGAGCGGCGGCACGGTGGTCGAACTCGCCGGGCAGAAGGTCCTGCACGACGAGTGCGCCCGCATCTTCCAGGCGAAGAAGACGGAAGGCGGCACCATCCCTGACGGCCGTCCGCTGACACTCCACCGGCATCAGCGCGAGGCCATCGACGCCGCCAAGTCACGTTCCTCGTACGTGCTGACGACCGGTACCGGCTCCGGCAAGTCGCTCGCCTACATCGTGCCGATCGTGAACAAGGTGCTTCACGACCGCGACACCGAGGGCCCCAAGGCCGAGAAGCGGGTACGGGCGATCATCGTCTACCCGATGAACGCGCTCGCCAACAGCCAGCTCAAGGAGCTGGAGAAGTATCTGCGCGACGGCTACGGCGCAGGCCACGAGCCGGTCACCTTCGCCCGGTACACGGGCCAGGAGGACGACGAGAAGCGCAAGGAGATCCGCGACAACCCGCCGGACATCCTGCTCACCAACTACGTCATGCTCGAACTGATGCTGACCCGCCCCGCCGACCGTGCGAGTCTCATCAAGATGGCGCGGGGACTTGAGTTCCTCGTCTTCGACGAACTGCACACCTATCGCGGTCGCCAGGGCGCCGACGTGGCTCTGCTGATCCGCCGGGTCCGCGAGGCCTGCCAGGCGCAGGACGTTCAGTGCATCGGCACCTCAGCCACCATGTCGACGGAGGGCACGCTCGACGACCAGAAGAAGGTCGTCGCCGGAGTGGCGAGCACCCTGTTCGGTACGCCGGTGCGCCCCGAGCACGTCATCGGCGAGACCCTGATCCGCGCGACCCACGAGACACCCGACGCCGTTCCCGCCGAGCGCCTCCGCTCCCCCGCCGCCCCTCGCGCCTACGACGATCTCGTACGCGACCCGCTGGCCCGCTGGATCGAAACGCGCTTCGGCCTGGCCACCGACGAGGCCACAGGACGGCTGATCCGCCAGCGGCCCACGAAGATCGAGGTCGCGGCGAAGGAGCTGCACGAACAGTCCGGGGTCGCCGAGGACCAGTGTGTCACCGCGATCCGCGCCACCCTGGAGGCCGGCTCGCAGGCGCTCCACCCGGTGACCGAGCGGCCGCTGTTCGCGTTCCGGCTGCACCAGTTCCTCTCCAAGGGTGACACCGTGTACGTCACCTTGGAGGACAAACTCTCGCGCCACCTCACCCGCTCCTACCAGCTCGAACAGCCTGGCAGTAACGGCAAGTTGCTGATGCCGCTGGCGTTCTGCCGGGAATGCGGCCAGGAGTATCTGACCGTGTGGCGCACGGAGAAGGACGGTGACGTCCGGTATGAGGCGCGCCGAGACACATCCGCGACCGGCGGCCGGCAGGGCGACGGCTATCTGTACGTCGACCACGAGCGGGCGTGGCCGTCCAACGTCCAGTACGCCGTGGACGACCGTCGGCTGCCCGAGTCCTGTCTGGAGTTGGACGACAAGGGCCAGGAGGTGGTCAGGAAGTCGTACCGCGACCGGGTACCGCGCGCCGTCACCGTCGATCCGCTCGGCCGCGAGGGGAGCGGCGAACTCCAGGCCGCTTTCATCCCCTCGCCCTTCCTCTTCTGCCTGCACTGCGGGGTCGCGTACGAGCAGACACGCGGCCGGGACTTCGCGAAACTGGCGACGCTCGACCAGGAGGGCCGCTCCTCGGCGACCTCGCTGATTTCGGCGTCGGTGGTGCGGTCCCTGAAGTCGGTACCGGAGGAAGTCCTCGACAAGGAGGCCCGCAAGCTCCTGACGTTCGTCGACAACCGGCAGGACGCGTCCCTCCAGGCGGGCCACTTCAACGACTTCGTACAGATCACGCAGTTGCGCGGCGCCCTGTACCGGGCGGCTCTGGCGGCGGGCGAGGACGGTGTCCACCACGAGGAACTGGCCTCCACGGTGACGAGCGCGCTCGCCATGGAGCCGGCCGACTACACGGGCGAGAGCGACCTGCCGCCCTCGCTGGCCCGCAACGCCGCCAAGACGCTCCGCGACGTGGTCGCGTTCCGGCTCTATCTGGACCTGGAGCGCGGCTGGCGCATCACGATGCCGAACCTGGAGCAGACCGGCCTGCTGGAGATCGGTTACGAGGACCTGGACTGGGTGGCGTCCAAGCAGGACCGATGGGCGAACACGCACGAGGCGCTGCGTGACGCCGACCCGGCGCTGCGGGCCGAGGTCACGAAGGCTCTGCTCAACGAGATGCGCCGCTCGCTCGCCATCGACGTCTCGTACTTCCGTGACGACTTCGACTCGCTCCAGCGGGCGAGCGAGGAGCGGCTGATCGACCCGTGGGTGCTGTCCGCCGCCGACAAGCCGAAGGTCGGCACCGCGTATCCGCACCCCTCCCGCCCGGGTATGGACCGCTCGGCCCTGTTCCTGTCGGCACGCGGCAAGTTCGGCAAGTACCTGCGGCGCGCGGACACCTCGTTCAAGAAACTCGACCCGGCCGATCTTCAGCTCGTCATCGAGGAGTTGCTGAAGGTACTGGCCAAGGCCGGCCTGGTGAAGGAGGTGACGGAGGCTCCGCAGCGCGCGGGCCGCTACCGCAGGTCCTCCGCCCCGTCCGCGACCGGCTACCGCGTGGCCGCACAGTCCCTCATCTGGTGTGCGGGCAAGGGCGAAAGGGGTACGCACGACCCGCTGACGCGCACCTACCAGAGCGGTGACGGTCCGCGCGTGAACACGTTCTTCCGCGACCTGTACAAGGACGCGGCAGGCGCGCTGTCCGGCCTGTTCGCGCGCGAGCACACCGCGCAGGTCTCACCCCAGGAGCGGGAGCAGCGCGAAGAGGCTTTCCGCAAGGCGGAGTTGAAGCTGCTGTACTGCTCCCCGACGATGGAGCTGGGCGTCGACATCTCCCAGCTCAACGCGGTGATGATGCGCAACGTGCCGCCCACACCGGCGAACTACGCGCAGCGCTCGGGCCGGGCGGGCCGCAGCGGCCAGCCCGCCCTCGTCACCACGTACTGCGCCACGGGCAACAGCCACGACCAGTACTACTTCCGCCGCTCGGAGCGCATGGTGGCCGGTGCCGTCGCCCCGCCGCGTCTGGACCTCGCCAACGAGGACCTGGTCCTCTCCCACCTCCAGGGCATCTGGATCGCGGAGGCCGGCCTGAAGCTGGGCCGCGCCATCCCCGAGCTGCTCGACGTGTCGTACCCGGAGACGGGCGAGCGTCCGAGCCCCGCTCTGGAACTGCTGCCGGACATCCTCGCGGCCTCCCTCGACGAGAGCGCCCGCCGCCGCACCGTCGACGCGGCCCTGCGCGTCCTCGGCCCGCTGCTTCCCGACTTCGCCGACACCACATGGTGGCACGACGACTGGATCCAGGATCGCGTACAGACCGTCGCCAAGCGCTTCGACCGGGCCTTCGACCGCTGGCGGCAGCTGTTCCGCTCCGCGCTCGACGACCAGTACATCCAGAACAGGCGCCGCCTCGACTACAGCCTCACCGAGGGCGACCGGGTCCGTGCCAACGCGCGCCGTCGTGAGGCCGAGACGCAGCTGAACCTGCTGATGAACGAGAGCGCCGACAGCAAGTCGGTCCTCTCCGACTTCAACCCGTACCGCTACCTGGCGTCCGAGGGCTTCCTGCCCGGCTACAGCTTCCCTCGGCTCCCGCTCGCCGCGTACATCCCGACCATCGGCCGCCGCCGCGGCGACGGCGACTACCTCCAGCGGCCGCGCTTCCTCGCGATCCGCGAGTTCGGACCGGGTGCGCTGATCTACCACGAGGGCGCCCGCTACCAGGTGACCCGCATCCAGCTGCCGCCGGACTCCTCGGGCGAGCTGGCGACCAGCGAGGCCCGGCGCTGCACGCAATGCGGCTACCACCACGATCCGGAGCAGCTCGAGGACCGCTGCGCCATGTGCCACGAGCCGCTGGGCTCGGCGACGTACGGCCTGCTGCATCTGCACACCGTGTACACCACCCGCCGTGAGGGGATCTCGTCCGACGAGGAGGAGCGGCGCCGTGCGGGCTTCAAGCTGGAGACGTCGTACCGCTTCCAGGACCACGGCACCCGCAAGGGCCGCCTGAACGCGGCGATCTCCGACACCTCGGGCGCACAGCTCGCCGATGTCGCGTACGGCGACTCGGCGACCGTCCGGATCACCAACGTCGGCCGGGTGCGCGCCAAGAACGACGAGCCGGCCGGCTACTGGCTGGACCTGACGGACGGCCGCTGGATGAACGACAAGGACGCGTCCGAGGCGTCCGGGGACTCCAGCGAGCTGCCCGTGATCGACACGGACGGCAACGAGCGGCGCCGCAAGAAGCGGGTCATCCCGTACGTGGAGGACCGCCGCAACATCCTCGTCGTCACCCTCGACGAGCCCCTGCCGGAGCCCGTGGCGCTCTCCCTGATGTACGCCCTGGAGCGGGGCATCGAGGCCGCGTTCGAGCTGGAGGACGCCGAGCTGTCCAGCGAGCTGTTGCCGCCGGACGACGGCCCCCGCGACCGCATCCTGTTCACGGAGGCCGCGGAGGGCGGCGCGGGTGTGCTGCGCCGTCTCCAGGCGGAGGACGACGCCCTGGCCAAGGCAGCGATACGCGCCCTCGACATCTGCCACTTCGACGCGGACGGCAATGATCAGGGAGGACCGCACCCTGACCGCCCGTGCGCGCTCGGCTGCTACGAGTGCCTCCTGACGTACGGCAACCAGCTCAACCACGCCCTCATCAACCGGCACTCGGTGCGGGACCTGCTGGTGCGGCTCGCTACGGCGACGGCCCGGCGCGAGTCGCGCGGCGAGTCACGTTCGGAGCAGTACCGGCGACTGCTCGACCAGGTCTCCCCCGCTGCCGAGCCGACGCCGGTCGAGGCGGCGGTGGAGGCGGCATCGGCGGCCGAACTGGCCGCTGAGGGCGACTTCCTGGGCTGGGCGAAGGCACGCGGGCTACGGCTGCCGGACGAACCGGGCTCGTTCCTCACCGAGGCGATGGCGACTCCCGACTACGTGTACCGCCTGCCCGGCGTGAACGTGGCGGTCTTCGTGGACACGCCGGACAAGGAGCAGGACACCTCCCGGGACGAGGACGCCGAGGACCGCCTGTTCAACGCCCGCTGGGACGTCATCCGCTTCGCACACGGCGCCGACTGGGACGCCATCGCAGACACCAACTCCCGTTACTTCGGCTCTCCGTCCGCCAACTGAACGCCCATCCAGAGGACTTGAAGACTCACATGGCACTCACGTACTCCGCCGGTTCCCTGGTGAAGGCCCGCGGCCGCGAATGGGTGGTGCTCCCCGAGAGCAAACCCGATCTGCTGGTACTGCGTCCGCTGGGCGGCTCGGACGACGACATCGCCGCCGTGTTCCCGGCGTTCGAGACGGTCGACGAGGCGAAGTTCGCGCCGCCGGAGCCGAGCGACCTCGGTGACCAGCGGGCGGCCGGCCTGCTGCGTACGGCGCTGCGGGTCGGCTTCCGCTCCGGCGCGGGCCCTTTCCGCTCCCTGGCCGGCATCGCGGTGGAGCCGCGCGCCTACCAGCTCGTACCGCTCCTCATGGCGCTGCGCCAGAAGACGGTCCGGATGCTGATCTCCGACGACGTCGGCATCGGCAAGACGATCGAGGCGGGCCTGGTGGCGAGCGAGCTCCTCGCCCAGGGCGAGGCGACGGGCCTGGCCGTACTCTGCTCCCCCGCGCTCGCCGAGCAGTGGCAGCAGGAGCTGCGCACGAAGTTCGGCATCGACGCGGAGCTGGTCCTCTCCTCGACGGTCTCCCGCCTCGAACGGGGCCTGGACCTGGGCCAGTCCCTCTTCGACAAGTACCCGTACGTCATCGTCTCGACGGACTTCATCAAGTCCCCGCGCCACCGCGACGACTTCGTACGCCACTGCCCCGACCTGGTCATCGTCGACGAGGCACACACCTGCGTGGTCGCCGACGACACCTCGACGGCCTCGCAGAACCAGCTCCGCTACGAGCTGCTGCGCCGCGTGTCGCAGGACGAGAATCGCCACCTGCTGCTCGTCACGGCGACGCCGCACAGCGGCAAGGAATCCGCGTTCCGCAACCTCCTCGGCCTGGTCAAGCCCGAGCTGGCGCACGTGAGCCTGGATTCGGAGACCGGCAGGAAGCTCCTCGCGCAGCACTTCGTGGCACGCAAGCGGGCGGACGTACGCCAGTACCTCACCAAGGAGGACGGTCTCACCGACGACTCGCTCGCGGAGCGGACCGCGTTCCCCTCGGACCGCTACTTCAAGGACGAGACGTACAAGCTGTCGCCCGAGTACCGGGCCCTGCTCGACGACGCCATCGCCTACGCGAGTGAGCGCGTCGAGGAGGCCGGCAGCCAGGGCAAGCGCGAGGCGCGTATCGCCTGGTGGTCGGCGATCGCGCTGCTCCGCTCGCTGGTCTCGTCCCCGCGCGCCGCCGCGCAGACACTGCGCACGCGCTCGGCGGCGGCGATCGCCGCGTCCGCGGAGGAGGCCGACAAGCTCGGCGCCCCGCTCAACAGCGACGCGGCCGACAGCGACGCGATGGAGGGCATGGACGTCGCGCCGGGCGCTGAGACGGCCGAGGAACGCCGACCGTACCTCGCGGAACTCGCCGACATCGCGGGGAAGTTGGAGGGTCCGGAGAAGGACCTGAAGCTCAAGGCGCTGATCAAGCATCTCAAAGCGCTCCTCGCGGACGGCCACAACCCGATCGTGTTCTGCCGCTACATCCCGACGGCCGAGTACCTCGCCGCCCAGTTGGAGAACGACAAGGAGTCCGGCAGGCGCGGGCCCCTGGGCGCCAAGACCGTCGTGAAGGCGGTCACCGGCACGCTCTCCCCGCAGCAGCGCCTCGAACGTATCGAGAAGCTCGCCGAGGAGGCCGGCCCGGACGCCGCCGCCCGTCGCGTCCTCATCGCCACCGACTGCCTCTCCGAGGGCGTCAACCTCCAGCAGCACTTCGACGCCGTCGTCCACTACGACCTGGCCTGGAACCCGACGCGCCACGACCAGCGCGAGGGCCGCGTCGACCGCTACGGCCAGCGCAAGGACCAGGTCCGTGTCATCACCCTGTACGGCGACGACAACGGCATCGACGGCAAGGTCCTCGAAGTCCTCATCAAGAAGCACCGCCAGATCAAGAAGGATCTCGGCATCTCCGTCTCCGTGCCCGACGAGTTGTCGACGGGCGTGACGGACGCGATCGTCGAGTGGCTGCTGATGCGCGGCCGCGGCGACCAGGACGCGCTGTTCAGCGCGGACGCGTTCAAGGTGAGCACGGAGAAGCTGGACAGCGACTGGAACTCGGCGGCCGAGCGCGAGAAGGCCTCGCGTTCGCGGTTCGCCCAGCGTTCCGTGCGTCCGCAGGAGGTGGCCCGCGAGGTCGCCTCGATCCGCGAGGCACTGGGCGGCGCGGGCGAGATCGACACCTTCGTACGGGAGTCGCTGGGCGCCCTCAACGCCGTGATCCGCGGCGACGGCGAGGACTTCACCGCCCAGGTGGGCGGCACGCCCGTCGGCCTCCGCGACGCCCTCGCGCCGACCGTCGGCGCCGAGGTGATCGAGAAGGACCGCCCGATCCCGTTCCGCGCGAACCCGGCGGTGGCGAGGGGTGAGGCGGCGCTGGTACGCACCGACCCCGTCGTCGGGGCCCTCGCGTCCCACGTCCTGAACGCCGCCCTGGACACCCAGGCCGACGGGGCACGCCCGGCCCGCCGCTGCGGTGTGGTCACCACGGAGGCGGTCAGCACTCTCACGACCCTGCTCCTCGTCCGCTACCGCTTCCACCTCACGCTGCCGTCCCGCAGCGGCGAGAAGCAGGTGGTGGCGGAGGACGCCCGGCTGATCGCTTTCGAGGGCTCCCCGAAGAAGGCGGAGTGGCTGTCGCCGGAGCAGGCGCGTGACCTCCTCGACGCCACCGCCGCCGAGAGCACCGACCGGCACTACGCCGAGCGCACGATGAGCCGTCTCCTCACCCAACTCCCCGATGTCACCGGCCATCTGGAGACATACGGCGAGGAACTGGCCACGGAGCTGGACGCCTCGCACCGTCGGGTGCGCCAGGCGTCAGGCGAGATCGTCCGCGGCCTGTCCGTCACCGCGCAGAAGCCCGCCGACATCCTCGGCGTCTACGTCTACCTGCCCGTCGTTCCTGCCGCCACCCCGGCCGCTGCTTCTGGAGTGTCCGCCTGATGTCCGCCACCACCCGCCACCAGGTGTTCACCGCCGTCCACACGGTCGGAGGCCTGCTGCCTGCCGACATGCTGGTTCGGATCTCCGAGGGCAAGGTCACCAAGGACCTCCGGGGCCTCGCCCCCGCCGACTACCGCATTCCCGGCTCTCGTTCGGTGCGCGACGAAGCAGAGCGCCAGTGGGACAACCTCAAGTCGCTGTGGCGCGAGCTGCGCGAGAAGCTGCCGGCCGAGCCCGAGGCGTCCGTCCGGCCGGACAGCACCGGCTACGCCCGCGTCAACTGGGTGGAGCCCCTGTTCGAAGCTCTCGGCTTCGGGCGCCTGTCCCCGGTTGGCTCCGGGGGCATCATCTCCGACGATGGTACGAAGACGTTCCCGATCAGCCACCGCCGGGACAAGACGCTGGTCCACGTGACCACCTGGAACGTCAAGCTCGACAAGCATCAGGGCGCCGGCTCTCCGGCTCCCCAGTCGCTCCTCCAGGAAGCCCTGAACCGCACCGAACCCCACCTGTGGGCACTGCTCACCAACGGCCGCCAGCTCCGGTTGCTGCGCGACTCGAACGCGCTGGCCACAGCCGCGTACGTCGAGTTCGACCTCGAAGCGATCTTCGACGGCGAGTTGTTCAGCGAGTTCGTCGTCCTGTACCGGCTCCTGCACGCCTCCCGCTTCGAGAGCCCTGAAGGCGGCACCCAGTGGACCTGCTGGCTGGAGGTCTGGCGGGACGCCGCGATCCGGCTCGGCGCCCGTTTCCTGGACGACATCAGCGTGGGCGTACGGCTCGCGATCAAGGAACTGGGTACGGGCTTCCTCAAGCACCCGGCCAACGGCACCCTGCGCGAGAACTTCGACCGCCACACCTATCACGCGGCCCTGTTGCGCTTGGTCTACCGTCTGCTGTTCGTCTTCGTCGCCGAGGACCGCGACGCCCTGCACCCGCCCAGGACGTCGGAGGACGTCCGCAAGCGGTACGCGGACTACTTCTCCACCGCCAGGCTGCGCGAGCAGTCCCGCCGCCGTCGGGGCACCTCGCACTCCGACCGGTACGAGGCACTCCGCCTGGTTCTCGGCGCCCTCGGCGAAGAGGAGGGCCTGCCCGAGCTGGGCCTGCCGGGTCTGGGCGGCCTCTTCGACGCCACGCCGGCCGACGCCCCGCTGCGGGAGCTGTCCCTCGCGAACGTCCACCTGCTGGCTGCGGTACGCCACCTCGCCATCGTCCGCGACACGGAAGCGAAGCGCTGGCGGACCGTCGACTACCGCACTCTGGACGCCGAGGAACTGGGCGCGATCTACGAGTCCCTCCTCGACCTCGTGCCCGAGCCCGGGGCGGACCGTACGTTCGAGCTGGTGCCCCGAGCGGGCAACGAGCGCAAGAAGACCGGCTCGTACTACACGCCGAGTTCGCTGGTCGACGTCCTGCTCGACTCCACCCTCGACCCAGTGATAGACGCAGCTCAGGAGCGCGGCGAGAAGAGGGCCGTCGAGGCGAAGCAGACGGACGAGGCCGCGCGGGAGACGGTGGCCTCCGAGCTGCTGACCTTGACCGTCTGCGACCCTGCCTGTGGGTCGGGGCACTTCCTCGTCGCCGCCGCGCGCCGCATCGCCAAGCGGGTGGCGGCAGTACGGGAGCAGACCCCTGAGCCCACCCCGAACAGTGTCCGTCACGCCCTGCACGACGTCATCGCGCGATGCGTGTACGGGGTGGACCTGAACCCGATGGCGGTCGAGCTGGCCAAGGTGTCGCTGTGGATGGAGGCCCTGGAGCCCGGCAAGGCGCTCGGTTTCCTCGACGCGCACGTAAAGCTCGGGAACGGGCTGATCGGTGCAACGCCAGCGCTGCTGCGGGGCGGCGTTCCGGAGGCGGCGTTCAAGGTTGTCGAGGGTGACGATGCGTCGGTGGCGCGGGAGTGGCTCAAGCGCAACAAGGACGAGTACAAGGGCATCGTCACGCTGGACGCCGCCGTCGACGAGTCGGTGAGCATCACGAACACGGCGTTCGCGTCCGAGCTGCGCAGCCTCCTGGACGACGCCCCCACGGACAAACTCGGCCAGGTCCGCAAACTGGCCGACCGTTATCACGAGTGGGCCGAATCCCCGGCCTATCTCAACGCCTTGCACATCGCCGACGCGTGGTGCGCCTCGTTCATGTGGGAGCAGACGGAGGCCGCACCGTCGCCTGTGACTCAGCGCGTCTTCCTGTCGCTCAAGTCCTCCGAGGGCAAGGGCGCACTGGCTGAGACCCACGAGGAGATCGTGCGGCTGAGCCAGGAATACCGGTTCTTCCACTGGTACTTGGAGTTTCCCGAGATCTTCAGCGTGCCTGACAGCCTGTCGGCGCCGGGGGTTGACCCGGTGACGGGGTGGGCGGGCGGCTTCGACTGCGTGTTGGGGAATCCGCCGTGGGACCGGGTCGATTTCAAAGACCAGGAGTACTTCAGTGTGGTCGAGCCGTCTATCGCAGAGATCTCCGGTGCTGGACGGCGTACCGCCATCGTCACGTGGGCTGCCGAGCATCCGGAGGAAGGTGCCCGTTACTACGCAGACCGGCGCAAGGTGAAGTCGTCGTTCCTGTTCCTAGGGGCTTCAGGAGCGTATCCGCAACTGCGGAAGGGTCTGGCGGTTAAGGGCGTCAACTCTCTCCAGACAGATCAGCTCTTCACCGAACGCTTTGTATCCATTGTCGCGCCCCAGGGCCGCTGCGGAATTATTGTCCCTACCCAGATTGCTACTGGCGCGGGCGCACAGTTCCTCTTTCAGGATCTGACACAACGAGGTTCGGTATCACACCTGTACGACTTTGAAAACGGCAGGCGGGAGAGAATTTTTCCGGCGGTGCACTCCAGCTACCAGTTCGCACTGATCTCCCTCACTGGTCGCGGCCTGACTGAACTTTCCGCGCGGTTCGCTTTCTTCCTCGGTCACCCGGACGAACTCGCAGAAGGCAATTCCGTCTTCTCGCTTTCCCCAGAGGAGATCACCCTGATCAACCCGAACACGGGGACCTTGCCAGTATTTCGGACGCGCAGGAATGCGGACCTCACCACTGCCATTCAGTCCCGCTTTCCAGTTCTTGTCACAGAGGGCCACAAGGACGGCAATCCTTGGCACATCACCTTCAAACACCTCTTCAACTTGACGGATGACTCCGACCTATTCCGCGACCGGTCCGGGCTAGAAGCAGAGGGATGGGAACTTCAGGGCAATGCGTTCGTGCGAGAGGAGGAACGAATGCTGCCACTGTACGACGCGAAGATGGCGCACCTCTTTGACCATCGCTGGAACCGCTATTACGACCTCGGCAATGACGACTACGAACATGTCCCCCTGGGGGATAAGGAGAATGCATACGGTGTGACACAGCCCCGGCAGTGGATCAAAGAAGGCGGACGAATCCCAACTGTACGCAAGGGAAAGGAAATCACCGTCGCTGGCGTGGACCTGCGCTTGGCCGAGTTGGAGTGGGAACAGGAATGGCTGCTGGGTTGGCGCGATGTTGCCCGCGCAACTGATGAGCGAACGGCAATTCCAGCGTTCCTGCCAAAGGTGGCAGTGGGTAACAGCTTCCCCTTGATGCTTCCCGGCACCCCGGTCGAACTAACAGCCGCCTTGGCTGCTACTCAAAGTTCTTTGGTCTTCGATTTTGTAGCCCGCCAAAAGGTCGGCGGCATCCACTTGGGACTGATGACCTGGAAGCAACTCCCCGTCCCCCACCCCAACGACTTGGCTGCCCACACTCCCTTCCTCACTCCCCGCACCCTTGAACTCGTCTACAACGCCTGGGACATGCAACCCTTGGCCAAGGACCTCGGCGACACCGAGGCCCCCTTCACCTGGAACGAAGACCGCCGAGCCCAACTCCGCGCCGAGCTAGATGCCTACTTCCTCCACCTCTACGGAATCTCCGCCGAGGACGCCGACTACATCCTGGAGTCCTTCCAGACCGAGAACGGCGGCCTCAAGAACAACGAGATTGCCAAGTACGGCGAGTACCGCACCAAGCGCCTCGTCCTCACCGAGTACGACCGCATGGCGAAAGCCGGCCTGAGTCTGGAGAACACCCTCGTGGATGGCCAGACTTACACGTCCACCCTCACCCCGCCCCCGGGCCACGGCCCCCGCCACCCCGCCTGACAGCTCACCCCGAGACAGGAGCACCACGAACCATGAGCAACCCGAAGTACCCGGAGCAGCTCAGTCCGCTTCCCTCGGAGTACGAGCTCGCGGCATGGCAGGCCGTGCAGCAGTTCAAGGGCCGCCCACTGTCACGAGCGATGAGGAACGCCGGCGAGCAAGTCGCCAACGGCGTCTCGGAACTCGGCAAGCGTGCCGCGAAGCAACTGGAGAATCACCCACGGGCGAAGTCGGCACTTTCGCGGGGACAGGAAGCTGTCGCCAAGGGCGCTCAAAAGGTCGGCGCGGGGGCGCGCGGAGCCGCCGACGCTCTCCCGGACTGGAGTGGCACTGCCGCTCAGTCCATACGGAAGACGGTCGGGCGGGCCTCGCGAGCGGGCCTCTCCCCCACGCGCGTGGTGGCGCTCCACAAGAAGCGCGGACACGACGTCGAATCGCTGCTCGACCTGCGCCGCCTCGACCTTGAGCAGATCGACGCGGTCCGTGGACGGGCGGCGAGCCTGTACTACCCCGCCGCCGCAGCGCTCTCCGGAGCGGGTGCTGGACTGGTGATCTCCGGAGGACAGTTCGTCATCGCCGCCTCCGCCGGCGCCGCGGCAGCCCCTTCGGGAGGTGCGATCGCGGGCGCTTTCGTCGCCGATACCGCAGTCGTCCTCGGACTCGCGTCCCGTGCCGTCGGCCAGGTCTCGCTTTTCTACGGATACGATCCCGAAGAGCCCGTCGAGAAGCTGTTCGTGATGTCTGTCGTCAACGTCGGGACGGCAAGCTCGGCCACCGCCAAGAACGCCGCGATGGCCGACATCTCGCGGCTCACCCAGGCACTTTTCCGCGGCAAGACGTGGGAGGTCCTGAACGACGCGGTTGTCACCAAGGTCTCCCAGCAGTTCGCGAAGGCGTTCGGCTTCCGCCTCACGAAGAAGGGGCTCGGCAAGGCCGTACCCGCATTCGGGATCGTCGTTGGAGGCGCCCTCAACTGGACCACTCTGGAGGGGATCGTCGACGCCGCCGAGATGGCGTACCGGCGGCGGTTCCTCTTGGAGAAGTACCCGCATCTCGCTGACGAGGAGGCTCCCGGATCGTTTCCCGACACCGGTCCGGACGGCCCGGACGACGCCGACGAGGAGATCAGCTTGCTCGACGAGATAGCCGAGGCGGGCGGACCGGACCTCCGCTGACCCGTGTCCCGGCGGTGAACGTCATCACGCAACTGCCGGGACAAACGCGGCTCAGGCCCCCGCCACGAACCCCACGAACCGCGTCCACCCCTCACGCCCGACGGCGAAGTGCGGGCACGTCACGTCCTTGGAGTCCCTTACGCACACGGCCTGTTCGGTGAGGGCGACCTCAACACAGCTGTCCCCCTGGCTACCGCTATAGCTGGACTTGAACCACGCCAGTTCCGTCGTGTTCACAGTTCTCCTCGGAGTCGCTCCAACAGACCCCGCGAATCCTTGGCGTTGAGAGCCTGCGAGCGCAGTGTGTCATAGCGCTGCTGGAGGAGACTCACCTCTTTCGGATCGGAGATCAGACGCCCGTTCTGCTGCCCTTCGGAGTAACCGAGTCGCTGCCCCTTCGGAGTCTCCAAAAGCTGCACGGGACCATCCAGGCAAGCATGCAACCCGGCTTCCAACGGCACGATCTGCAGCGTCACATTGCGCGGCGCGCTCAGCGCCAAGGCATGGTCGAGCATGCCTCGCACCTGCTGCGCGTCCCCGAACCTGCGCCGGAAAACATGCTCCTCGACGATGAAGCTGAACGGCGTCGTAGGCCGCTCGAACAGGAGCCGCTGTCGCTCCATCCGCTTGGCCATGAAGCTCTCCAACTGCTCGTCCGGCGCCACCGGGACTGTCCCCTCGAATACCGCTCGCGCGTAGGCCTCCGACTGCAACAACCCCGGCACCAGCCTGCACTCATACGTACACAGACTCACTGCCTCCCGCTCCAGTCGAGCCCACCGCCGGAACCAGACCGCCAGCCCCACGTCACCGCGCCCCCGCGTCACGTACTGGGCGCCCCTCCGCAGTGCGCCGGTGTTCCCCAATACCTCCTCCGCCCGTTCCACGAACGCCACGTCGGGCATCCGTCGCCCCAACTCCACCGACTCCACCGTGTGTTTGGAGAACCGGACCTGTGCTCCGAACTCCACCCGGCTGAGCCCGGCGTGCTCGCGCAGGGCCTGGACGACGGCTCCGAAGGTCCGCAGACTGTCGGAGGGGTCGGGCTCGCGTTCCCCGTCGCAAGCCGTCACGTCGCTGCTGTCCGTCATACGCGGCCACCTCCAGGTGCGTACGTACTCTGCGGCATCCCGCGATCGACGCACCCACAGTGACGGCAAGATCCCCGTACTGTCCACACAACGTGCCCGTACGCTGACGCAGCGTACGGGTCGCGCTACTGGAACATGCCCCCGCACGCCCGCCACGGTTTACCCATGAACGCCTCCACTCCCCAACTCTGCTCTACTGTCAGCACCTTCGCGCAGCAGCTTTCCTCAACGCGTCGCGGCGCCCGCCTGGCCCGTCTCCTGACCATGGAGCGCCTGACAGCCTGGGAGCTGTCACCCGGAGTCATGGAGCGGGCCGAACACGTCGTCGCGGAGCTGGCGGCGAACGCGGCACTGCACGGCCGCCTCCAGGGCCGCGACTTCCTGCTGGCACTGACGCTGGACAACGTGGCCGGCACCCTGCGCATCGCGGTGAGCGACACCCGGGGCGAGTGTCGCCCCGCGATTCCCCCGGAGCGCGGCCCGGACGACGAGTCGGGCCGCGGCCTGCTCCTCGTCGACGCACTGGCCGACCGCTGGGGCACGGAGCCGCGCCCGCCCTCCGGAAAGACGGTGTGGGCGCTGCTGGTGCAGTCCCCGCCAGGCGATCGGCCGTTTCGGGAAGTGACCGGAACCGTCGACTGACAGGGACGGGCCGTCGTGGCGTCAGGAAGCCCAGTCCGGCAGGCGCGGATTGCGGATTTCTCCGGGGATGTCGCACCAGGGGCGCAGTTCCTTGTAGGCCTTCGCCTCGTCGTACCCGGGGTAGGCGCCATACCCGGCGTAGGCCTGGACGAGGGCGACGCACGCGGCCTCGGTCTTGGTGTGCACCGTCCCCGGATCGAGTTGTTCGGCGCCGTTCACCGCGGCGTCGTAACAGTTGGTGAGGGCGCCGTGGTCGTCCGCCTGTTCACCGCTGGCGGCGGCCTTGTCCAGGCCCACGACAGCGTCGGCGCAGTCACGCGGCATCTTCGTGGCTTTGAAGCCGATCCCCTCGATCAGCTCATCCACCGCGGCCTCGGCGACCTTGTCGTGCTTCCCGTAGGTATAGAGGAGGTACTTGCTGTACGGCAGCCACCACACGCGGTGGCTGCTCTTGCGGGAGCCGTCGTAGTCGGGGAGCACATCCGTGCCGAACGTCCAGCTCATGGCCTTCTTGCCGCCGACGTCGGTCAGCGGCCCCTCCTTCAGGGAGATCACCGACTCGTCCGTGACGGTGTCAGTGTCCTCGCTTTCGACAGACCACATGGAGCCGGAGTCCTTCTGGCCCACCTTGATCTGATCCAGGGTCAGGTCCGGGGCGTACAGAAGGTGCACGCCGGTGTCGGAGTCCCCGGACAGAGTGAAGTCGGCGTTGGTCGCGGCGGTCGTATCCGAAGTCTCCGAGGCATCCGAGGTGGCCCAGGAAGATCCATCTGCCGAGTCTCCGTCGCCCGAGCCGGAGAACTCCAGCTTCGAGTCGGCGGGGAACGTGACACGCAGGCCCCCGAAGAGGGCCACCGGTTCCGGCTCCTGGACGGCGGTCTCCTCGGCGCTCGGGGATTCGGACGGGGAGGGATCCATGGCAACGGGGGTCTGACTCGGCGCCGTCCGCTTCGGCTCGGGCGTCGGGTCGGCGACGGGGGGCCGCGCGGCGGCTCCGGTCCCGCTGTTGCCCGCCGCCACGGCGCCGCCCACGACGCCCAGCACCGCGGCGGCGGCGGCCACCGTGTAGAGGACGCCCCGACGCCGTCGCGTACGGCGCCCGGCGAGTGCGACCGCCGAGGCAGCGGGAAGCGAGGCCGGGACGTACGAAGGAAGGGGGACCAGGGGAACGTCCCGGCGTGCGTTCTGTGCGCTCGGCGAGGACGTCGTCTCTCCGGACGCCTGCGGGAGATGAGGCTTTGAGGGCACCGGCGGAGCGGCTGCCTCCTCGTCGCCCACGGTTCCCTCGCCCGCAGGTTCCTCGCCCGCGGGTTCCTCGTCGGAGGAGGGCTCGGCGGGCAGCGGGACATTCCAGCGCATGCGGTCCAGGGGCACGGTGACAGCGGCCTCTGCCCGTTCGAAGGACCGCGTGTAGGCCATGGTCGGGAAGACGACGGTCCCGGTCGGCCCGTACACGGCGGCCGCCCGCTCGGCGATCTCCGCGGCGCTCGGCCTCTGCCCGGGATCCTTGTGCAGGGCGTCACGGACGAGGGGCAACAGGGCGTCGGGCACGCCCTGGAGCGAGGGCGCGGCACTGATGATGCGGTGGTTGATCCCGGTGGGGGCCCCGAAGGGGTGGGCCGCTGCCGCGGCATAGGAGACGAGCAGCCCCCAGCAGAAGATGTCGCAGGCCGGAAGGGTGATGCCGTCGGTGAGCTGCTCCGGTGCCATCCAGCCGGGAGTGCCGGTCGTCACCGATGTCGCGGTGATGGCGGTGGCGTCCAGGTGGTGGGCGATGCCGAAGTCCACGACGTGGGGCCCGTCGGCCGCGAGGAGGACGTTCGTCGGCTTCAGGTCGCGGTGGGCGACCCCCGCGCCGTGGATACAGGCCAGCGCGTGGGCGACGGCCGCCGCGAAAGTCAGCAGGTTGTCCGCCCTCAGGGGCCCGGTGTCCCGAACGTGCTCGTGCAGGGTGTTGCCCTGCACGTAGGCGGTCGCCAGCCAGGGCAGCGGGGCGTCGGGGTCGGCGTCGACCAGCGGTACGAGGTACGGACCGGTGACCTTGCGGAGCGTGGTGGTCTCCCGGCGGAAGCGGGCCCGGTGCGCGGGGTCGTCGGCGAAGCCCTGGTGGAGGGCCTTGACGGCGAGGGGACGCCCGCTGTCGGGATCGGTCGCGTAGTAGACCGTGCCCATGCCGCCGGTTCCGAGGCGCCGGATCGGTCGGTAGGGGCCGATACGTTCAGGCAGGTTCACCGGCACGGGACACTCCCCCGTACCGGGCACGGCCGCACGGCCGACGCCGTCCGCCCGCAGAGACCACACCGCGGATCGCGCTGACGAGTCATGTACCCCCCTGGTGTTCTGCGCCTTCACGTATCGATCGGACGGCGCGACGCGGCCGACTTCGGGCGTCGGCAAGCCTGCGGCTGACCGGCGAGCCGCCCTTCCGGGCAGGCAGCGGTCGTGCGATGAAGCCCCCCTCATCTGCGGAGACACTCTAATGCCGGGCTCCTGACCGATGGCAGAGGGGATGGCGGCACCACCCGCGTGCAGTCCCAGGGTCCAGTCCGCATCACGGCTCGCTCAGCGGCTCGCCCTCCCGACCTCCACCCGGCCGATCACACACAGAAGCGCATGAGTCCAGCGATGGAATCCGTTGACGCCGTCAACGTAGTAAATCCTGCCCCCGTCAACACCGTCGCCTGCCAACGGTGTTCCGGTCATCCACGCGGCCTGGCCCCGCCACCACCAAAGCCGCGCGGGCACCCGGATCCGGCAACGACAGCAGTGGCGGCTCCACGTGTTCCATTGTCTCCGGATTCCTGCCGATGCGGCGCTGCCCCCTGCCACATGTCGGGGGTGAGCAGTGAAGGCCGGCAACCTCTCCCGAGCGGGGCAGGTCCCGCACAGCCATCAGCACTTACCGCCCCAGGCGGTCACAGACCGGCCCGCTCCAGCAGGATCTTCAACGCGCCCGGCTTGACCTTCTGAATGGACCGAACCTGGCCCAGCTCCAACTCGTCCCGGCTCACCGGGTTGCCGTACAAGGCGTCGGTGGGTCCGGGTAGCAGGGTCGCCTCGACCCGGTAACCGAAGTCCGGGTCGTCAGGGGCTTCTTGCGGCTCGCTGTCGACCTCGGCCACCGCAGCGACCGCCGACTCCTGTTGGCCGAAGTAGAACCACAGACGGTCACCCGGGTTCATGTGGTTGCGTCGGCTGAGCCAGAAGTCGCTCTTGGGGTCATCGTGGGAGAGCCGACGCATGGTCTCCTTGTCGGCCGGCTCCCCATCAAGGGTGTCCTTGTTCGGATTGAGGATGTAGATCCAGTCCTGCACGATCTCTCCCGTCGCCGTGGCGCACATCGCCCGGGAAAACGACCTCGCCGCGCTGAGCCATGCTGCCAGCCGCCTGCCTCGCCCGCAGGAAGTTGGCCGACCTTGCCACGCACGGGGAACCGCCACCTCGCGCTCGGGCATCATGGCCTCCATGACAGACGGGGCGGATGTACGCACGGCAGCAGCCGAGTTCGACCGGACGGCCGTAGCCGACGTCGAGTCGGTTGCCGAGGACGAGCGCAGGCAGGTGCTGTCCCAGTTTCCGCTGAAGCAGTGGGCGGAACTCCCTTTGGAGCGTTACGCCCTCGGGCAGACCGCGTCCCCCGGATCGGGGCCGACGTACTGCCGGCTGCTGGAGTTCCTCACGCCGAACTTGGGCAGCATCAAGGGCGGCAGCGCCGCGAAGCACATCATGTACCACCACGTCTCCGGCGAATGGCGCCTGGCCGCTCCCTTGCGCGGCATGGAGCCGCAGGAGGCCTGGGCCCACCTGCGCGGTCAGTTCGTCCAGGCCTTCGAAGCTGTCACTGCGGGTGACTTCGACGCCCTGGACGATCTCGAAGTGCTGCGATACGGGCCGACGTTGGTGACAAAGACGCTGGCGACCTACTTCCCCGAGCACTTTCTGCCCATCTACGCGGGGGAGCATCTGCGCCGGTTCGTCGCCCTGCTGCTGGGCGACTCGGCGCAGGGCGACGCCCCGGCCTGGCGCAGCAACCGGCGTCTGCTGAAACTCGTACGGGACCACGCGGAGTTCGAGGGCTGGACGAGGTACGAAGTAATGCACTTCCTGTACCAGCACTCCGACCCGCGGTCCCGACAGCGCACCATCTGGAAGATCGCTCCCGGTGAGCGCGGCCGTCTGTGGGAGGAGTGCCGGACGGACGGAGTCATACGTGTGGGATGGGAGCAGGTCGGAGACCTCGGTCTGTACCAGAGCGACACGGATCTGAAGCAGGCTCTGGACGTGCACTGGCCCCGCAAGAGCGGGGGCAGCCTGACGCTCGCCCGTCGGCTGCTGGCCTTCCGTGACCTGGAGGAGGGCGACCGGATCGTGGCCAATCGAGGGGTGGACGAGGTACTGGCCACGGGCACGGTCAGTGGGAACTACCGCTTCGAAGCGGACCGCCAGGAGTTCCAGCACACCGTCCCGGTGGAGTGGGATCTGTCGCACGCGCAGCGGCTGCCGGAACCCAGGCAATGGCGGTCCACCTTCGCCAGGATCGACCCGGCGTTCTTCGCCAAGCTCACCGCGTACCGGGCCGACTCCGACACGGGCACGGGCACGGAACCCCAGACCACGCCGGTCGCACTGCCCGAGGACGTGCAAACCGTCCTGGACGCTCTGAAACGCAAGGGGCAGGTGATCCTGCACGGGCCGCCCGGTACAGGCAAGACCCGGCTCGCGCTCGGCGCGGCCCTTGCCATGGACGGTCGCGCGGAGGCCCTCGATGCCAACGCCGACCAGCGCGCCAAGGCACAGACAGAAATGCTGCACGGCGACCGCGTCCACATGGTCACCTTCCATCCCTCCTATGGCTACGAGGACTTCGTCGAGGGCTTCAAACCGGACCTGAGTGCCACGGGTCCCGGGCTCACCCTCGCGCTCACGGACGGCCTGTTCCACACTCTGTGCAGCCGGGCCACCGCCCACCCCGAACAGGATTTCCTGCTGGTCATCGACGAGATCAACCGCGGTGACCTGCCGCGGATCTTCGGCGAGTTGATCACCCTTCTCGAACTGGACAAGCGGAACCTGCCGGTCGCCCTCCCTGTCAGCAAGCGGCGCTTCTCCGTCCCGCCGAACGTACGCATCATCGGCACGATGAACACGGCCGACCGAAGCATCAGCCACCTGGACGCCGCGGTCCGGCGCCGCTTCGCCTTCCTGTCGGTGGGTCCGGACCCGGACGCGGTCTCCGGGACGGTGGGCCCCCTGGACCTGGCTGCGTTCTTCGAGGCTCTCAACACCCGTATCACGCGCCACCTCGACGCCGACCACCAGATAGGGCATGCCTATCTGCTCCGAGACGGTGCGCCGATCGACACAGAGGAGGATCTGGCCGCGGCCTTCCACCACGAGGTGATCCCGCTCCTGGAGGACTACTGTCTCGGCCGGGCCGAACTGCTGCACCTCATCCTCGGCGGCCTGGTCGACGCCGACACCGGGCGCCCGCTGCTTATGTCCCCGCAGGACCTGGCGGACGCGCTGGCGACCGAATTCACCAGCGGCGTGTCCGGCCCGGATGCCTGACCGCACCACGCTCCGGCTCGGCGAGTACGAGTCCACCGCACTGGAGCCCGATCAGCTCACTCCCCGGGACATCGACCGCCTGCAAGCCCTCCAGGCACGGGGCTGCCTCACCCTGGTCCCGGGCCGCGTCGGATGGCGGCTCAAAGCCGACGCGACCGTCGGAGTCCTGGTCCTGGACCGTATCCGCGTCGTCATCGCGCCCAAGTTCGCCATCCCTGGAGACCAGCTCATGAGCTGGCTCGCCTACGCCCTCGGCACACCGGTCCCGGCGACGGCCAGGCGATGGGCCACCGGACCCGACGGCTACGCCGACCTGGTCGCCGCCGCCCTGCTCGAACAGTGCGAGCGGCTCCTACGGGAGGGACTGCGCCGGGACTACGTACGCCGCCGGAGTGTCGAACCCGTACTCCGAGGACGGCTGGACGTCGTCGCCCAGGCCACCCACCGCTACGGGCAACTGGATCAACTGCACGTCCGAACCTTCGACCGGGAGGCGGACATCTGGGACAACCGTGTTCTGGGGAGCGCGCTCAAGGCCGCGCTCGGTCTGACCTCCAGTCCCGACATGGCGCGCGCCCTGCACGGTGTCGCCGGCGCCTTTCCACAGGCCCCCACCCCTGCCGCGGCGCTCCGTGCGCTGGACCGCACCCACTACACACGCCTGAATGCCCGCTACCGCCCTGCCCACACCTGGGCCCGCCTCCTGCTGCGCGGTGGAGGCGTGACCGACCTGCTCAGCGACCACGGCATCGCGGCGGACGGCCTTCTGCTGGCCATGCCCGCGCTCTGGGAAGCCGTCGTCCGCCGTCTCGGCACCGAGGCCTTTGGCCCGTACGGCGGCCACGCCGTACCCGGCGGCAGCGGTACCGGCATCACCGTCCGTGGAGACCTGGGCAACGTCTCGGCCTTCCGCCCCGACCTCGTGCTCAGCCTTCCCGGACAGGTCGCGGCACATCCCACGCTGCTGCCCGTCGACGCCAAGTACAAGCGTTACGATCGCCACGGCGTGAGCGCGGCCGACGTCCACCAACTCCTCACCTACGGCAGTGGCTACGGCCCCGGGGACGCCCCGAGCGCAGTGATCATCCATCCCCGGCCCGGCGGGCACGCCCACCGCAGCCTTCACGTCAGCGGCCCTCAAGGCGAACTCGGCGTCATCCACGTCCTCGGCGTCGACACCCATGCGCTGCCTCAAGAGGCGACCACATGGATCGGCTCGGTGCTGGGCTGAGCCCCCGTGTCAGGGGTCGTGCGCCCGGCAGATGCGCGTACGTGCGATGTCCCCACGACCGCTTGAACTCGCCCCTGACCGAACCCCGATGCCGCCGCGACCGTCAAGCCATGAGCTCGTCCGGCTGCTCCCTCTCGTACTCCACCGTGAGGCCACCGATGTCGGCCTGCTGCCCGTCGGCGTGCCCCTGCCGGTAGCCACTGCCCGTGAAGCGCGTGCGGCGCACCTTCCCGACCTTGGGGTAGTGGGCTGCGACCTTGGCCTGCACCGCGGTGGTCCGGTCGGCGAGGACGAGCGCCACGCTGCGCCCCTGCACACCGCCGTCCGGCGCGGCGGCCTCGGCACGGTCACGCTCGGTGTCCGCGCGTGCCGCGCGTTCGGCCTCACCGATGCGCAGGGCGACGGCGCGGATGAAGCCGAGCATCCAGGAGCGCTTGTAGGCACGCGGGAGTTCGCCGGGCAGACGGTGCCCGGAATCCGCTCTTTCGGCCCCCTGGAGCATCTGCAGGCGCAGGCTCGCGTACAGGACTTCGACGGAGTGCAGATCCGAGGCATAGCCGAACAGGTGGACCCGGTGCTTGTCGGCCTTGCCTCCCGGATAGATGGGGTGACAGCGCATCGCATAGGCGATGGAGGACAGGAGCCGCTTGCACTCGCCCACCCAAGGAGGGGCGATGTCCATCACGCGGTCCGCGGGCTGTTCGGAGGTGGGGTCGTCGCCGCGCAGCATGGCCTGTTCAATGCCGTACTTGGCCATCAGGGCCGTAGCCTTCTGCAGAAAGGCCTCCGACTCGGCCTGCGTGGCGGCCGGATCCTCGGCCATGCGCAGAATGGCCTTCACCTTGGCCAGCAGGTCGGCGGGCAGCCGCGCGGGGCGCGGCGGTGCCGGGGCTGGTGCCGGCGTCTCCGGGGTGTCCGAGTCGACCCTCGTGAAGGTTTCGTCCAGCCCCAGCCAGTCTTCGTCGTCGCGGTCCAGGTCCAGCAGGTCCACAGGCTGCGCTTCGGCCGCGACGGCGTCCGCCAGGTCGTCGACGTCCGGTACCAGCTGCCGCAGGCCGTGCAGCGCGCCCCGGCGCCAGTCCACGGCGTCGTCGTGCCGGATTTCCGCCCGCAGCGACCGCAGCAGTACGAATCCGCCGCCCGCGGCCCGGATCACGAACTCCAGCCGGGCGTGGCCAAGTTCGGCGAGGGCGAGCAGTTCGCACAGGTCGGTGGCGCTGTCCCGGGCGTACTGCAGTCGGACACCGGGCTGGGGGTACCAGTCGTCCGGCTCGTCGACCGCGCCTTCCCCTTCCAACTCCTCGAACAGCACTCCCTGGCGTGCCACGACCACGTCGGCGTCGACCCGGATCACGGACGACGAGGCCCGGCCGGAGAAGGCCAGCGCGGCCGCGCGCTCCTGCGGGGAGGTGACGATGTGGTACCAGACCGGCAGAGATCCGCGCATGGCGTGCCAGGTGAGTTCCCCGCGTGCCTCACGCTCGTCGGCTTCCTCCACCACTCCGGGGTCCAGCACCCCGTCCCGCCAGGCGTTCGCCGAAGGAGTTTCCAGGCAGTCGAGAAACGCGGACAGGTACTCGTGGCGGTCGTGCCGGTCGGGAAGCGTGGCGGTGTGGAACAGCGTCCGCTCACAGGCGGAGAGCGAGTGGATCACCGGATCGAGGACATCTGCGGTGTAGGTGTCGGCGGAATCACTCAACTCCGCCAGGAAGTCCTCAGTCGCCGCGGACCCGCCGATCGCCTGCTTCTCGCACCACGCCACCAACTCCCTTCCGCGCACACACTGCTCCGCGAGAAATGCCAGGTGCCCGGCGTTCTGCAGGCTCTCCTCGTACACGGCCAGTGAACTCTCGATCGTGTCGGCGACCCGCGGCTGCGACAGGACCGCCCGCGCGAGCATGCTGTGGGATTCTTCGGCCTCGTCGTCCAGATGCTCGGTCAGGGACGTGAGCGACTCGCCGTCCTCGTGCGGCACGTGCGCGGGGTGGGCGACAGCCGCCATGTCGGCTGTGCGTACGCCCCAGCGGGAGACCAGTTCGTCGTCGGCCCTGCCCTGTCCAACAGTCCCAGCCCTCTCGCGCTTCCAGAGCCCGAGGACGAGTTCCTCCCACGCCTGCGCCTGCCAAGACCAGAGCGCAGGTTCCTCGACCGCGGTGAGGCTCGAGCGGAGCGTGCTCACGATGTCGGCCAGGTCGTGGCGATGGCCGTACGGGATCAACAGCTCCAGCCAGGCGACGGTCTCCGCCACAGGCTGGACACGCGCCTCGTCGGCCGCGACGCAGCACAGCGTCAGGGCGCTCACCAGCCGCCGGTCCCCCAGATCCCCGGGGATCAGCTCGTGCAGCCACGGTCCGAAATCACGCAGTGCCTCACTCAGCTCGGTGACGCGCGCCCACAGCCAGGTCTTCCGCGCCGAGCCGAAGACCGAAGCAGGTGCATGGGTTGTGCTCTGTTCCGTCATGACGTCGATGCCCTCCCCGTGGGCCCACCGCACCCGGTGGCCACCCGCACCCCGTGATCGAAAACGCTTTCCCATCCTAGGGGGCTCCCCGGTGGACGGTTCGCCGTTCTTGTCAGTGGCCCCGAGTACGCTGCGGGCAAGATCGGAGCGGAACGCAGGGGGAGAGCCATGGCTGACGACTACCGGGAGTTCCGGCTCCGGCTGCCCAACGGGGACGGCATCGACCGGGCCCGCGGAGTGCTCCTGGGCGAGACGGGCACGAACGGGAGCCGGAAGTTCCTGGTGCGGGCCGGCTCGCCCGCCCGGGTGCATGTGATGCCGTCGCTGGGCAAGCACTTCAAGGCGCCGGTCAAGCGACGCGAGGAACTGACGTCCGGCGGCGTGCTGGTGCCGTCGACACGCTGGCCCGGCTGGCTGGAGCTGACCGAGGACGTGGTGTTCGGCTCGCCGTCCTTTGCCGCGGTGCTGCTGGTGGGTGCCCCGCGCAACGGATGGGAGGAGTGGCGGACCGAGGACGACAGGCCGCTGTCCGACTACATGCCGGGCGTATGGGCGGGCCCGAACCGTCCCTGGCTCGTCCGCGGCTCGAATGTGACAGGGCTCGATCTCGTCCAGCGCCTGTGGCTGCCGGACGGCCGTGTCACCCTCCCCGCGTCCCGGCTCCGGCAGGGTGTCGAACAGGGCATCAGTAAGGACGAGCTCCGCACTCTCGTCCAGGAGGACTACGAGTCGACCGCCACCTACAGCCAGAAGCAGCAGCTGGTCGACGAGCTGCATGCCTTTCTCTCCCGCATGAAGCCCGGTGACACTGTGTGCACCATCTCGGGCGGGCATCTCCACATCGGCGAGATCACCGGCGAGGCGGAGCAGACCGAGTCCGAGGACCGGCGGTCCAACCTGCGGCGCCCGGTGGAGTGGCAGCCCTCCGGTTATGCGTACGACGACCTGCCGGAGGAGCTCCAGCAGCGGCTGTCCATCCAGCACGATGTCGTCGACCTCTCCACGGTCCAGGCGCTTGTCGAGGGACTGGGCCGCAGCGACGAGGAGCTGGCGGAGGAGGCCGAGGCCATAGAGCGCGACCCCAGCGGCGAAATCCCGGCGCTCGTGGCCCGTCGGGAGCCCGAGCTGCCCGACCCCACCGACACCCTCGCCGACGAGCTGCTGGTGCACGAGACAGGCTGGCTACGCGAAGTGCGCGACCTGCTGGCGGACGAACGGCAGCTCGTGCTGTACGGGCCGCCGGGCACCGGGAAGACCTACCTGGCGCTGAAGCTCGCCGAGTTCCTGGGCGGCGGGCCCGAGCAGGTGAAGCTCGTCCAGTTCCATCCCTCGTACGCGTACGAGGACTTCGTCGAGGGTTTCCGGCCCAAGGAGGACCCGAAGACCAAGGAGGTCGCCTTCCGGATCAATGCGGGCCCCCTGCGCGAGCTGGCCGATCTCGCAGGCCGTGAGGGCAACCGGCACATCCCTCACTTCCTCATCATTGACGAGATCAACCGTGCCAACCTGGCCAAGGTCTTCGGCGAGCTGTACTTCCTCCTCGAATACCGCAACAAGTCCGTTCAACTGCCCTACTCCGGCGACGACTTCGCTCTCCCTCCGAACCTCTACGTGATCGGCACCATGAACACGGCGGACCGGTCGATCGCTCTCGTCGACGCGGCCATGCGACGCCGTTTCGCCTTCGTGGAACTCTCGCCGCGCATCGAGCCGACGAGCGGTCTTCTGCGTCGGTGGCTGGCCCGGGAGGGCAGGGATCCCGAGCCGGCCGATCTGCTTGACGCGCTCAATTCCCGTATCGACGAAGCCGACTTCCGTATCGGGCCCTCGTACCTGATGAAACAGGGTGTCTACCGTGAAGGCGGTCTGGAGCGGACCTGGCGGACCAAGATCCTCCCGCTGATGGAGGAACACCATTACGGGGAGGGTGTGGACATCGAGAAGCGGTACGGCCTGGCAGCGCTGAGAGAGTCCCTCGGATGACATCCGCCGTCGAACTGGTCGAGCACGCGCCGGCCATGAGCATCACGCTGCCGGAGGCCCTCGGCCGGGTGCTGGCAGCCGGAGACATCGTGGACGCGGCACCGGACCCCTACACTCCGGGCCGCTGGTCGCTGCGGGCGGGCAGCAAGGTGGGGGCCGTGTCCGTCACCGTGCCCGGAAGCGGCGAACCGTTCACCGTGCGGATCACCGCCAAGGTTCCCATCGCCCGCCTCTTCTTCCTGATCGGCTACAGCCTCGCCCCGGAAAAGGGCCGGCGGGACGGTGTGGTCGACGTGGCGGAGCACCAAGAGGTGCTTCCGGCACTCGCCCACTCCGTGGAACGGCAGATCGACCGGGCACTGCGGCAGGGGCTGTTGCAGGGGTACCGGACGACTGAGGAATCCGCCCTCGTTGTCCGTGGCCGGCTCAGGGAGGCCGAACAGATAAGGCGGCGCTTCGGGGCGATGCTGCCGATCGAGGTGGCGTACGACGAGTTCTCCACCGACATCGCGGAGAACCGCATCCTGCGCGCCGCGGTCGAGCGCCTCCTGCGACTGCCCGGCGTCCCGCGCGACGTCCGTCGCAGGCTCCTGCACCAGCGCGCCCGCCTCGCCGACGTCACCGCGATCGTGCGTGGGCAGTCGATCCCGGACTGGCGCCCCACCCGCCTCAACACCCGCTACCACCATGCCCTGCGCCTCGCCCGGGTGGTCCTGGACGGGTCCTCCGCCGAACACACCCCGGGCGGACTGCGCATCGACGGATTCCTCTTCGACATGAACAAGCTTTTCGAGGACTTCGTGACCGTGGCCCTGCGGGACGCCTTCCGGGGCACGGGGCACACGGCCCGGCTCCAGGACCCGCACCATCTCGACCAGGCCGCCGCGATCCGCATGAAGCCCGACTTCGTGCTGTACGGCGCGGACGGGACGCCGTGTGCCGTGGTGGACGCCAAGTACAAAGCGGAGAAGCGGAACGGCTTTCCGGACGCCGACCTGTACCAGATGCTCGCGTACTGCACCGCCCTCGGCCTGCCAGAAGGACACCTGGTGTACGCGAAGGGCAACGCCTCGCACGCCGCCCACCGGGTGCGCCACGCCGGCATCGTCATCCATCAGCACGCCCTCGACCTCGATCAGGACCCGGCCGGGCTGCTCGCGGACATCGATGAGGTCGCCGAACGGCTGGTCAACGCCCCGCGCGTATGATCGGCTGCGGAGTGTCCGTCCAGGGTGGGGAGTGCACCTCGTGCCGCAGCTCGCGTTCGCCAACAGCTTCTGGGAGAGCTTCGACGTGCTGGAGAAGCCCGTCAAGGCCGGCGTGCGCAAGGCGATGCAGAAGTTCCAGCAACTCACCGTGTCCGGACTCCACGCGGACAAGGGGCTGCACCTGGAGTCCGTGGAGAAGGCGCGCGACTCCCGCATGCGGACCATCCGCATCAACGACTTCTGGCGGGGCGTTGTCCTCGCACCGGACGACGGCAGTGATGTGTTCCTGCTGGTCAACGTGGTCCGACATGACGACGCCTACACCTGGGCGGCCAAGCGGCTGTACACGACGAACTCCGCGACGCGGGGGCTCGAAGTCCGCAATGTCGTCGCCATCGAGCAGCTGACTCCGGCCCTGGAGAAAGCCGCCGCGGCCGCCGACTCGCTACTCTTCGCCAACTACTCCGACACAGTGCTGCACCATCTCGGGATCGACGACCAGGTCCTCAAGGCTGTACGCACGATCGTCGACAAGGCGCAGTTGCAGGCCTTCGAGACGCTTCTGCCGGAGGACCAGTGCGAGGTGCTGCAGTACCTTGCCGAGAAGTTCAGCCCGGACGACGTGTACCGGGACGTGGTCGCTGTGCGCCGCCCGGTCGATGCGGGACCCGATCCCGACGAGAGCCTGGCCGTCGTCATCGCCAACACCAAGAGCCGTATCACCCTGGTCACCGGGCCGGAGGAACTCGCCGACATCCTGGAGAAGCCGTTCGCGGCCTGGCGGGTGTTCCTGCATCCTTCGCAGCGCCGGGTCGCCTACCGGGTGTCGTACGGTGGTCCCGTCCAGGTCACCGGCGGCCCGGGCACCGGCAAGACGGTCGCCGCACTGCATCGCGTGAAGCATCTCCTCACCCGCTCGCCCGACACCCGCGTCCTGCTCACCACCTACACGAACGCACTCGCCGCCTCGCTGCGTGAGAACCTGGCGTTTCTCCTGGACAACGACCCCGCCCTGCTCGGCCGCGTCGACGTCACCACGGTCAACTCCTATGCCCATGGCGTCGTAAGCCGTCTCGACAGCAAGTCCCTCTCCCCCATCGGGGACCGGGACGAGCGTGTCCTGTGGCAGCGTGTGGTCAAGAAGCTCGGACTGCCATGGACCGAGCAGTTCCTGGCCCAGGAGTACCGCCACGTCGTCCTCGCGCAGGACCTGCGTAGCCTGGATGCCTACCGCACCGCCGTGCGGCGTGGCCGCGGCAGCGCCCTGTCCTCCGTGCGGCGCGAGCAGCTGTGGCCGGCTGTCGAACTGTTCGACACGATGCTGCGCGACCAGAAGAACACCACTCACCTGAAGATGTGCGCTCGCGCGGCAGAGCTCCTGGCGGCTTCGAACCCCACGCATGACCATGTCGTCGTCGACGAGGCGCAGGACCTGCACCCGGCCCAGTGGCGCGTGCTGCGCGGCGCCGTGGCCCCTGGCAGCGACGACCTCTTCATTACGGGCGACCCTCACCAACGGATCTACGACGCGAAGGTCTCGCTCGGTTCGCTCGGCATCCCGGTGGCCGGACGCACCCACCGCCTACGCATCAACTACCGCAGCACGGAGGAAATCCTCACCTGGTCCACGGGCATCCTCAGCCCGGTGTCCGTCGACGACCTGGGCGGCGAGGGGAATGACACCCTGGCCGGCTACCGCTCGCTGCTGCACGGCCGTCGGCCGCACACGGACGGCTACGGCACCGAGCAGGCGGAGGTCACGGCGCTCGTCGAGCGCGTCGAAGGCTGGATCGCCCAAGGCATACGGCCGTCCGAGATCGGTGTGTGCGCACGCTTCAACGTGCTGCTGGACAAGGCGTACGACAAGCTGGCCGCTGCCAGGATTCCGGTGGTCCGGATCAAGGACAACCCAAGTCCAGACGTGGACGGGGTGCGCCTCGCCACCATGCACGCCATGAAGGGGCTGGAGTTCCGCTGCGTCGCCGTGCTGGGAGTGACGGCGAGCGCGCTGCCGTTCTCCCGCGAGGTGACACCGGCCTCTGTTGACGCGTTGCAGCACGACTCGGACCTGCTGCGGGAGCGGTGTCTGCTGTTCGTGGCGTGCACGCGAGCGCGCGAGGCGCTGTCGGTCACCTGGAGCGGAGCGGCCAGCTCGTTCGTTCCGCAGCCCAATCCCCAACCCACTGCGATATGACGCTCGGTCATCTTCCAAGACTAAGAGCCCCGTTGCTGAGACCGTCCCTTGCCAGTGCCGCAGCGTCCCGACCCAGCTCCGCCACGCGACGCGCCCGCTCCTCGAACTCCTGGAGCGCACGGAAGGCCGCCCCGTACCGCCGTTGCTCGGTGATGTCCATCTGTGGAATGCGGGCGCCCTTGCCGTCGAGGCGGAAAGTACCGCTTGAGCTCGTGGAACGCCGGGTGTTGGCCGCGCTGCGCAGGAAGCCTTGCAGATAGTCGGTGTCGAGCTGGTCGCTGACCGAGACCGGCCCCGGATCGCCGAAAGCCACGAGCCCCGCACGTACAAGGTCAGCGACGCTGACGGTGGGCCCGTCCAAGGAACTCGGACCATCGCCTTCGATCAGCTTAGGCAGCAACTCCGCCAACAATCGCACCTGTTCAGTCAGTTCCGCTCTCAAGTTCCGATACTCGACCGCATAGTCACGATGCGAATCCTCGACGTGACGACCGGGTGTGAGGTCCACTACATCGTCCAGCAGTTCGATCAGGGGCACTTCTGTCACTTGCTCGGGACGGGGTTCCAGCGATCCGTCCGGATCACTCGCTGTCAGATCGACCATGCGGACGCTGGTCACAGCATCGCCCAGAGCGTCCGGGCGGCGCAGGTGCCAGATGTGGACCGGTAGCGCGTGCGAGGCCGCCGTGCCGGATGGAAGGGCCGTGACCTGAGTGAGAGTGCCCCGTCGTACGAGCTCGGCCCTGATACGACGGCCGGCCTTGCGGTAGGCGACAGAGGCCGGGAGGACCATGAGGACGCGACCGCCGGGCACTGTATGCGCGTAAGCGTGCTGCAGCCAAGCAAGTTCACCTTCGGCACGAGACGGGATGCCGAACTCCCACCGCGTGTCGAGCAACAGATCCTCGCGCCCCCAGTCGGATTCACCGACAGGGGGATCACAGACCACCAGGTCGGCCTTGAGGTCCGGCCAACGGTCGTCGCGCAAGGAATCCCCCGTGACGATGTCGGCATCAGTGCGCCCAGCGAGATCGGCCCGAAGTTGCGAGAACAGGGCACTGCGGGCTTCGGACTCCTGCCCACAACACCTCGGTCTCTGCTCTGCGCCGACCGCGAGCAGCAGAGTCCCGATGCCGCACGCCGGATCGAAGAGGGTCGCGTCGGACGCAATGGAACCGGCGAGGTGGCGCACGGCACGGACGATGCGCGTTGAGGTGACCCGGTCGGATCCGGCCCGTCGTACAGAATCGGTGAAACGCTCGGCGAGCGTGCTCACCACCTCTGCCGCGCTACCGCTCCCGGCCAGATCCCGCGCGAACCCGACGACGTCGGCGGGAAGCCCCTCTGGTACCTCCCCCTCAGTAAGGAGGCGGGCGACAGCCACGAGCCCGCCGACCATGTCGTCACCGTAGACTCGCCGTAGCGCCTGCCACAACTGCACCTCTACCGATGCTTCTTGCCCCTTACGCTGCCCGTCCAGCCAGTTCTGCACCTCGGTCAGATCGAACAGTGGACTATTGACACCGCCACCGGACGGCGTCGGGAAATCGGCGTACCGGCGCCGCCAGTTCGAGACGGCGGCACGGGTGACACCCGCCAGCCTTGCGATCTCGGATCCGGTAACCAGCGGGCCAGCCGGTAGAGCAGGATTGTCGGTCATACAGGCCACCGTACACAGAGTCAATCCCTCCATCAACGCAAGGCATCGTTGACGGCGTTAACAACAGCAATTTTTGCTCTCTGTGTACAGACTCTCTCGATGCGCTACCCCGCACGGGCGGCCAGACGTCCCACAGCTCCATCTGCAGCCGCTTCGCTTGCCGCTAGCCTCGGGCTTTCACGAGCGGTGGCGTCTACCGCAGTGCGTCAGAGACGCGAGTAGTGCTCCTGACCTGCAATGCCGGTGATTTAGCGCATCAGTGCAGGTAGAGCGCTCGGCGATGGTTGTTTTGGGTGAGTTGGCCCCTGGGACGCAGGTGATCTGCCACGTTGTGATGATGCGCCAGATGATCTCAAGACAGGGCAACGGGGCTCCCGGTAGGACAGAAGATCGACCAAGATCCGACTGTCTGCGAGGGAGCCCCGTTGGGCGCTCAGTCTGTCATCGCTGCTGCCTCAACCGTGACCACGGCGGTCCGGCCGGTGTCCCCTCGAAGCCCGCGAAGGGGGCCGGAGCCGCAGTTCGGGGACCGGATCCGGCTCGGCGTACTCACAGAGGAGATCACCCCCGAAGTGGTCGACGAGGTACTGGAGTTGACCGGAACGGTTGAGCGCCGTCGACGGCTTCTGCCGGCCCGCGCGGTGGTCTACTTCGTCCTGGCCCTGTGCCTGTTCAGCAGCTCCGACAGTGCCGGGCCGCCGGGATACCGGGCAGCCCTGCGGACCCTGACCGAGAAACTGCGTCACCTGCCGGGCGGCCTCGTCCAGCGCCTGCCCACCAGTTCGGCCCTCACCAGAGCCCGCCAGCGCCTGGGCGACAAGCCGTTCCAGGCGCTGTTCGAACGCCGGTGCGGCGCCCAGGCGGCACCCACGACCCCGGGAGCGTTCGCCTTCGGCCTGCGACGGGTCGCCTGGGACGGCACCGCGCTGGACGTGCCGGACACCCCCGAGAACGCCGCCGCGTTCGGATTCACCGGCCGCGAGGGCACCAACAAGAGCGGAAACCCACAGGTCAGACTGATGGCCCTGATCGAGTGTGGCACCCACGCCCTCATCGACGCGGCCTTCGACTCGATTGCCCAATTCAGCGAACACAAGCTCGCCCGCCGCCTGCTCGCCTCCCTGCGGCCCGGCATACTGCTGCTGGCCGACCGCAACTTCGCCGGCCATGAACTATGGGGGCTGGTCGAAGCGACCGGCAGCCACCTCGCCTGGCGGATCAAGAAAAACCTCGTCCTGCCACCACTGTGGATTCTGCCCGACGGCTCGTACGTGTCCGTCATGCCCACCCCGGCCGAAGGCCAGCGCCTGGGCAACGCCCGCTTCCACGGCCGCACCCCGACAGGGCTGCCCCAAGGACACCTCGTGCGCATCATCGACTACACCGTCACCGTCCGGCCCCAGCACGGACCGCCCCAGGTGGAAAAGTTCCGCCTGGCGACCAGCCTGCTCGACCACCGGCAAGCGCCCGCACGGCAGTTGACCCAGCTCTACCACCAGCGCTGGGAGATCGAGAACGGCTTCGCCGAACTCAAAAACCGCCTGCGAGGCGCCGGCTTCATCCTGCGGTCCAAGACCCCCGAGCTCATCTGCCAGGAGATCTACGCGCTCCTCACCGTCTACCAGGCACTGTGCGCACTCAAAGTCCACGCAGCCGAACAGGGCGAGATCGATCCCGACCGGATCTCCTTCACCACGACCCTCCAGCTCGCACGGCTCAAAACCGCCGGACAGACCGCAGCGAACCCGCAAGCCCTCTGCGCGGCCCGACTCGAAGTCGTCCACGAACTCCTCAACGACCTCCTGCCCCCTCGCCGCGACCGCCGCTGCCAACGACTCAAGAAGCCACCAAGGAACACCTTCGAAGCCAAACGCCGGGACGAGCCCCGCCCTCCCAGCCACGTCAGCTACTCACTCAAAGTCACGCGGAACCCGAGACACGCGTCCTCACCTGCAGAAACACCCTAAATCACCGGCATTGCTGGTCAAGGGCACTTTTGAGTCTACAATGGCGGGCCTTGGACTCGTAGTTCGCGGAGAACATCGCCTCACGCTCGTGAGCACGCTCCCTGCCTGCGCTTCCGCGTGAACTCCGCGCACAGGTATCCCCGTGACCTGCTGGATGTCCGCGGCGTGATCAACCTCGACTTCGACGAAGAGGGCCGCCGTACCTGCCTCGAGGTGTTGGCGGCCGGCTCAAGACTGCCCAAGTACCCGCTCCAGTCGGCGCAGCGGCCGGACACCGAAGGCGCGTGAGGCGGTGGCGGACGGCAGTCGGTGTTCGCGCTGTCGGGAACCGTTGCTCATGGGATGACTCCCGCCTACGCCGATGTTCTCGAAGCTTCACGGCGCCGTGTTGCGTGACCGCCCCGGCATCATTCACGCTCGCGGGAAGGTCGTTGCGCAACAGCACGGGGAGAACCAGTGATCACATGTATGAGCTCGCCGACCACGAGGCCAAATCCGGGGTTCCCACGGCCTGCTGTCAGGTTGTCGACAAGTGCCCTGACAGCGTGAACCGAGTACGACGGGTCAGTCGCTGGCGTGGGACGAAACAGGTCTGTCCGGTCTGCAGGCTCGGCTCGCGCACGAGATGCTCAGCCGTGTCTCGGCGTTTGCGATCGGGCGGGAAGACCGGTTCGTGCGTGGTGTGATGAATACCCCGGATCGACGCGGCGTCGGTCGCGTCGTCCTGTGGGACGGACAGCTGTTCGGCACGTCGGTGGCCTTCGACATGCCACTCACGGACGCACACGGCACGGACATCCCCACAGGCGAATCTTGCGGCCGCGCTCAGATGGGCGCTGGCCGACTGCTCCGCGTGTGAAGCCGAGGGGGCACCGCGCGACGCCTCTACCTGGATGCCCCCACATCACGGGATGGTCCGCCGTTCGGTGTCGACCTTCCCCTCCGAGACGAAGAAGGCTCTGTGGTCGTCGGCGTGACAGGAGCGCATGCCGTACTTCCGGTCCTCTGGAAAACCGGGGAGTTGGAGCGAATGCGGAAGAACACCTACGACCCCTACTGCCATGCGGTCTACGACTTGGCGGACTGGCTTACGGGTCACTGACCGCGCCTCGGCAGGGGTCGGGTCCCGGCTTGACGGCTTGTGCGGGACCGCCCGTGACTTCGCGGGTCGTGACGCCGCAGCGCGGACGAGACGTAGGCCCCCCGGCCGACGGGAGGCTGCTGTCACGCATCGGGCGGCTCCATGCCGGTGTCGTCACCGATCGGACCGGTGGTGACGTGCCGGCGCTGCGCCAGGCCGGCCGACGAACCGCCTTCCGACGGACGGACCGGTACAGGTGCGGGCTGTGGGAGCCGCGTCACGCACGACGTCCCGCCAAGGACACCGCACCGTACATGGCTCGCCCGCTCGATCGCGTACGACCTCCCGGGGCACGACCGCCAAGGGGGCTTCACCGCGATCCTGCCCGGAGCAGGACCAGTCGTGTCGCGGTCGGACCACCGCCCGAAGCGGCGCCGGAGCATCTCCACAGCCGTATCGGGTCACCAAGCGGCGAAAGCCCTTGGGGGCACTGGACGTTCGGTGGGGTTACCCGCTCAGGAGGCGTTGTCTACCGGGGGCCGGGCTCGCCTGTGCGGGCGTTCGCGGCGTGGGAGACCGCTTCGGACACCGGTACGGGCCCTTCGGCGAGCTCGAGGACGAGTCCCGCGGTGGCGGGAGTGTCGAGGAGAGCGGCCAGGACCTGTGCGACGTCGTCGCGGGTGACGTCCCCGACGCTTCGCTCCGCGGTGAGGCGCACCCCGCCCGTGCCGGGTCCGTCGGTGAGGGCCGCGGGACGCAGGACGGTCCAGTCGAGGTCCTGGGCCATGAGGTACTCGTCGGCGACGGTCTTGGCGTGGACGTAGGCGGCCCAGACCTCGTCGGCATCGGCCGGGGGCGGGCTGCCGGCGCCCCGGGTGGAGACCATCACGTACCGTCGCACCCCGGCGCGCAGGGCCGCTTCGGCGAGGAGGACGGCGGCCTGGTGGTCGACGGTGTGCTTACGCGCCGCGCCGCTGCCCGGCCCGGCGCCGGCGGCGAAGACCACAGCGTCCGCCCCCGACACGACCTGGACGACCTCGTCGCACGACGCCGTCTCAAGGTCGCGGACGACGGGCTCGATGCCGTCCGCCAGCAGGTCACCGCTGTGGGCCGGGTTGCGGATGATCCCGGCGACGCTGTCTCCCCGGGCGGCGAGCAGCCGGCCCAGACGCCGGGCGATCCGGCCGTGGCCACCGGCGATCACGATCTTCATGAAGCTCTCCTCGGTACGAACTCGGTACGAACTCGGCATAAAAGGGGTGCTAACCAGGCCGTGGACCGGCGTCTGCGTCGACATCGACATCGACATCGGTGAATGTGTCGCGGCGGCTCGTTCACGGGCCGGCGGACAACACTCTCGTACCGGCCCGTGGGGACGGCCTCAGAACGCGATGCGGACCTTCAGGGCCGAGCGGTCGTCCATCGCCCGGTAGCCGTCCGGTACGCCGTCCAGGCCGACGGTGCGGTCGAAGACGAGGCCGGGGTCGATGGCGCCGCTGAGCACGTCCGGGAGCAGCTCGGGGATGTAGGCGCGGGCGGGGGCGACACCGCCGGCGAGAGTGATGTTGCGGTCGAACATCTGGCCGATGTCGATGCCGGCGGAGCCGCCGTGCGGGACTCCCACGTAACCGACAGCGCCGCCGTCGCGGGCGATGGAGATCGCGGTACGCATCGATTCCTCGGTGCCGACGGCCTCCAGGACCGCCTGCGCGCCCAGACCGCCGGTCAGCTCCTTGACCGCCTCGACAGCGGCCTCACCGCGGTCCGCGACGACGTCGGTGGCGCCGAACTCGCGGGCGATGTCGGTGCGGGCCTGGTGGCGGCCGAGCGCGATGATCCGGCCGGCGCCGAGCCGGTGCGCGGCGAGGACACCGCACAGTCCGACCGCGCCGTCGCCGACCACGGCCACCGTGCTGCCCGGACGGACCCGGGCGGAGAGGGCGGCGTGGTGCCCGGTGCTCATCACGTCGGAGAGCGCCAGCAGGCCCGGCAGCAGCTTCTCGTCGCCGGCGGCCTCCTTCGGCAACTGGACGAGCGTGCCGTCGGCGTAGGGTACGCGGACCGCCTCGCCCTGACCGCCGTCGGAGCCGACCTCGCCCCAGAACCCGCCGTGCGGGCAGGAGGTCTGCAGGCCTTCGCGGCAGAAGCCGCACGTCCCGTCGGACCAGACGAACGGCGCCACCACGAAGTCGCCGGGCCGCACGCCGGAGACCTCGGAGCCGACCTCCTCGACGATGCCGAGGAACTCGTGCCCGATCCGCTGCCCGGCGACGCGGGAGGCCACACCGCGGTAGGCCCAGAGGTCGCTGCCGCAGATGCAGGCGTTGACCACGCGGACGACAGCGTCGGCGGGGTGCTCGATCCGGGGATCGGGGACCTCATCGATGCGGATGTCGTTCGGGCCGTGGATCACGGTGGCGCGCACGGTCGGGCTCCTGACGTGGGGACAAGTCACGGATGGACTGAGGTGTCGCCAGCGTCGCCTCAGGAGCCTGCCCGCGTCCAGCTACATCGCCTTCAGAAGGCACTTAAGATGAACTGATGCTCGATGTTCGACGACTCGTTCTCCTGCGCGACCTGGCTGCGCACGGCACCGTGACCGCGGTGGCCGAATTGCACGGTGTCACGCCCTCGGCCGTCTCCCAGCAGCTTCGCCTCCTGGAGGAGGAGACCCGCACCCGGCTGCTGGAGCGCACCGGCCGCTCCATCCATCTCACGGCGGCCGGGCACCGCCTGGCCGAGGACACCGAGGGCGTGCTGGCCGCTCTCGAACAAGCCCGAAGCCGGCTGCACGACACCGAGGATCCGGCCGGGCCCGTCCATCTCGCCTGCTTCCCCAGCGCTCTGGTGCCGCTGGCGGCCCCGTTCGGCGACGCCGTGGAGAAAGCCCACCCCGTCCTGAGCGTGCACATCACGGAGGCCGAGCCCGAAGTCGCCGTACGACTGCTCCTGCAGCGCCGCGTCGATCTCGCTCTGGTCTACCGCTACACCAACCTCGCCACCCCCGCGTACCCCGGCGTCGAGACCCGCCATCTGCGGACCGACCCGCTGGTCGCCGTCCTGCGAAGCGATCACCCGGCGGTGCGTCCGGAGGGAGATCCGATCGGCCTGCGGGAGCTCGCGGACAGGCCCTGGATCACCGCGCCCGCGCGAACGGCGTGCGGGGACGCCGTCCTCCAGGCGTGCCGGTCGGCCGGGTTCACGCCCGATGTGCGGCACACCTGCACCGACTTCTCCGCGATGATCGCCCTCGCCGCGAGCGGGGGCCACCCGGTCCTCATCCCCCGCATGGCCACCGCCCGTCTCCCGTCGACGCTGACCGTCCGGCCCGTGACGGACGAGACGCTGGCGCGCACGATCGAGGTCGCCGTCCGCCACGCCACGGCGCAGGAACCCGCGATCGCCGTCTGCCTCGACATGCTGCGCGCCCTCGGCTCCGACAGCGCGCCGGACGACACGGGGGCGTCCTGATCCGGCGGCGTTTCAGCTGCCTACCGGCGGCGCCCCGTCGAGGAGCACAGGGACACGCCTTCGTCCGTGAAGAGGAACACACCCTCGCCCATGAAGCCTGAAGGCCCCTGACACCCGCCGTCACCGCGACCCTCGCCCGTTCGGCCCTCCCGGCGCTCCACACCTGGACTCTCAGGGACCCCGTTGGACGCCGCTCCGCCCACGGCGTTCACTGTAGACATATGCCATAAACTGTCGCATATGTCCGGAGAGTGCCATGTTTGTCATCGTTGGCCTCATCATCCTCGTTGTCGCAGTGGTCGTGGGCCTGGCCGGTGTGCTCGGCAACGCAGGCGGCGGGCACACCCTCGTCTCCGACGACTTCACCGTTCTCGGCTACCACGTCACCGGTTCCACGGGCACGCTCTTCCTGTCCGGCATCGTCGTCGGGGCCGCCGCCATGATCGGGCTGAGCCTGCTGCTGACCGGATACCGCCGCACCGCGCGGCGCGCCCGTACCGCCCGGCGCGGACTCGACGAGTCCCGGCGCAGGACGGCAGCCATCAGCAAGGACCGCGACGACCTGATCGCCCAGCGGGACACCGACGGGGCCCCGAGCGGCCGGCCCCGCGGCGACGCCGGTCAAGCCGGTCAAGGCGACGGGCACCACCACCGATGGCACCCGTTCGGGCACCGCCCGGTCCACCGATGACGCATCCGCTTGGCGAACCAACGCCCACCGCCGCGGAGCGGTACGGGTTCACGTCAGGGGCGACAGGGAGAGCGCGACCAGGTCGTCCTGCCCGCCCCGTTCACCGAGCACCAAGCGCCATTTCGCCGTGCCGTGCCACATCCAGGCGGCGCCCGGAAGGCGGGCCTCGGCTCCGTGCGGCCTCGGCTCCGCGCGGCCTCAGCTCCGTGCGGCGCGTGCCACGACGAAGAGGAACAGCCCGCAGGCCGTCACGAGCAGCCACCCCGGATGCGACGCGGCGGCGAGGCCGGCGGGTCCGGCCCCCGCGGCCATGCCCCCGGCGACGGCGATCCCGATCGCCGCGCCGACCTGGCGCGCGGTGGAGGTGATCGCCCCCGCCACACCCGCCCGGGACCGCGGCAGACCGCTGACCGCGGTGTTGGTGAGGGGAGCGTTGGCGAAGCCGAACCCGACGCCGATCAGCAGATGGGCGAGGAGGATCAGCGGCACGCTCGTGTCCTGCCGAAGGTTTGTCAGGCACAGTCCGCCGGCCGCGATGAATCCGCCCGCGAGGAGCAGCGGACGCCGGGGTCCGAAACGTCCGACCAGGGTGCCGGACCACGGTGCGCACAGCGTGGCCCCGAGTGCCATGGGCAGGGTCGAGGCGCCGCTCGCGAGTGGCGTCCAGCCACGGGCGTGCTGGAGGTAGAGGGTGTTGAGCAGCAGGCTCACGTTCAGCGCGACGAACACCGCCGCGGCGCCGAGCACCGCCGACGCGAACGGCGGTCGCCGGAAGAGGCCGAGGTCCACCAGGGGTTCGCCGTGGCGCAGTTCGACGCGGACGAACCCGGCCGCCGCCGCCATGGTCAGGACGTAGCAGACGAGGGCCGCGGCCGACGTCCAGCCGATGCGAGGGCCTTCGATGAGGACACCGACGAGGAGGCCGAGGACCGCGGTGAGGAGCACCTGGCCGGGCAGGTCCAGGCGCCGGGCGTGCTCCGCGCGGGACTCCGGCACGAACACCGCGACCAGGACGAGCGCGGCGACGACGACCGGGGCGTTGATCCAGAAGACCGAACGCCAGCCGAAGGCGGCGATGAGCACCCCGCCGGTGACCGGGCCCACCGCCATGCTGAGCCCGAAGACCGAGGCCCACACACCGATCGCGCGGGCCCGTTCCCGCGGGTCGGGCATCGCGTTCACCACGATCGCCAGGGCCACCGGACTCAGCATCGAGGCGCCGACACCCTGGGCGGCCCGCGCGGCGACGAGCACGCCGAGCGACGGGGCGAGAGCGCACACGAGGGAGGCCAGAGCGAAGACGGTCAGTCCGCACTGGAAGATCCGGCGGCGTCCGAAGCGGTCCGCGAGCGCGCCGGAGACGATGAGGAGGCCGGCCAGGACCACGGTGTAGGCGTCGACGGCCCATTCCAGACCGCGGGTGCCCGTGTCGAGGCCCCGCCCGATCTCGGGCAGGGACACGTTGACGATGGTGGTGTCCACCCCCACCAGGAACATGCTGAGCGCGCAGACGGCCAGCACCGTCCAGCGGCGGCGCGCACTCAGCGGGGAGGGTGGGGCGGCCAGGGATGTCGTGAGCACGGGAGGTCCCCCTTCGGTACGGGATCGGTTCCCGCTCAGGCTCGCGTCGGGGGAGGTGCCGGAACCAGGTTCTTTGCGGAGACCGCAAAATGGCCCCATGGACGCCGAACTCGCGGAACTCCTCGCCGCCGTCGGGCCCCGGTTGCGCGCCCTGCGGCGCGACCGGGGCCTCACCCTCGAAGCACTCGCGGAGGACACCGGGATCTCCGTCAGCACGCTGTCGCGCCTGGAGTCGGGTCTGCGCCGCCCGACGCTCGACCTTCTCATCCCGCTCGCCCGGGCCCATCGGGTCGCGCTGGACCAGTTGGTGGCGGCACCGGCCACCGGTGACCCGCGGGTCCATCTCCAGCCGCGGAGCCGGAAGCCGGGCAGTGTCCTCGTCCCGCTGACGCAGTACCCCGGCCGGGTCCAGGTCTTCAAGCAGGTGCTCGCGTACCGCGAACCGAGACTGGTGACCCACTCCGGCTACGAGTGGCTCTACGTGCTCGCCGGCGAGCTCCGTCTCGTCCTCGGGGAGCGCGAGGTCACGCTCCGGCCGGGCGAGGTGGCCGAGTTCGGCACCGACGAACCGCACTGGTTCGGGCCCGCCGGTGCCGAGCCGGTGGAGATCCTGCACCTGTTCGGGCCGCACGGCGACCAGGCCGTCGTACGCGCCGGCCCGGCGGCCGACAGCCCGGGACCGGCGCCCACGACGGGACCGGCGCGCACAACGGCCGTGCGGGTGGGGACCTCAGAGCGGAGACGATCTTGAGCGGAGGACTGGCGAGGAGTGCGGGGGTGCCCTTGAGCGGAGGCCCGCGGAACGTACCAGGTGGGCACCGGTCCGTACCGGTGCCCGCGCGGAATCACCTGTTCGGCCTATATGGTGGGAAAGATTTATGAAGTAGCGCATATCAGTCGAACCAACTCACCGGATCCGGCCCCAGGAGGGGCTCGAGTCGTTCGCGACCCGTCCGGAGGAGGACGCGATGACGGACGTGGCGAGCAGGCGGGACGTGGACGAACGCCCCGCGATCATCGAACGGGTCGTGACACTCGACGTGAACGGCCGTCCCTACACGCTTCGCCTGGACACCCGGGTCACCCTGTTGGACGCCCTGCGCGACCGGCTGGGCCTGGTGGGCACGAAGAAGGGCTGCGACCAGGGAGCCTGTGGCGCGTGCACGGTCCACGTGGACGGCCGGAGGGTGCTGGCCTGCCTGACCCTCGCGGCGCAGGCCGAGGGCCGCGCCATCACCACCGTCGAGGGGATCTCCGGGCCCGACGGACCGCACCCGGTGCAGCAGGCGTTCATGAAGCACGACGGCCTCCAGTGCGGCTTCTGCACACCCGGGCAGATCATGTCCGCGGTGGCGCTCCTGGCCGAGGGCCGGGCCGGCTCCGACGAGGAGATCCGGGAGTTCATGAGCGGCAACCTGTGCCGTTGCGGCGCCTATCCGAACATCGTGGCCGCCATACGCGAGGCGGCGTCCCGGGGAGGCCGCGATGCGGACCTTTGACTACGTGCGGGCCGTCGACACCCAGGAGGCGGTGCGGTTGCTGGCCGACGACCCGGCCGCGGCCTGCCTGGCGGGCGGCACCACCCAGGTGGACCTGATGAAGGACGGGGTGCTGGAGCCTCCGCGGCTGATCGACATCACCCGCCTCCCCCTCCACGGCATCGAACGCCGTGGCGAGTCCCTCCATGTGGGCGCGCTGGTGACCATGGAGGAGCTGGCCGCCGATGCCACGGTGGCCGAGCGGCTGCCCGTGGTGCGCGAGGCGCTGCTGCTGGGCGCCTCGGTGCAGCTGCGGAACATGGCCACCATCGGGGGCAACCTGCTCCAGCGCACGCGCTGCCGCTACTTCCGCGACCCGACCGTCCAGGCGTGCAACAAGCGCGCCCCTGACTCCGGTTGCGCCGCGGTCGAGGGCGTGGCGCGCATGCACGCCGTGCTCGGCGCGAGCGAGCGGTGCATCGCGGTGCACGCCTCCGATCTCGCCGTCGCGCTGGTGGCGCTGGACGCGCTCGTGCACGTCCAGGGGGTGTCGGAGCGCCGCACCGTGCCACTGACGGAGTTCTACCTGACGGCGGACGAGAGCCCGCGGCGCGAGAACGTCCTGGAGCACGCCGAACTGATCACCGAGGTCGAGATCCCGCTGCCCCCGGCGGCCGCGAGGTCGGGCTACCTCAAGGTCCGCGACCGGGCCTCGTACGAGTTCGCCCTCACCTCCGCCGCCGTCCTGCTCCTCACGGACGGTGGCACGATCCGGCGCGCCCGGGTCGGCCTCGGCGGGGTGGGGACGAAGCCCTGGCGGGCCTACGAGGCCGAGCACGTGCTGACAGGCGCGCCGGCCACGACCGCCACGTTCACGGACGCCGCCGAGGCGACGATGCGCGATGCCTTCACCGTCCCCGGCACGGCGTTCAAGGTGCCGCTGGCCCGCCGCACGCTGGTGCGCGAGCTGCAGACAGTCTCAGGAGTGACGGCATGAGCACCGTCGAGAGCAGGCCGCTGGTCGGCGCGGGCGTCAGCAGGGTCGACGGCCCGCGGAAGGTCACCGGAACCGCCCCGTACCCGATGGACTTCAGCATCCCCGGACAGGCCTACGGCGCCGTGGTGCAGTCCACCGTCGCCGCGGGCCGCATCGCGCGCATGCGCACCGAGGCCGCCGAGAGCGCTCCCGGCGTACTGGCCGTGATCACCCACGAGAACGCGCCGTCGGTCGGCACGGGCCCGATCACGGTGCTCGGAGCGTCGCCGCCACCACCGCTGCGGAACGACCGGGTCCTGCACCACGGGCAGCACATCGCCTTCGTGGTGGCCGAGACCCCGGAGCAGGCCACGGCCGCGGCACGGCTGGTGCGGGCCGACTACGAGGTCGAGGAACCACTGCTGGACCTTCGGGACCCACGGGCCGAACAGGTCCTCGATCCCTGGCAGATGGACACCTCGCGCGGCGACCCCGGCGCGGCGCTGGAGTCCGCCGAGGTGACCGTCCGGGCCACGTACACGACGGCCGACAACACCAACAACCCCCTCGGGCTGTTCGCGACGGTCGCCGTGTGGGAGGGCGACACCCTCACCGTCCACGACACCACTCAGTGGCCGTCCATGGTGCGCACCACCCTGGCCATGGTCTTCGGCATCCCCGAGAGCTCGGTACGGGTCCTGGTGCCCTACGTGGGCGGGGGCTTCGGCGCCGGACTGCGCGCGTGGCCGCACGTGATCCTCACCGCCCTCGCCGCCCGGACGCTCAAACGACCGGTCAAACTGGTCCTGACCCGGCCGCAGATGTTCACCTCCGTGGGACACCGCCCCAGCGGGGTGCAGCGGCTGAGCATCGGTGCCACGCGCGCGGGCGACCTGGTCGCCATCGACCACCGCAGCCTCATCTCCCTGAGCATCGAGGACAACGACTTCGAGCCGTTCTCGTCGGGAACCGCCTTCGCCTACCGGTGTCCCAACGTGATCACACGGGACCGTCAGGCGCGGATCAACATCGCCGTGCCGACGTCCATGCGTGCCCCGGCCGAGGCACAGGGCAACTTCGCCGTGGAGTCGGCGCTCGACGAACTGGCGTACACCCTGGGCATGGACCCCTTGGACCTACGGGTGCGCAACCACACCGACGTCGATCCACGCAACGGGCTGCCCTGGACCGGCAAGGCGATCCTGGAGTGCTACGAGGCCGGCGCGCGGCGCTTCGGCTGGTACGACCGGAACCCCGAGCCGCGCTCGATGCGCGACGGGAACTGGCTCGTCGGGTACGGGATGGCGAGCGCGATGTTCCCCTACTTCGCGCAGCCCTGCTCGGCGCAGGCCACCGTCAACAGCGACGGCAGCGCGCTGGTGCGCAGCGCGGCGACGGACATCGGCACCGGCACGTACACCGTCATGGCCCAACTGGCCGCCGAGGAACTGGGTCTGCCCCTGGACCTCGTCCGGTTCGACCTGGGCGACTCCGACATGCCCAACTCGATGATGGCGGGCGGCTCCGGCCTGACCGGCGCGCTGGGCAACGCCGTGCACGACGCCTGCCGGCGACTGGTGCGCTCCTTCGCCGAACTCGCACGCGGTGACACGGACTCGCCGCTGCGGGGAGTGTCCCCAGATGACGTGGAGTGCGGCGGGGGCAGGGTCCACCTGGCCGGCCGTCCGGACCGCGGGGAGTCGTACGTCGACATCCTGGCCCGGCACGGGATGTCCGAGCTCACGGCGTACGGGAACAGCACGCCGCCGGTCGCCACCGAGATGGGCATGTCCTCGGCCGGTGCGTACGGCGCGAAATTCGTGGAGGTCCGGGTGGACGCGGACCTCGGACTCATCCGCGTCGCGCGCGTGGTCTCCGCGATCGACGGCGGCCGCATCCTCAACGCGAAGACGGCCCGGAGCCAGATCATCGGCGGGACGGTCGGCGGCATCGGCATGGCCCTGTACGAGGACACCGTCACCGACCCGCACACCGGCCGCATCGCCAACGGCACCTTCGGCGACTACCTCATCGCGGTGAACGCCGACGTCCCCGAGCTGGACGTGATCTTCGTCGGCGAGCCGGATCGCGGCAGCGCCACGGGTACCAAGGGGGTCGGAGAGGTCGGCCTGGTCGGTATCGCGCCCGCGATCTCCAACGCCGTCCACCACGCCACGGGGAAGCGTCTGCGCGATCTGCCGATCACGCTCGACGCCCTGCTGTGAAGGCACCCTCGACGCACTCAGGCCGAGCCGCTCCCGTGAACCCGCTCCCGACGCACTCCCTGATGGTCGGTCACACCTTCTTCCCCCGCCACCTCTCCCCGGCCCCCGCGCTCGCCTCGGCCCTGCGCGGCGGGCGCGGTCCCGCCGAGGACACCCCTCCGCGGGATCGAGGACCCGCCGCGGCCGGACCGTCGCCGACGGGACAGCGCCGGCACCACACGCCCTCGTAGGCGCGGCGGGCCGCCCGGGATTCACCCGGAAGGCGTCCACGACGGGCCCGCGAAACACCCGGAACACGTGCGCGCGGGCCCCGGACAGGAAGAGGAACCGCCTGCGGGGAGTTACCAGGGGTGCACCATGGAACCGAGCGGGGCCGGGGCGGCGCCTCGCCGTGGCTTCGCCGGGTGCGGGTCGACGCGCGGGGCGAGAATCACGGAGTGACTGTGCCACCTGAGCCACCTGAGAGCTCCCTCCTGTCGGGGCAGACCGTGTGCGGCAAGAGCGCCCACGGTCCGCTGCGGGACTTTCTGCGGACCGAGACCGGCAGCGCCGCCGTGCTGCTCACCGCGGCGCTCCTGGCCCTCGCCTGGGCCAATATCGGGCCCGGCTCGTACGCGTCCTTCTGGCACACCGAGCTGTCGGTCCGCATCGGATCGGGCGGGGTGTCCCTGGGCCTGCGCGAGTGGGTGAACAGCGGCCTGATGACGCTGTTCTTCTTCGTCGTGGGCCTGGAGGCGCGCCGCGAGTTCGACATGGGCGAACTACGGGAGCGCCGGCGGGTCACCTTGCCGGTGCTCGCGGGACTCAGCGGTATGGCCGTGCCCGTCGCGGTCTATCTGGCCGTCAACGCGGGCCACACCTCCGCGCAGGGGTGGGGCACCGCCATGTCGACGGACACGGCCTTCGCGCTGGGCATGCTCGCCATCTTCGGTACACGGCTGCCCGGCAGCCTGCGGGTCTTCATCCTCAGCGTCTCCGTCGTGGACGACTTCGTGGCCCTGGCCGTCATCGCCTTCGCCTACAGCAAAGCCGTCTCGGTCCCGGCGCTGCTGACGGCGCTCGGCCTGTTCGCGGTGCTGCTGCTGGTACGCCGCACCCTGCGCATACGGATCCCCGCCCTGTACGCGGTGCTGGGCGTGGCGACCTGGGTGGCGCTCCTGAAGTCGGGGGTGGACCCGGTCGTGACGGGGCTCGCGATGGGTCTGCTGACCTACGCCCGACCGGCCGAACGCAGCGACCTGGAACACGCGAGCACGCTGTTCAGGCGCTTTCGCGAGCAGCCGACGCCGGAACTGGAGCGCACGGTGCGCCGGGGGCTGGCCTCGACGCTCTCCCCCAACGAGCGGCTCCAGCAGTTGTTCCATCCCTGGACGAGCTATGTGATCGTGCCGCTGTTCGCCCTCGCCAACGCCGGCATCACCGTCAGCAGCGGCCAGCTGGCGCACGCCTTCACCTCGCCGATCACACTCGGCATCCTCTTCGGCTACGTCCTCGGCAAACCGCTCGGCATCATCGGCGCCGCCCTCCTCACCACACGGGTCAGCCGCGGACGTCTCCGGCCGCCGGCCGGCTGGGGCGCCATCACCGCGGGCGGCACCCTGGCCGGGGTCGGGTTCACCGTCTCCCTGCTGATCGCGACCCTCGCCTTCGACGGCGACGAACTGGCGCAGGCGAAGATCGGGATCCTGGCCGCCGTCGCCGGGTCGTTCCTCCTCACCTGGCTGGTCACCCGGGTGATCGACGCCCTGCCGAAGCGTTCCCGCTCCCGGGCCCTCCTCGGTACGAGCCAGGGCATCGTGGATCTCAGCGACTCCGTCGACGTGCGACGCGACCACGTACGCGGCCCCCTGGACGCGCCCGTGACGCTGGTCGAGTACGGGGACTTCGAGTGCCCGTACTGCGGACTGGCCGAGCCGGTGGTGCGCGAGCTGCTCGCCGACTTCGGGGACGTGCGCTACGTATGGCGGCATCTGCCGCTGCACGACGTGCACCCCGACGCCCAGCTCGCCGCCGAGGCCGCCGAGGCCGCGGCTCTCCAGGACGCCTACTGGGAGATGCACGATCTGCTGCTGGAGCACCAGGGGGACCTGCTGCCCAAGGACCTGTTCCACTACGCCGAGGAGATCGGCCTCGACACCGTTCGCTTCCGCGCCGACCTGCGGGCGGGCGCGGGCTCGGCCCATATCGCCGCCGACCTGGAGTCCGCCGATCTCAGCGGCGTCTCGGGCACCCCGACCTTCTTCGTCAACGGCCGCCGTCACCACGGCGCCTACGACATCGCCTCGCTGTCCGCGGCCGTGCGCGCCGCGCGGGAGAGGGCGGCGCTCACCGGGGCCGGCCGGCCGGCCTGACACCGGCTCGCCCCCACCGGTACGGGTACGGGTACGGGTGCGGAGTCCGGGCGCGTCACTGCTCCGCGATATCGGCGTGGAGCGCGAAATCGACGTGCTCGTCGGGATGGAGGTGGCCCGCTTCCAGGCTTCCCCTGATCCCGAGCTTCCTGCGGGCCCGCTGGTAGAACGTGGTGCCGCCGAGGCGCACCACGTGAGCCACCCCGGGGCAGGCCGTCACGGTGATCCGATCACCCGCGTCGAGGTACTCGACCACTTCGCCGTCGACCTCGACCGCCAACCGGCCCGTCGTGGGGAGCAGTTCGAGCACCACCTCCTCGTCCGCCGGAAGGACGAGCGCCCTGTCGAACGACGAGTGCGCGCTGGCCGGGACGACGAGGATGGCCTCCACCCTGGGCGAGAGGATCGGGCCGCCCGCGGCGAAGCTGTACGCCGTCGATCCGGTCGAGGTGGCGACCACGAGCGCGTCGGCCGCGTAGCGGATGAACTCGTCCCCCTGGAGGCTGATGGAGATGGCGGCCATTCCGTGGCCCGGCACCCGTACGAGGGCGATGTCGTTGAACGCCCGGCACTCGCGCCCGTCCGGCAGGCGGGTCCGTACGGCCATGCGGGCCTCGGTGGTGAAGCGGCCGCTGTCGATGCGGTCCAGCGCCGTCGCCAGGTCCTCGACATCGATCTCGGCGAGGAAACCCAGCCGGCCCAGGTTGACACCGAGCACCGGGGTGGCGGAGCCGGAGAGCAGTCGCATGGCGCGGAGCATGGTTCCGTCACCGCCGAGACTGACGATCAGACCGGCACGGGCCACCAGGTCGTCGGCCGGCACGGCCACGGCGCTGCAGGCGATGCGCCCCACCTCGTCCGGCAGCCCCAGCACCTCGGTCCGGTGTGTACGGGCCCAGTGGACGACGGATTCGATGACCGGCCCCGGATTGCGCCTGGGATGCAGAATCAGGCCGATCGATCCGATCTGACCCATGAGGACTCCCCTTACGTCGACGCGACGGTCCCGAGTGCTCCATCATTGTCCTGCGGTGCGGCTTTCCTGCCGGTGTGGCCCGGTGGCCCTTCAGTCCATCATCAGCCCGAGGCTCCGATCCCGGGCGCTCTCCGGCCGGGGCTCGTCGAACTGGGTCCGGTACAGCTCCGCGTACCGCCCCTCCGCCGCCAGCAGTTCCTCGTGGGTGCCCCGCTCCACGATCCGTCCCGCCTCGACGACCAGGATCACGTCGGCGGAGCGCACCGTGGACAGCCGGTGGGCGATCACCAGGGCCGTACGCCCCGCCAGCGCCTCGGCGAGCGCCTCCTGCACGGCCGCCTCCGAGGTGTTGTCCAGGTGGGCGGTGGCCTCGTCGAGGATGACGACGCGCTGGCGGGCGAGCAGCAGCCGGGCGATGGTCATCCGCTGGCGTTCGCCGCCGGAGAGCCGGTAGCCGCGCTCGCCGACCACGGTGTCGAGGCCGTCGGGCAGGGAGCGTACGAGTTCCTCCAGCCGGGCGCGGCGCAGTACGTCCCACAGTTCCTGCTCCGTCGCGGCGGGGCGGGCCAGCAGCAGGTTGTCGCGTACCGAGTCGTGGAAGAGGTGTCCGTCCTGGGTGACCATGCCGAGGGTCCGGCGCATCGACTCGGCGCTCAGGTCGCGGACGTCGACGCCACCGACGCGGACGGCACCCGCGTCGGTGTCGTACAGCCGCGGCAGCAGTTGGGCGATGGTCGACTTGCCCGCTCCGGACGAGCCGACGAGCGCGACGGTCTGGCCGGGTTCGGCACGGAAGGAGACGCCGCGCAGGACCTCGGCGCCGGCGCGGGTGTCGAGGACGGCGACCTCCTCCAGGGAGGCGAGGGAGACCTTGTCCGCGGCGGGGTAGGCGAAGCTGACGTCGTCGAACTCCACGGAAGCCGGGCCTTCCGGGACCTCCTGGGCGTCCGGCTTCTCCTCGATGAGCGGCTTGAGATCGAGCACCTCGAAGACACGTTCGAAGCTGACCAGGGCGCTCATGACCTCGACCCGCGCCCCGGCGAGCGAGGTGAGAGGTGCGTACAGGCGGGTCAGCAGCAACGCCAGCGAGACGACGGCGCCCGGTTCCAGGCTGCCGCGCAGCGCGTACCAGCCGCCCAGCCCGTACACGAGCGCGAGCGCCAGGGCGGAGACCAGTGTCAGGGCCGTGATGAACGCGGATTGCGCCATCGCCGTGCGCACCCCGATGTCCCGCACCCGCCCGGCGCGCGCCGCGAACTCGGCGGACTCGTCCTCGGGCCGCCCGAAGAGCTTGATGAGGGTGGCGCCGGGCGCGGAGAACCGCTCGGTCATCCGGGTACCCATGGCCGCGTTCAGCTGCGCGGCCTCGCGTTGCATCCTGGCCATCCGGCTGCCCATGCGCCGCGCGGGCACCACGAACACCGGCAGCAGCACCAGCGCGAGCAGCGTGATCTGCCAGGACAGGGTCAGCATGACGGCGAGGGTGAGCAGCAGGGTGACGACGTTGCCGACCACTCCGGAGAGGGTGTTGCTGAAGGCGCGCTGAGCGCCGATCACGTCGTTGTTGAGTCGACTGACGAGCGCGCCCGTACGGGTACGTGTGAAGAACGCGACCGGCATGCGCTGTACATGATCGAACACAGCCGCCCGCAGATCCAGGATGAGCCCCTCCCCCAGCGTCGCCGACAGCCAGCGGCTGAGAATCCCCAGCCCAGCCTCGGCGAACGCGATGACCGCGATGAGCACGGCAAGACGGACGACGGTGCCCTCGTCGCCGCGGGACACGATGGCGTCCACGACGCGCCCCGCGAGCACCGGCGTCGCGACGGCCAGCAGCGCGGTGAGCACGCTGAGCACGACGAACTGGCCGATTCGGCGGCGGTGCGGGCGGGCGAAGGCCGCGATGCGGCGCAGTGTCGCGCGGGCGAAGGGGCGGCGCTCCTGCTGCGCGTTCATCACGCTGTGCAGCTGTGTCCAGGCTGTGGTCTCCATGCTCATGGAAGTGACCGTAGGACCTCAAGCTTCGTTGAGGTCAATGTCCCGCGGAAGAAGTCCACACGCACGAAGGAACGACCCAGGGAACTCATGACGGCATCCACGACGGTATCCACGGCCCCGCCGACCGCGCCGGCCCCGGCCTCTCCCGCACCTTGCCCGGCGTGTCAGACACCGGACCCTCGCCCGCAACCTCCTGTTGGTGCGGGATGGAAAACCTCTCCGGATGTGACAGCGGTCCATTTTCCCCAGACGCCCCCGCAGGGTCCCCTCAAGGGACTCTCCCGGCGCCTCCCCCTCCGGTCGGTCCTGTGCCTGATCCCGCTCGCCCTCGTGCTGGTGGTCGGCGTGCGCCATCGCTCCGTGCTCGCGGAGGGTTTCGGCCAGCTGCGCTCGGCCGAGTGGCCGTGGCTGCTGGCGGCGGCCTTCGCGACCTGTCTGACCTGGGTCGCCGCGGCCGTCACCCGGCAGGGCGCGGTCGTGGAGCGGCTGCCGGCGCGCCGGCTGCTCGCCACCCAGTTCGCGGCGGGTGCGGCCAATCACCTGCTTCCGACGGGGCTGGGCGCCAGCGCGGTCAATCTGCGTTTCATGACGGTGTGCGGCGTTCCGCTCGCCCGCTCCTCAGCGGCGCTCGCGCTGTACATGCTGGCCGAGTCGATCGCCCGGCTCGCCCTGCTGGCGGGCCTGCTCGTCGCGTTCCCCGGGGCGCTTCGGATCGGTGGCCTCCTCCCGGACTGGGCGATGGGCCCTGTGCTGCTCGGCGCGGGCGTGCTGCTGTGCGTCGCGGTGACGGTGCTGCTGCTCGTACGGCGACTGCGCGGGGCGGTGCTGTCGTTCCTGCGCACCGCGCTCGGCGAGGCGCGCTCGGTGCACTCCCGCCCGGCCCGCGCGTGCGCCCTGTGGGGCGGTTCGCTCGCCTTCCCGCTGCTGCAGGCCGCCGGTCTGACCGCGGTGGGACAGGCGATGAACCTGCCGGTGCCGCCGCTGCACATGGCTCTCGCCTACCTGGCGGCGACGGCCGCGGTGGCGATGGTGCCCACACCGGGCGGGATCGGCTCGGTGGAGGCGGCGCTCGTCGTCGCGCTCGTGGCGGCGGGCGGTCCGGTGGCGGTGGCCACGGCGGTGGTCCTGGCGTTCCGGATCATCACGGTGTGGCTGCCGCTGCTGCCCGGGGCGCTGACGCTGGGCGCGCTGGTGCGTCTGAAGGTGATCTGAACGGGACCCGCACGGCGGCGGAACCCGACGGCAGCGGACCCGCGACGGCGGCCGGCCCCGGACGGCGGCGGAGCGCCGACGGCGCGGAGTAGCCTCGGACGTACGTCAGCCGGAGAAGGGGGCAGCAGGATGCCGGTCCGGACCGAACGCCAGGGGTACGTGACCACGGTCGTCCTCTCCCGCCCCGCCGCGCGCAACGCGGTGGACGGTCCGACGGCCGTCGAACTGGCCGACGCCTTCCGGGAGTTCGAGGCCGATGACACGGCCCGGGTGGCGGTGCTCTGGGGCGAGGGCGGCACGTTCTGCGCGGGCGCGGACCTCAAGGCGATCGGTACCGAGCACGGCAACCGGGTCGCCGAGGACGGTGACGGGCCCATGGGTCCGACCCGGCTGCGGCTCTCCAAGCCGGTCATCGCGGCGGTCGCGGGGCATGCCGTGGCAGGGGGTCTGGAACTGGCGCTCTGGTGCGATCTGCGGGTCGCGGAGGAGGACGCGGTCCTCGGTGTGTTCTGCCGCCGCTGGGGCGTCCCGCTCATCGACGGCGGCACCGTGCGCCTGCCCCGCCTCATCGGCACCAGCCGCGCGATGGACATGATCCTCACCGGCCGCCCGGTCCCCGCCCCCGAGGCGTACGGGATGGGACTCGTCAACCGCCTCGTACCGAACGGCCGGGCCCGTGCCGCGGCCGAGGAACTGGCCGCCGACATCGCCGGCTTCCCCCAGTCCTGCCTGCGCAGCGACCGCGCCTCGGTCCTCGAGCAGGAGGGCCTGGTGGAGCGGACCGCCCTGCGCGGTGAACTCCGCCACGGCATGGACGTGCTGGCCGACGGCATGGAGGGTGCGGCACGCTTCGCGTCGGGAGCCGGGCGGCACGGTTCGTTCAGCGGGACGTGAGGCGGGCGAGGTCCCGGACCCGGGCCCCGACGAGGGGCCCGGTTCCGTCAAGAGCCGCCGTACGCGGGCCTGGTGACGGACGGACGGCGAGGGCGCGGGTGCGCGGACCCGGTCACGGACCTACCCTCCGGTACGGCAGGATGAGCGGTCGCCCCGGAAGCCGAACGGCCGTCCGGGCGTGATCGCGCGTTCCCGGATTCGAGCAGGTGGCAAGTGACGACACAGCGCATACGGCCCACGGACCCCCACCCCGGCCACGGTCTCCGGGGAGGTCATCGATGAAGCGTCCCGTCACCCTGGACGACCTCATGATCGCCGGCATAGCCGTGGTCGCGGGACTGCTGGCGGCGTTCCTGCTGCGGATGCTGCTGCGCTGGCTGGGCAAGCACGCGGAGCGCACCCGCTGGAGCGGCGACGACGTCGTCGTGGACGCGTTGCGCGCCCTGGTGCCGTGGGCGGCGATCGCCGGCGGGTTCGCGTCGGCGGCCGCGGTGCTGCCGCTGACCGCGCCGATCGGACGTACGGTCAACCGCTCACTGACCGTGCTGCTCATCCTGGTCACGACGATCACCGCGGCCCGGCTCATCGCCGGACTGGTCCGGTCGGTGACCCAGTCCCGCTCGGGGGTCGCCGGATCGGCCACCATCTTCGTCAACATCACCCGGGTCGTGGTGCTGGCGATCGGTTTCCTGGTCGTCCTGCAGACCCTGGGGATCTCCATAGCGCCCCTGCTGACGGCCCTGGGCGTGGGCGGTCTGGCCGTCGCCCTGGCGCTCCAGGACACCCTCGCGAACCTCTTCGCGGGCGTGCACATCCTCGCTTCGAAGACGATTCAGCCGGGCGACTACATCCGGCTCAGCAGCGGCGAGGAGGGCTACGTCGTCGACATCAACTGGCGCAACACCACGGTCCGTCAGCTCTCCAACAACCTGGTCATCATCCCCAACGCCCAGCTGTCGGGCACCAACATGACCAACTTCACCCGGCCCGAGCAGCGGATGACGCTGACCGTGCAGGTCGGCGTCGGCTACGACAGCGACCTGGACCACGTCGAGCGCGTCACCAACGAGGTCGTCACCGAGGTGATGACCGGGATCACGGGCGCCGTCCCGGACCACGAGCCCGCCGTCCGCTTCCACACCTTCGGCGACTCCCGCATCGGACTGACCGTGATCCTCGGCGTGGGCGAGTTCAGCGACCAGTACCGGATCAAGCACGAGTTCATCAAGCGCCTGCACAAGCGCTACCGCGACGAGGGCATCCGCATCCCGTCGCCCGCCCGCACGGTCGCGCTGCAGCAGGGCGGTGCGGAGCTCCTGGAGCCGGGCATACCGCACCAGCGGGACGCGCGAGCGCAGAGCCGGAACCGGACGGACGGGCCGGCCCGGCTCTAGAGCGTGCCGGGCGTCACACGGCAGGCGGGAGCGAGCGCGGGACTCCCGCCACACGTCCTGGCGGGCGCGGCGCCACCGATGCCGTACGCCGTGGTGCCCTCCGGCCCCACCTGTGGAGAGGCCGGAGGGCCGCCGGTGCGTCGAGGCGGTGGCCGTGACGCACGGTTACGGGACGCGACCCCGCCCGGGGTCGATCGAACCCCGGTCAGGACCGGTCGGACGCGGACCCCTGTCGAGCCGGGGTCGCTCACGAGATATCTTGATGTCGAGCAATGTTGCAGACGTGGAGCGGAGCACCCGGTGACTGACTCGACCATCATCTACACGCACACTGACGAGGCCCCGGCCCTGGCGACGTATTCGTTCCTGCCGGTGGTCCAGGCGTACGCCTCGCAGGCGGGTGTCACTGTGGAGACCCGTGACATCTCGCTGGCCGGGCGCATCCTCGCGCTCTTCCCCGAGTTCCTGGAGGAGGGGCAGCGCGTCCCCGACGCCCTCGCCGAGCTCGGCGGCCTGGCCAAGACGCCGGGCGCCAACATCATCAAGCTGCCGAACGTCTCGGCCTCCATCCCGCAGCTCAAGGCCGCGGTCGCCGAGCTGCAGGAGCAGGGCTACGCGCTGCCGGCCTACCCGGACGACCCGAAGTCGGACGAGGAGCGCGACATCCGCGCCCGTTACGACAAGGTCAAGGGCAGCGCCGTGAACCCGGTGCTGCGCGAGGGCAACTCCGACCGGCGCGCCCCCGCCTCGGTCAAGAACTACGCCAAGACGCACCCGCACCGCATGGGCAAGTGGACGTCCGGCTCGAAGACGAACGTCGCCACCATGGGCGTCGACGACTTCCGTTCCACCGAGAAGTCCACGGTGATCACCGAGGCCGGCGCGCTGAAGATCGAGCTGGTCGGCGACGACGGCTCGACCACGGTGCTGCGCGAGTCCGTACCCGTCCTCGCGGGCGAGGTCGTGGACGCGTCCGTCATGCACGTCGCGCCGCTGCGTGAGTTCCTCACCGAGCAGATCGCCCGCGCCAAGGCCGAGGACGTGCTGTTCTCGGTGCACCTCAAGGCCACGATGATGAAGGTCTCCGACCCGATCGTCTTCGGTCACGTGGTGCGCGCCTTCTTCCCGAAGACGTTCGCCCGGTACGGGGAGACGTTCGCCGCCGCCGGTCTGACCCCGAACGACGGTCTCGGCGGCATCTACAAGGGCCTGGAGGCCCTGCCCGAGGGCGCCGAGATCAAGGCCTCCTTCGACGCCGAGCTCGCCGAAGGACCGGCGCTCGCGATGGTCGACTCCGACAAGGGCATCACCAACCTGCACGTGCCGTCCGACGTCATCGTCGACGCCTCGATGCCGGCCATGATCCGCACCTCCGGCCACATGTGGGGCCCGGACGGCCAGGAGGCCGACACGCTCGCGGTCCTGCCGGACAGCAGCTACTCCGGTGTCTACCAGGTCGTCCTCGACGACTGCCGCGCCAACGGCGCCTTCGACCCGTCCACCATGGGCTCGGTGCCGAACGTCGGTCTGATGGCGCAGAAGGCCGAGGAGTACGGCAGCCACGACAAGACCTTCGAGGTGCCGACCACCGGTACGGTCCGCCTCGTCGACCAGGCCGGCGACGTCGTCCTGGAGCAGACGGTCTCCGCCGGCGACATCTTCCGCGCCTGCCAGACCAAGGACGCCCCGATCAAGGACTGGGTGAAGCTGGCCGTCACCCGCGCCCGCGCCACCGGCGACCCGGCCGTGTTCTGGCTGGACGAGACCCGCGCGCACGACGCCGTGCTCATCGGGAAGGTCGAGCAGTACCTGCCGGAGCACGACACCGAGGGCCTGGACATCCGTGTGATGTCCCCCGTCGAGGCGACCAAGCTGTCCGTGGAGCGCATCCGCCGCGGCGAGAACACCATCTCGGTCACCGGCAACGTGCTGCGCGACTACCTCACGGACCTCTTCCCGATCCTGGAGCTGGGCACCAGCGCCAAGATGCTGTCGGTCGTCCCGCTGATGGCGGGCGGCGGCCTCTTCGAGACGGGCGCCGGCGGCTCCGCCCCGAAGCACGTCCAGCAGCTGGTCAAGGAGGACTACCTGCGCTGGGACAGCCTGGGCGAGTTCTTCGCGCTCGCGGCCAGCTTCGAGCACCTCGCGACCACCACGGGCAACGCCCGCGCCCAGGTCCTCGCCGACACCCTCGACCGCGCGACGGCGACGTTCCTCAACGAGGACAAGTCGCCCACCCGTCGCGTCGGCGGTATCGACAACCGCGGCAGCCACTTCTACCTGGGCCTCTACTGGGCACAGGAGCTGGCCGCGCAGACCGACGACGCGGACCTCGCCAAGGCGTTCGCCCCGCTCGCCGAGACGCTCACCGCGCAGGAGCCGGTGATCGTCGACGAGCTGCTCGCCGTCCAGGGCAAGCCCGCCGACATCGGCGGCTACTACCAGCCCGACCCCGCCAAGGCCGCGAAGGTCATGCGTCCGTCCGCCACCTGGAACGAGTCGCTCGCGACCCTCGCCTGACACACCGTCGAGCCCCCGACGGGCCACGACTGCGCCGCCCCGGCCGGATCATCCGGCCGGGGCGGCCGCGTTCCACCGGTCCGGTTCCGGTGGCCCAGGGCCGGACCCGGTGTGCCGGACCCGTCGCGCCGGACGCTCGTGCCGGAGACATGTACGGAGCAGGCTCCTCCCTCGTCCTGATACCCCGTCAGAGTCCCCGAGCGGCCGACCGACACACCGGCGCACACCCAAGGGGCGACAAGGGCTGTCCACCTGGGTGATCAGCGGTGGCGTGCCGCAACCCCCGCTCATAGCTTCGGCCCATGACCAAACGACAGATGGCCTATCTCGCGTGCACCGCGGCCGTCATGGTGTCGGGGCTGGGTGCCGCCCCGTCGGCCGACCACCGCACCGTGCACCTGGTGAGGCCCGGCGAGTCCGTCCAGAAGGCCGTGGACACCGCACGACCGGGGGACACCGTCCTCATCTCCCCCGGCACCTATCACGGGAGCGTCCGCATCACCGTGCCGGACCTGACGGTGCGGGGCTTCGGTGCCCGCCGCACCGTCATCGAGCCGGGCCCGGCCTCCGCCGGCGGCGTGTGCGCCAAGGCCGGCAACGGCATCTGCGTGACCGGGACCGACAGCAGTCCCCTCACCGGTGTCACCGTGCGCGCGCTGACCGTCAGGGGCTTCGCCAAGCAGGGCCTGTGGGCGTCGGGGACCGACCGGCTGACCGTCCGCGGGGTGACCGCCGAGGACAACGGCCAGTGGGGCATCGCCCAGGAGAGGTCCGACCGCGGGGTGTTCCGGCACAACACCGCCCGGGGCAACGGCGACGCCGGTCTGTTCGTCGCCAACACGGTGTCCGCCGAGGAGGGCGCCCGGGACACCCGGGGGACGGTGATCAGCGACAACCGTCTGGTCGGCAACCGGATCGGCATCACGGTACGCCGGCTGCGCAACCTCACCGTCGACCACAACGAGGCGACCGGCAACTGCGCCGCGGTGTTCATCGTGGGGGACGAGAACAAGCCGTCCGCCGGAGCGCTGACCGTGCGCCGGAACTACCTCCACGCCAACAACAAGTCCTGCCCCAAGACCCCCCGGCTGCCCGCCCTGCAGGGCTCGGGCATCGTCCTCACCGGCACCGAGAACTCCCTGGTGACGAGGAACTGGGTCGTGGACAACGTGGGCACCTCCCCCCTGTCGGGCGGCATCGTGCTGTTCAAGAGCTTCGTCGGCGCCGCCAACCGCGGCAACGTGATCCGCGACAACGTGGCGCTGCGCAACGGCCCGGCCGACCTGGCCGACCTGGACACCGCCGGCACGGACAACGTGTTCCGCCGCAACATCTGCCGGGTCTCCCAGCCCGCCGGCAGGTGCTGACCGCCCCATCGCTCCCCCACCCCCCACCCAAGGCACGACAGAAGAAGCGAGGCACCAGATGACGACTGCCGAGCAGGCTCCGCACCGGACGACCCCCGCCGAACAGGCTCCCCCGCCGCCCATGCGGCTGCGGGAACTCGTCTTCGGAGCGGCGTGCGCCGCCGCCGTACGCGCCGCCGCCCGCCTGGGCGTGGCGGACGCCCTGGAAGAGACGCCGATGAGCGTCGAGGACCTGGCGGCGGCGGTCAAGACCCAGCCGGGGACCCTGCGCAGGCTGCTGCGCGCCCTGTCCTGCCAGGGCGTCTTCGTGGAGCAACCCGACGGCTCCTTCGCCCACACGGAGATGTCCCGGCTGCTGCGCGAGGACGACCCGCACAGCCTGCGGTACATCGCCCTGTGGTGCACCGAGCCCTGGACCTGGAACGTCTGGCCCAGGCTCGACGAGGCGGTGCGCTCCGGCCGCAACGTCTTCGAGGACGTGTACGAGAGGGAGTTCTTCGAGTACCTCAACGAGGAGGCGCCCGAGTCCGCGTACGTCTTCAACCGGGCCATGACGACGTCCAGCGAGCAGTCGGCGCGCGACGTCGCGGCCCTGCTCGATCTCGGTGGGGTGGCCTCGGTCGCCGATATCGGAGGCGGTCAGGGGCAGGTCGTGGCCAGCCTGCTGGAGAAGCACCCCGGGATGCACGGCACCCTGCTCGACCTGCCGGGCGTGGTGGCGAACGCCGACGCGCGCCTGCGCGACGGGGGTGCGCTGGCCGACCGGGTGCGCATCGTGCCCGGTGACTGCCGTGAGGACATCCCGGTACAGGCGGACGTGTACATCATCAAGAACATCCTGGAGTGGGACGACGACAGCACCCGCCGGGCGCTGGCGAACGTCCGCAAGGCGGCGCGGCCCGGTGCCCGCGTCGTCGTCATCGAGAACCTCGTGGACGACACCCCGTCGATGAAGTTCACGACCTCCATGGACCTGCTGCTGCTCCTCAACGTCGGCGGCGCGAAGCACACCCGGCAGAGCATGGTCGACCGGCTGACGTCCGCGGGCCTGGTCATCGGGGAGGTCCGCCCGGTCAACGCGTACCTCCACGCGTTCGAGTGCACCGTCCCCGCCTGAGCCGACGCGGCGACCCGGGCCGGCCCCACACAGGCCGACCCCACACAACCCGAGGCCGCCGGATCCGCGTTCGCGGAGCCGGCGGCCTCGGGTTGTGTCCCGGCGCCCGGTCAGGAGGCGGCGGCGCGCTCCCAGCGGTAGAAGCAGCGCGCCATGGCGTCCTTGGGGCTGCGCCACGTCTGCGGGTCGTACGCGCTGACGTACGCGGACAGTTCCTCGCTGACGCTGCGGAACTCCGGGTGCCCGACCACCTTCGCGATGGCGGGCGCGGGGTCCTTGTCGGACTCGATGAGGTGCATGTACACATCACCGAACTGGAAGAGGCTGCGCCGGTTGACGCCGATCAGGTGCGGCAGTTCACCGCGGTCGGAGGCGGCGAACACGTCGGCGATCGCGGGAGCCGAGTCGGGCGCCATCCTGGCGACGATCAGGGCGTGATGCATCGGGGTCCTTCCTGGTGGTTCGGTGATCAGCCCGGTACGGCGGGCGCGTTGCGGCGGTCGCGGGCGACCTGCTCGATGCGGTCCCGGATCAGGGCCATCTGGACGCGGGAGTTGCGGTTGATGTTGTCCGTCATCCAGGCGTCGTCGACCGGGGCCTCGGGCTTCATCGCGAAGTCCTGCACCCAGTGCATGTGGGTGCCGCCCGGGGTCTCCTTGTACTCCCACCGGATGTCCATGTGGGCGAAGGGGCCGGTCTCGACGCGGCGGGCCCGTACGGTCCGCGCGGCGCGGTCCACGGTCCGCTCCGAGACCCAGCTCCAGACCTTCCCGTTCTCGTCCGGGTGCATGGTCAGGCGGAAGCTCGTCGTGTCGCCGTCACGGGTGAGCACCTCCAGGGACGCGTACTCGCTGAACAGCTGAGGCCAGTTCTCGATGTCGTTGGTCATGTCCCAGACCAGGTCGAGAGGGGCGTCGATGGTGATGCTGTTCTCGGTGTGTCCTGCCACTTCAGGCTCCAGTCTTGAGGGTGCTGTTGACGAGGTCGAGGAACTCGCGGGGCGTCTTGCAGCGCTCCGCGTCGGGCGGCAGCGGCTTGCTGTACCGGTTCTCCAGCTCGCCGACGATGCCGAGCAGGCCCAGCGAGTCGAGGCCGAGGGTGCCGAACGGGGAGTCCGACGCGTGGTGGAGCTGCTGGGGGTCGACGGTGACTCCGGCGGCCTTCTTCATCAGCTTGGCCAGTTCGTCGACGGTCACTTCGATGATCATCTGTGTTCTCCTTCCCGCCCGGTCCTATCGGGCGGATTCGCCGCCGCGGCGCACGACCAGCGCCGCGTTGGATCCCATGAGTCCCCGGCTGAGGACCAGGGCCGTGTTCAGCTCGGCGGGGCGAGCGCTGGACATCACCAGGTCGAGGTCGTGGCAGATGTCGAACACGTTGGGGGTGGGGGGCACCAGACTGTTCTCCATGGCGAGCACCGCGGCCGCGGTGTCCAGCACGGGTGCCGCGCAGTAGGCCCGCCCGATCCCGGTCTTGGGCGCCGTCACCGGCACCCGGGTGCCGTGCGCCCCCAGGGCGTCGGCGATGGCCAGGGCTTCGGCGCGGTCCGCCTCGGGTACGCCCACGGCGTCGGCGAACACGACGTCGATCTCCTGCGGGGCGCAGCCCGCCTCGTCGAGGGCGACCCGGATGGCCTGGGCGAGTCCCTCCCGGGACCGCTCCCAGCGGGAGGCCCCCGTGAAGGTGGCGCCGTGCCCGGCCACGGTGGCCCGGATCGCGGCCCCGCGGTCGCGGGCGCGGGCCTCCTCCTCCACGACGAGCATCGCGCCGCCCTCCGCGGGCGCGAACCCGCAGGCCCCCTCGGTGAAGGGCCGGTAGGCGCGATCGGGGTCCTCGACGGTGCTGATCTCGGGGTAGCCGAGCTGGCAGACCATCGAGTACGGGGCGAGGGGCGCCTCGGCGGACCCGGCGAGGACCGCACCGGTGCCGCGCCGTACGCCGCGGGCGGCGTGCGCGATGGAGTCCAGGCCGCCGGCCTCGTCGCTGGCGACCACTCCGCACGGCCCCTTGAAGCCGCCCCGGATGGAGATCTGGCCGGTGCTGGCGGCGTAGAACCAGGCGATGGACTGGTACGGGCCGACGTACCGGGATCCCTGGCCCCACAGTTTCTGGAGTTCCCGCTGACCGAACTCCCCGCCTCCGGAGCCTGCCGCGGTGACCACGCCCATGTTGTACGGCTCCGCGGGGTCTCCGTGGCCGAGGCCGGCGTCGTCCAGGGCGAGGACGGTCGCGGCCATGGCGAAGTGACTGAAGCGGTCGGTCTGGACGAGGAAGCGCTCCTCGATGAGGGACGCGGCGTCGAAGGAGCGGACCTCGCCCGCGACGCGGAGCGGCAGGTGCTCGCATCCCTCGCGGGTGATCCGGTCCAGAACGCCGAGCCCCTCACTGACGGACTTCCAGTAGGCGTCGGCTCGCAATCCGTTGGGCGCGATCACACCGATTCCGGTGATGGCCGCGCGCCGGGGGCGCTGGGTGCGCTGACTGGTCATGGGTTCCTCCCACCCGGCCCGGTCAGGAGCACCGCGGACTGGAAACCGCCGAATCCGCTGCCCACGGAGAGCACGTTTCTGAGCTTCCGGGGGCGTGCGGTGCGCGGAACGTAGTCCAGGTCGCACTCGGGGTCGGGGGTTTCGTAGTTCGCGGTGGGCGGCACGACCTGGTGCTTCAGGGCGAGGACGCAGGCGACGACCTCGATCGCGCCGATCGCGCCCAGGGAGTGCCCCACCATGGATTTGATGGAGCTCATGGGGGTCTTGTAGGCGTGTGCGCCCAGCGACCGCTTGACCGCGGCGGTCTCGTGACGGTCGTTCTGCCGGGTGCCCGAGCCGTGCGCGTTGACGTAGTCGATCAGTGTCGGATCGAGTCGCGCCTGGTCGAGCGTGGTGTCGATCGCCCGGGCCATCTCGCGGCCCTCACTGGTCAGACCGGTCATGTGATAGGCGTTGCCGTACGTGGCGTAGCCGCCGATCTCGCAGTAGATGTGCGCTCCGCGGGCACGGGCGTGCTCGTACTCCTCCAGGACGAGCACCGCCGCGCCCTCGCCCATGACGAAGCCGTTGCGGTGGGCGTCGAAGGGCCGGGAGGCGTGTTCCGGGTCGTCGTTGTCGGGCGACGTCGCCTTGATGGCGTCGAAGCAGGCCATGGTGATCGGGGATATGGGAGAGTCGGACGCCCCGGCGATGCAGACGTCGGCCCGGCCCTCCTCGATCGTGTGGAAGGCGTAGCCGACCGCGTCGAGTCCGGAGGTGCAGCCCGTGGAGACGGTCTGTACCGGACCCTGCGCGCCGAACTGCTCGGCGACCACCGCGGCGAGCGTGCTGGGTGAGAACGCCAGGTGCAGTTGCGGGTCGGCGGCGCGGTGGTCCACGTCCCACCGTCGACCGCCCTCACTGACCTTGACGTAGTCGTGTTCCAGGCGGGTGGTACCGCCGACGGCGCTGCCGAGCGAGACACCGACCCGCCAGGGGTCCTCCCTGCCGGTGTCGAGTCCCGAGTCGCGTACGGCCTCGTTCGCCGCGACCGCGCCGAACTGGATGTACCGGTCCGCGTGCCGGCTCAGCTCCGGGTCGAGACCGTGGGCGAGGGGGTCGAAGTCGCATTCGGCGGCTATGCGCGAGCGCAGGCCCACCGGATCGAACAGCGTGATGCCGCGGGTCGCGGTACGGCCGTTGGCGAGGAGGTCCCAGAACGCCGTCGCTCCGGTGCCGCCCGGAGCGACCACACCGATACCGGTGACGGCCACCCGCCGGGTCACTTTATGGCCCCACTTCGCTCGGACGGCCGTCCGTGGTCGGGCGCGGACAGGTCCGTCCCGGCGGCGACGAACTCGAGGGCGGGCCCGTGGCCGTCGGTCACCTCCGTGTCGACGTGCCCGAGGCTCGGCCGGGGGGCGAGCGGGCCCAGGTGGAAGACCATGCGGGCCTCGGTGTCACCGACGTTGCGGAAGCGGTGGCGCATGTTGATCGGGATCAGGAGCCCCTGGTCCGGCCGGAGCGCGTGCGCCTCGCCGTCCAGGTCCACCTCGAGCGCGCCGGTGACGACGTACACGAACTCCTCGGAGTACGGGTGGTAGTGCTCGCCGATGCGCTCGCCGGGCTGGATGATGGCCAGGCCCATGAACCCGCTGGTGGAACCCGCCGTGGCGGGGGTGAGCATGGCCCGGATGTCGCCTCCGCGCCTGCGGTTGGGTTCCGTCTCGCTCAGGTCCACGATGCGTGGATGCTTCTGGATCATTCTTGATACCTCCGACTGGGGAAGTGGCGTGCGGCGGGGCGGCCGCGGGCCTGGGGACCGCGGCCGTCCGTCAGGCGTGCGCCGCGGTGCGGTCGGTGACGGGCATCATGTCGGCGTGCGACAGGAGCCGGTTGACGTTGCGCTCCGTCTCCAGCGAGCCCTCGACACCGATCGCGGGACCGTCGAGGAGCCGCTCGAGCTCCGCGGCCTTGCCGGCGCCCTGGACGCCGAGCGAGGCGACGGGGTCGGCGTCGAGTTCGCCCGTGATGTCGACGAGGCGCACCACGATGTCGTCGCGCTGGAAGACGGTGCTCCCGTAGACCGAGCCCTTCGGGTCGGCCGCGGCGGTCTCGTCCTGATGGGCGAGCAGTCGGGCGAGCTCCAACCCCTGGCCGCGCTTGGCCGGGTAGTACAGCGCGTGCCGGCGAAGCCCCGTGGGTTCCGGACGGTCCGCCACCACGTGGTGCACGGCCGGCAGGGCCGCGCGGGTGAAGAAGATCCGCGCCGAGCCCTCGTCGCCCAGGTCGCGGTCCTGCTCCAGGTACGGGTTGATGGCCTCCTCGACCGCGCGTACCTCGGGCTGGCGTGCCACGTGGCGCAGGGCCACGAGCAGGTCGCCCTCCACCTCCACCGCGCGCACGACGCGGTTGCCGTGCATGAAGAGCGAGGTGCGGCGCAGCCGCGTGGTGTCGTCGACCTGGGCCTGGGGGGCCTGGTACCCGGCGAGGATCTCGGCGACCTTCGACTCGGAGCCCGGCTTGACGGTGAAGGTGAGGGCGTGGCGAGCCACCCCGTCGCCCACGCGGGCCCGCACCTGCCTGGCCGCCTTGTCAGCCCTGTCGTTCTTACCGGCCTGCGGCGCCGCCTGCTGCTGGTTACGGTGGGTCTCCCGCAGGATGCTGTACCGCATCGAACGGGTGTCCTTGACGCAGCTGTGCATCGGCTTGACCGTCTCGACGTGCTCCTCGCTGTTCACCCAGGCGAGGAAGGGCGGGGCGCTCTCCCACTCACTGGTGATGAGCCACTGCGAGGGGTTCTCGATCGACTGGCAGAGCTGGTCGCTGATGTGACCGGGGACGGACGCGACCTGGTTGCACATGAGTTCGTAGGCGTCGAGGAACTTCTGCTGGGCTCCGTCGTACAGATCGAGCAGCAGGATCACCCGCAGCTTGGAGCCGTCGAACGCCGACTGCGAGATACGTCCCGAGCTGGTCATCCGGCACACCTTTCTTCGTTCTTCACGGAAGGTCAGGAACGACCGCCGTGGCCGAAAGGCCGGGGTCGCCATGAGCCGATCGTTGACGGGACGTCCGATACGCGCGAGCCCCACGGGGCGGACGAGTGAACTGCGTGCCATCCGGGTGCCCCGGGCGCGCGGCCAGGTCCTCAAAGGGCATGGAACCTGCATCCCATTCCTGACTCACGTCGCGGGTGACGCGGGAGGCATTCAATGAACCGATGGAAAGAGGCCGGCGAGGTCGGTCACCACACGCCGGTCCTCGTCGTCGGCGGCTCCCTGGTGGGCCTGTCCACTTCGCTGTTCCTGGGGCGCCTCGGTGTTCCGCACCTGCTCGTCGAGCGTCACCCGGGCACGTCGATCCATCCGCGCGGACGCGGCAACAACGTCCGCACGATGGAGTTGTTCCGGGTGGCCGGGGTACAGCGGCGCATCGAGCGGGCCGCGTCCGTCCTGGCGGAGAACCACGGCATCCTCCAGGCTCCGGCCCTGGTGGGCGACGCGGGGGAATGGCTGTTCAAGACCATCGACCCGGGTGGCGGCCTGGCCCGTTTCAGCCCCAGCAAGTGGTGTCTGTGCAGCCAGAACGACCTGGAGCCGGTGCTGCTGGAGTGTGCTCGGGAACTGGGCGGGGAGCTGCGGTACTCCACGGAGCTGATGTCGTTCGAGCAGGACGCCGAGGGGGTGACCGCACAGCTCAAGAACCGCCTGACGGGCGAGCACAGCACCGTCAGGGCGGACTATCTCGTCGCCGCGGACGGTCCGCGCAGCCCCGTACGCGAGCGGCTCGGCATCGGACAGAACGGTCCGGGCGACCTGTTCCACAACGTGAGCGTCACCTTCACCTCCCGGCGCCTCGCGGAGGCCGTCGGCGACCGGCGCTTCATCGTCTGCTACCTGACCGGCCCGGAGGCCGACGGGGCGCTGCTGCCGGTCGACAACAAGGAGCACTGGGTGTTCCACGCTCCCTGGCACCCCGAACACGGGGAGACGCTGGAGGAGTTCACCGACGAGCGGTGCGCGGAGCACATCCGGCGGGCCACGGGCGTACGGAATCTCGACGTGGAGATCACCGGCCGGGCCGCCTGGCACGCGGCCGAGCGGGTCGCCGAGCGGTACGTGGACGGCCGGGTGCTGCTCGCCGGCGACTCGGCCCACGAGATGTCCCCCACCGGGGCGTTCGGTTCCAACACCGGTATCCAGGACGCGCACAACCTCGCCTGGAAGCTGGCCGCGGTCCTGGGCGGCTGGGCCGGCCGCGGGCTGCTGGACTCCTACGACGCGGAGCGCCGTCCGGTCGCGGAGGCGACGAGCGCGCGCGCCTCCTCGCGTTCGGTCGAGCACAGCCATCCCGGGTACACGCCCGCGCCCCGAACCGGCGGCCCCGGTGGTCCCGGCGGCCCCCAGGGCAAGGGCGGCGGCATCCTCAACGTGGCGCTGGCCTACCGCTATCCGCGCGGTGCGGTCCTGGGCGCCGATCCGGCACTGCCGATCGTGCCGGACGGCATGCGGCTGACGGGCGAGCCGGGCAGCCGGGCTCCTCACCTGTGGCTGGAGCGTTCCGGCGACCGGATCTCCACCCTCGACCTGTACGAGCGGTCCATGGTGCTCCTGAGCTCGGCGGACGGCACCGCCGGGTGGCACGCCGCGGCGCGGGACGTCGCGGCACGGCTGTCGGTGCCGCTGGACTCGTACCGGATCGGCCGCGGACCCGGCGCGGAGCTGTCCCCCGAGGGCGGAGGCGACTGGGCCCGAACGCACGGTGTCACCGCGGAGGGTGCGGTGCTGGTCCGCCCCGACGGGTTCGTCGCCTGGCGGTCCGAGGGCCCGTCGGCCGATCCCGGCGCGACACTGCGGGAAGCGCTCGTGGCACTGCTGGACCGGCGCTGACGAGTCCTCCGCGCCGCCACGGACGCGGGCGCTCCGCCAGGACGGACGGAGGCGGGGAGCCAGGACGGACGAGGGCGGGAAGCCGGAACGGACGAAGACGGGCGCCCGGACCGGCGACGGCGGGGAACCGGGATGCGCGCGGGGGCGGGACGGCCGGTGCCGCGGGCCGCCCCGCCCTCACGCGTGTCCGGGGGCCTCGCCCGGCCGGGTCAGGGACCCGTTCTGCCGAGGTCGAGCCGTCCGATGTGCGCCACGTTCTCCCGGTCGTCGGCGTCCTCGCCCGCCTCGGCGGCGAACCAGGCGTCGAGGATCTCCTTGAGCAGCGGTTCGGAGGTCAGGCGCAGGCTCAGCGCCAGCACGTTGGCGTCGTTCCAGCGGCGTGCGCCGTCCGCCGTGTACGCGTCCGTGCACAGGGCCGCCCGGACGCCCGCCACCTTGTTCGCGGCGATCGACGCGCCCGTGCCGGTCCAGCAGCACACGACCGCCTGCTCCGCGGTCCCCGCGGCCACGTCGCGGGCCGCCGCCTCCGAGCACACCGCCCACCGCGGGTCCTGGCCGGGGCGCAGTGCCCCGTGGGTCGTGACGTCGTGGCCCCGGCCGCGCAGCTCCGCGACGAGGGAACGGGCCACGGGTTCGTCCATGTCCGAGGAGACGGAGATCCGCATGCCCGGCAGCCTACCCAGCGACGAGGACGTGCGGCACACCGCTTCGTACGGCGGCCGAAGAAGCGCCCGCGCACCCGAAGAAGGGCCGAGCACCCGGAGAAGACCCGGCGTACACGAAGAAGGGCCCTCACGGACCATCGCCCGTGAAGACCCTTCGCACCGTCGGGACGACAGGATTTGAACCTGCGACCCCTTGACCCCCAGTCAAGTGCGCTACCAAGCTGCGCCACGTCCCGATGCGGTTCACCCGCGGTGATCCCGCGTGATCGTGCAGGTAAACCCTACCGCACGTGCGGGGGCGGGCCCGCACACTCGACGGTCGGTGAGGCGATGCGTCCGGGCCGGCCGCACCGGCGGGCGGCGGGCCTGCGACGTACGCGGACCACAGGGGCTGCGGCTACACCGCGCCGCCCGCGAGCCGCCACTCGCGGTGCAGCGTGCCCAGCGGAATCCCCCGCTGGAGGACCGGGGTGCCGAAGACGGACAGCTGGATCTGCAGGGTCCCGCTCAGATCGAGGCCGCCGTAGACGCCCCAGGTACCCGTCGCCGCGGCGTCGGTCTTCGTGCCGGAGCCGGCCGGGGCGGTGACGTCGACGGTGCCCGCGGCCTCACCGCGCAGATACGGGGCCAGGTCGGCGGTGACGCCCACGGCTCCGTACAGGCCGACGGTGGCCTGCGCGCCGAGGGCGGCCTGCACCCCTCCGGCGGTCGTGACCTGGGCGTGCACCGGGGTGCTCGCCATGTGCGACTCGTTGACCGAGGTCCAGCCCCTGGCCGAGTCGTAGGTGCCCCCCGCGTCGAAGTCGCCCTTGAGGTCCTGCTCGATGTCGACGGTGACCCTGCCGTCGCCGCTGATCCGGAAGTAGCAGGTCAGGTCGAGGTTCACGACGACGGGGATCGGGCCGACCTGGAGGACGGGGTCGGCGTGCAGCTTCGCGAACGGCAGCCGGACGGGCTGGGCGGAGGCGGCGGCGCGTCCCTTGAGCGCCCACCGCGAGGTCCAGTCGCCGGAGACACCGAGATGGGCGGTTTTGGGGCCTGCCGCGGTGCCCCCGCCACCGTAGGAGAAGTCGACCTCCGGCTTGACCTGGACGAAGCCGGACACGGTCGCCGCCGCGGAGGCCGACGCCCCCTCGGCCGTGGCGACCCGGGTGGCGACGTCGACCCGCAGGCTGCCGAGCGGGACCTTCGCGCCCTCGGGGCCCGCGTGCACGTCTCCGGCACGCGCCCAGGAGACCTTGACGTCGGGCAGCAGCGGCTCGACGTCGAAGGAGGCGGGATCGACGGGGACGGTGCCCTTCGCCTCGCCGTCGCCGAGCAGCGCGTCCAGGGTCGTCGGCGCGGTCTGCACCTCGGTGCCGTCGGACTTCTCGTCGATCACGTCGGTGACCTTCGCGAGCAGTCCGTCAGGAGCGCCGGGCGCTGGGGCGCTGGCGATGACGTCGCCGACGGCGGTACGGCTCGGCGGCGGTGTCTCTCCGGGGGTCTGCGACGGGGACGGATTCCCCTTGTGCGCGGGGGATATGACGGCGCGCCGGGTGCGGCTGTCGTACGACGTCACCGTCAGCGCGGACTTGTGGGCCCTGCCGCCGGCCGTACCGGGCCGCGCGACGGCGGTCGAGGTGGCCGCGGGCGCGGCGGCGACGGCGAGCGGCCGGCCGTCGTCCGCGGGCGCGGCGGCGGAGGACGTGGCGTCCGGGACACGTTCGGGGGCGGCGGCGGAACGCGGGCCGGGGTCCGAGGAGCAGCCGGCGGCGAGGAGGAGGGCGGATGCGGCGAGCGCGGGCATGACGGCACGCAAGGGCCGCTTGCGGATACGCAAGATCAGTCCTGAGGGGGGTGAGGGTGGGGTGGGGGTGGCAAGGAATTACCAGCGAGTAACTAGATGTGAGCATGCCATGAAGGCGTGAAGACCCGCTTCACCTTTCCGCACCCCTCTGGGGTGATGTGCGCCACGCCGCCCCCCTCAAGGCGGCCGCGGCGCCCCCAACTCACTTGCACATCAGCCGAATTGACACGGCGTCACTTACTCACTCACCCCGTGCGGGCGCACCCCGTCACACCCCGGCCGCACGGGGAACGCGACGGTCCGGGCACCCTCACCTCCCGGTCTCGGGCCCCCAGTACTCCGGGCCGATCCCCCGCCAGTCGATGAGCGGGGACACCGCGATGGTCAGCGGGTCGACATCGAGCCCCGCGCGCCGCAGGAACTCGGACAGGTCGCCCAGGTTGTAGGCCAACCCGAGGCTCTCTCCGTGGACACGGACCCGGCGGCCACCCGTCGGCGCCGGCGGGGACACGATCACAGGCAGCGGTTCGGACATGAATCCAGCCTCGCCTCTCCGGTCCCGGCCTGCATCCCGGCCGGCCGTCTCGCTCGTTCACCGCGCGGCGATATCCGGCCACCGGAGAAGTGTGGGTACGTCATGGCCAGATTCAATCACGTGTTCGATTTCCCGCGCGACCGCGACCTCGAACCCGGCCCCGGCCCCGGCCCCGGCCGTGACAGCCACCGCCACCGCAACCCGCGTCCGCGCCCCGTGCGGCTTGTCGGTCGCCGGCCGCCGCGCGGCCCGCCTCGCCGCTGGTCAGACCCGCGGCCGGTTGATCAGGCCCGACAGGACGATCACGCTCTCCGTCCGCTCGATGACCCGGGCCTCGCGCACCCGCTGGATGGCCCGTTCCAGGTGGGGGATGTCCAGGGCCATCAGGTGCACCATCGCGTCCGCGGCTCCGGAGACCGTGTAGGCCTCGACCACCTCCGGCACGGCCTCCAGGGCCCGCCGCAGTTCGGCGGGGGTCGGATTGCCCTTGCAGTACACCTCGGCGAAGGCCTCGGTCCGCCAGCCCAGCGCCTGGGTGTCGACGAGCGCGGTGAAGCCGCGGATCGTGCCGTCGGCCACGAGCCGGTCCAGGCGCCGCTTCGCCGCCGGTGCGGAGAGCCCGGCGGCGCGGCCGATCTCCGCGTACGTGCTGCGCGCGTCGCTCAGCACACACCGCACGATGTCCTCGTCGATGGCGTCCATGGCCATGTGGCTCGCCCCTTTCGCCGCGCAAGAAATCACCACGCAGGCTCAGTCTTCACAAGAAATCGATCCTAGACGGAAACAAACGGCGATTGTTTGCGTACCGGAACTGTTCGTAGCATCCTCACGCCCCCTCGTCGTCCACCACGGAAGGAGCGTGCGGCATGCGCGCAGTGCTCAGTGCCGAGGAGTCCGCCGCCGTGGAGGCGGTCGACGAAACGGCCGTCGCCACGATGCTGCTCGACACCCTGGCCGTGCCCAGCGTGACGGGAAGCGCCGCCGAGTCCGAGCTCCAGCACCGTCTGGCGCGGGACCTCGGCCGGTCCGGCCTGGACATCGACCTGTGGTCGATGGATCTGCCCGCTCTGCGCGCCGAGCCCGGCTTCCCCGGCATGGAGGTGCCACGCGACGAGGCATGGGGGCTCGTCGCGACGCTGCCCGGCACCGAGGACGGTCCGACCATGATCCTCCAGGGCCATGTCGACGTCGTGCCGCCCGGTGACCTCGCGCAGTGGGCGGGCGCCCCCTTCGTTCCGAGCGTCCGCGGAGACGTCGTGCACGGCCGGGGCGCCTGTGACATGAAGGCCGGGGTCGTCGCCAACGTCGCCGCGCTCGCCGCCATCCGGGCCTCCGGGGTACGGCTGCGCGGCAGCGTGGCGGGCCATTTCGTGGTCGGTGAGGAGGACGGCGGGATCGGGGCCTTCGGGACCCTGCGCCGTGGCCACACCGGCGACGCCTGTGTCATCAGCGAGCCGACCGGCGGCACGCTGGTCACCGCGAACGCCGGTGCCCTGACCTTCCGCATCACCGTGCCGGGCCGGTCCACGCACGCGAGCACCCGCGACGCCGGGGTGAGCGCCATCGACGCCTACGCGCCCATCGCCGCCGCCCTGGCCCGGCTGGAGGCCGCCCGCGGCGAGACGCCCGATCCGCTGATGGCCGAGTACCCCTTCCCGTACAGCGTCTCCGTCGGAATGCTCCAGGCCGGGGACTGGGCCAGCAGCGTGCCGGGACTGCTCGTCGCCGACGGCCGGCTCGGGCTGCAACTCGGCGAGGACCCGACCGCGGCCCGCGCCACGTTCGAACGCTGTGTGGCGGAGGCGTGCGCGGCCGATCCGTGGCTGCGCGGGCATCCCGCGGTCGTCTCGTGGCCCGGCGGCCAGTTCGCCAGCGGGCGGCTCCCGGCCGGCCATCCCCTGCGCGAGACGGTCGGCACCGCGCACGCCGACGCCACCGGCGCCTCCTCGGCCCGGGAACGCGGCGCCCCCTACGGGAGCGACCTGCGGCTCTACGCCGGGGCGGGCATACCGACACTCCAGTACGGCCCCGGGGACGTACGCCTGGCCCACGGCCCCGACGAGCACGTGTCCCTCGCGGAGACGGTCGCCGTCGCCCAGGCGCTGGTCCTGGCGACACTGCGCACCGTGGGAACCCGCTAGGTCCGCCGACCAGGTGGGACCGCGGACCAGGCAGGGCCGAGAAGCAGGTGGGGCCGAGGAGCAGGTCGGGCTGAGGAGCAGGCGGGGCCGAGGACCCCAGGGAGCGTTCAGCGCCCCGCGCGCAGCCGCCAGCCGTGGTCGACCGGTCCGAGGCCGGAGCCGAGCGGGAAGCCCGCCGCGATCGCGCCTGTGACGTACTCCTTCGCCCGGCGCACCGCCTCCGGCACCGTCCGCCCGCGCGCCAGTTCCACCGCGATGGCCGAGGCCAGGGTGCAGCCGGTGCCGTGGGTGTGCCGGTTGTCGTGGCGCGGGGCCCGCAACCAGAGCTGTTCGGCGCCGTCGGTCAGCAGGTCGACGGCCTCGCCGGGCAGATGGCCGCCCTTCACCAGGACCCAACGGGGACCGTAGGACAGCAGCCGTTCCGCGGCCCGGCACATGTCCCGCTCCCCCGTCACCTCGATCCCCGTGAGCTCTGCGGTCTCGTCGAGGTTCGGCGTCGCCACCGTCGCGACCGGCAGCAGCGCGGTCCGTACGGCGTCCAGCGCGTCGTCGGCCAGCAGCCGGTCACCGTGCTTGGAGACGCTCACCGGATCCACCACCACGGGAACGGCGACGTCCGACAGCAGCTCGGCGACGGTCTCGACGAGCAGCGCGGAGCCGAGCATGCCGGTCTTCACCGCCTGCACCCCGATGTCGTCCACCACACTGCGGTACTGCGCGCGGACCGCCTCGGCCGGAAGCTCCCAGGCTCCCTGCACACCGAGGGAGTTCTGCGCGGTGACCGCGGTCAGCACACTCATCCCGTGCGCGCCGAGCGCCAGCATGGTCTTGAGGTCGGCCTGGATGCCGGCTCCGCCGCCCGAGTCCGATCCGGCGACGGTCAGGACGCGGGGCGGGGCGGCGGGGCTGTTCGAGGACATGACGGGTTCGCTCCGTACGAGAGGCGAGACGGGTGGCGGTGACGGATCACGGGTGGCGGGTGAGAGTTGACGGGTGACGGCGGGGCGACGGGGCCGGTGACCGCCGGCGCCCGTGCGTCAGCGGCGCAGCCGCAGCGGCGCGTACACCGCGAGGGCCGCGAGGAACGCCACCCCGTAGGCGAGATCCGCCCCGTGGAGGGCACGGGCGACCGGACCGACGTACAGGCTGGTGCTCATGAACGGCACCGCCGCGGCGAAGGCGCCTACGAACGCCACCAGCGCGGGCCACCACGGCTGCGGACGGGCGCTCTCGGCGGACAGATCGACCGGCGCGCCGGCGCGCGCCCTGGCCCGGACGAGCCAGTCGACGGCGACGATGGCGACGAACCCGGGGATCCAGTAGCCGACGAGCAGCAGCACGTTCTGGAACCGGGTCGTGGTGTCGGCGGCGTGCATCCACAGCACGAGCGGGAAGCCGAGTACGGCAGCCAGCGCGGCTGCGACCGGGCGCGGCAGGCGTACGCCCATGGTCTGCAGGGCGAGTGAGCCGCTGTAGTCGTTCATGGCGTTGCTGCTCAGGGCGGCCAGGGCCACGGCGAGCAGCCCGAAGGCACCGAGGACACCGCCGCCGAGCAGGGTGTCGACACCGCGGGCGGTCTGGTCGGTGAAGACCGAGGCGCCCCACAGGCCGAGCGCCTGGACGGCCACGAAGGACACGCTGACACCGGCGAGCGTGCACCAGAACATGCGCGGCCGGGATGCCGTACGCGGCAGATAGCGGCTGAAGTCGCTGGCGTAGGGGGCCCAGGACAGCGCCAGGCTGAGGGCGATGGTGCAGGTCAGGACGAAGGCCCCGGCCCGGTCGGCGCCGTGCGCGGAGGCGGTGGCCGCGGGGTGGCCGCCGTGCAGGAGCTTCACCGTCAGCGCGGCGAAGGCGGCGGCGAGGGCGAACGTCATCACGGTCTGGAGCCGGTGGATCACCTCGTACCCGAGGACGCCGAGCGCTCCCTGCGCGCCCATCATGACCAGCACACCCAGCCAGAACGGCCAGCCACACAACTGCGCCAGCGCGTCCCCGCCGAACAGGCCGATCAGCGCGTCCCAGGCGATCGAGGACAGCCACTGCAGCGCGCCCGGCACCAGCACGGCCCGTCCGAAGGCGAGCCGGGCGAGCGGCAGCTGTCCGGCGCCGGTCTGGCTGCCCCAGGTGCCGAGGTACGCGGTCGGCACCGCGCCCAGCAGGGTGCCGAGCACGACGGCGGTCAGCGCGGTGGAGAAGTCCAGGCCGAGCGCGACGCCGACGGTACCGGTGAAGACGCCGGTCATCGTCAGGTTGGGGGCGAACCACACGGTGAAGAGGCGGCCGGGGCCGCCGTAGCGGTGGTCCTCCGGCACCGGGGCGATGCCGCGCGCCTCGACGCGCAGATCGCCGGGGGCCTCGGGCATCCGCCCGTCGAAGACGCCCTGCGGGCCCCCGACGGCCACTTCACCACGGGCATACGGCAACGACATGAGACATCCCTCCGCCAGTCCTAACTGGTTCAGGTTCGACGGGTGTGATCTCAGCCCACGTGCGGGCACCCCGTGTCCGGTTCGGCGTCAGGATAGCCCGGCCCGCGCGTACGTCCCAGGCAGGGGGCACACGGACCCGCGCCACCGGGAGCGCGGAGCCCGTGAATCGACGGTGCCACGGGACCGTCCTCAGGAGCCGACGCGCGGCTCCCAGCCCTCGTACGCCGCTGTCAGCAGACCCAGTACGCCGTGCGCGGTGACCTCGCGGGGGTTCGGGTACGCCTGGCCGGCGGCCTGCGCCGCGGCCTCCGCCAAGTCGGCCTCCTCCAGACCGAGTTCGGCGAGGGTGCTCGGCGCGCCCAGGCCCCTGGCGAGCTCCCGCAGGGCGCGCGGGACGTCGTCCGTGCCGAGCGCCCGGGACAGGGTGGCGATCCCCCGGGGCGCGGCGGACGCGTTGTAGGCGAGGACGTAGGGCAGGACCACCGTGTGCGTCTCGGCATGCGGCAGGCCGAAGGTGCCGCCGAGGACATGGCACAGCTTGTGGTGCAGGCCCATGGTGGTGGCGCCGAGGCAGGCACCGCACAGCCACGCGCCGTACAGGGCGCGGCTGCGCGCGGCGAGGTCGCCGGGGGCGGCGGCCACGGCCGGCAGGGCGCCCGTCATCGCCCGGACCCCCTCCTCGGCCATGAGCGGGACGAGGGGCGAGGCGTCGGGCGCGTAGAGGGCCTCGGCGGCGTGCGCGAGGGCGTTGAAGCCGCTCGTCACGGAGAGGGGAACGGGGAGCCCGAGGGTGAGTCCGGGATCGTAGACGACGCTTCGGGGCTGGACGGCGAGGTCGCGTCCGGTGCGCTTGGCGCCGTCCTCGGTCAGACCCCACACCGGGGTCATCTCCGAGCCGGAGTAGGTGGACGGCACGGCGATCAGCGGCAGCCCGGTGCGCAGCGCGATCGCCTTGCCGAGGCCGATCGCCGAGCCTCCGCCGACCGCCACGCAGCCGTCGGCGCGCATCCCGCGGGTCACCTCGACGGCTCGGGCGGCGACCTCGGCGGGTACGTGCATCCGGGCCTCGGCGTGCAGTCCCGCGCACTGGCCGCCCAGCGCGTCGGCGACCGCCCGGGCGGTGGCCTCGCCCCGGCTGCCGCAGACCACCAGTACCCGGTGCAGACCGAGCCGGGCGACCTCGCCGGGGGTCGCGGACACGGCGGCGCCGGGCCGGAAGACGACACGGCCGGGCCGGGTCTCGTACGAGAAGTCGAGCGGGGTGTCCATGGCGCTCATGCCTGCTCCCGGACGAGGTCGAAGCGGGCGTGCCGGAAGGGGGCCGGGAGGCCGAACTCCCCCGGCAGGAACGGGTCGTCGGTCTCGGCGACCTCCTGGACCGGGCTCTTCCCGACGACGAACACGGCGTCATCGGCGTCGGCCGCGGAGTCGGTCATGAAGGCGGTCGGGAGGTCTGTCGTGAAGGCGGTCGGTTCGACGGTCATGCCACTCTCCTGGTCCGGCACACGATGCTGCCAGGCGTGTCCGAGGATGCGCCGCCGCGCCCTCGACGGCAACTCCTGGTGTTCCGTCGCACGGCCATCGGCCATCGATCATCGGTCATCGGGACCGGTCGCCGTCGGCGCTCGCGTCCAGGAAGTGGAAGCCGGGTTCCGGATAGCGCGTGTGGGCCCGGTGCGGGGCGGGCGAGGTGTAGGCGCCCGCGAGGGAGAACACCACGCGGTCACCGGCCCGCAGGCCCTGGGCCCGGACGTCGCGGACCAGGACGTCCTTCGGCGTGCTCAGCTGGCCGGTGAGGGTCGCGCGCTCCCTGCGCACCACGGGACGCGGCCAGGAATACGGCCACGGCTCCACTTCGAGAACGGACCAGGGCCGGTCCTGCCGCCCGGTCTCGGGGGTGCGCAGGTGGACGGCGCCGCCACGGATGACGGCGAAGTCCTCGCTGGAGCCGTGCTCGACGTCCAGCACCTCGCTCGCGTACCAGCCGCAGTACGCGGTCAGCGCGCGGCCGGGCTCGATCCGCAGCGTCAGTTCCGGGTGGTCCGTGACGAGCCGGGCCAGGCCCTCGCCGTACGCGTGCCAGTCGAAGCGGCGCTCGGGGCGGTCGTAGTCCACCGCCATACCGCCCCCGATGTCCACCTCGGTGAGCCGAAGGCCGTTCCGGGCGGCCAGCTCCAGGGTCCAGGCGACGACGGACTCGGCCATCGCCAGATGTTCCTCGGCGTGCACCCCGTTGGCCAAGTGGGCGTGGACGCCGCGCAGTTCGAGGCTCGGATAGCTGCCGTCGGTGAGCAGGCCGACGATCGTGTCGGCCCGGGCCGGATCGAGACCGGAGGCGGTGGGGGACCCGCCGCCGTCCGCCGCGAGAAGGCCGTCGGCCACCGGGAGGTCGAACCGCGGCAGCACCGCCACCCGGCGGTCCGGAACGTGCCGCTGGGCCAGCCCGGCCAGCATGTACAGCTCGTACTCGCTCTCGACCTGGAAGCGTGTCACCCCCCGCTCCAGCGCGTCCGCCAGCTCCGTCGGGGTCTTCTCCGTACCGCCGAAGGCCCGCGGACGGTCCACGGCGGCCTCGGCCACGTGGGCCAGTTCGATGCCGGAGGACACCTTGTATCCGTCGACGTACGGGCCGAGCTCGGCCAGGATCTCCGGTTCTCCGTTGGCCTGGACCGTGTAGTACAGCTCGACGCGATCGGGCAGGGCGGCTCTGACGGACGCGGCGTGGGCGCGCAGTGCTGCCAAGTCGTATACGTAGGCGGGCAGTTCCGTGGGCGACAGGGAGAGGATGCGGTCGCGCACCGCGCGCGGGGGTGTGATCATTGGGGCACTCCGGGTCGTATGGCGCAAGGTGTCGTCGGTACGCGGCGCGGGTGGCGAACGGCCGGACGACATCGCCGACCGGCCTGCGCGTGCTGCGGGGAGCGGGGGCCCGTCGGATACACGGAGCGGAGCCGCCGCGCGCGCTGCGGGGAGCAGGTCCGCGCGCGCTGCGGGGAGCAGGTCCGCGCGCGCCACGGGGAGCAGGTCCGCGCGCGCCACGGGGTGGCCGGTATCCCTCGCGGGACGGGGGTGCGACGTGCGCGCCGGGTCCGCCGCCCGGGGCGGGGTGTCCGAGGGGGGCCGACCGAGCGTCCGGTCCGGCGGGGTGAGCGGGGACCAGGAGAGCACCGCCGCCGCGCTCCGGCAGGCCGACGCCCTCGCTCGCAGGGCTCGCGCCCTGTGGCATCCCACCATCATGCTGATCCGCGACTCCCCACCCGTGGCCCGGACACGATCTCTACCCGGTCAGAGATCCTTAGGCACCTTGAGCCGCTCGCGGACGGGAACCTCCCGGGAGTGTCGCCCCGGCGCACACCACCACCCACGACACCCTCCCATGTCGCGGTTCCGCCGGCGCGTCAGCCGGTGCTGCTCCGGCGCGGCGCACCCCTGGGGCGTGTTGAGGAGGTTCGTCGGGCCGGGAGCCCTCGCGCAGCACGGTGGCGCCGTCGCGTGCGTCGGTACATCGGTACATGGATAGGTCGATACCGGCGAGCACGCGGGCAATGCGGGAGGGAACCTTCCGCCAGGACCGGCAGCCGCCCGGTGGCATGGCGCGGTTGACCGCGGGAGAGATCCACGCCGATCACTGCCGGGCCCAGGGGGCGAGCGCGAACGCTTGGGCGCCTGGGCGCTTGGGCCGCGACGGAGTCCGGGGCCGGCCCGTCACCCGGGCCCGGAAGATTCCTGGAGCGTGGTGTGCGCCCAGTGGTGGATGTGGCAGCGGCCCGGATCGGGGCGGGGCAGGACAGGACAGACCGGTGTGGGGCAGATCGGGGAGGGTCGGGCCGGCGCGAGGGGGCTTGACGCGATCCGGCATGACGTGGTGCCCGGCTCCGTCCGGAACCGGGCACCGCGTCCGGTCAGGTCAGCAGGTGGCCGACGCGGGCAGTCCGCCGTACTGGTCACCCTTGAGATACACGGCGCTCACGTAGCCCTCGGCCAGCCGCACCCACACGTCGTTGACATAGCCGTTGTCGCGGATCGTCTCGCCGTGGGTCCAGCACGACGCGCCGCGCGGATCCCCCGCGGTGACGTGCCCGGTGATACCGGTCTGGCTCGACGGGCCGGAGCGGACGTTGACGTTCACGTACGGCGTGACGGCGTACGGCAGTCCCGCCGCCGCGGCCTGCGCCCCGCCGGCGCCGGTCAGAAGCAGTCCGGCGGCGAACGCGCCGACACCCGCCGTGGTCAACGCCCTGGTCCTCATCCTCATGGTCATGCTGCCCTTCCCCGTGGTGGAGTCCCGGTGCTTCCCGGGTGGGACCGCGCGTCCCGCGTGATCCCACAACGCAGCCTTGCAAGTTCGACGCCGGGCAGGGAACCTCTTTCGACCACGCTCGAATCGTCCCGCCCGGGGGAACCGCGAACCCCCTCACCATGCCGTGCCCGTACAGGGCGGCAGGCCTTGGCGCTTGAGCAGCCACATGTCGCGGCGCACAAAAAGGGCCCTCACAGGCTGTCGCCCGTGAAGACCCTTCGCACCGTCGGGACGACAGGATTTGAACCTGCGACCCCTTGACCCCCAGTCAAGTGCGCTACCAAGCTGCGCCACGTCCCGATGCGTTCCCCCGCGATGTCCCGCAGGATCGTGCGAGCAGAACTTTACCCCACAGCGGGGGCTGCTCCGAAGAGGGCGCGGGGCGAGCGACAATCGGGGCATGAGCGGGACATCCGGAAATCGGCAGAACGGCGCGCGGGATCGGGACAGCGAGGGCAGGGCGCGCAACGCCCGGCCGCGGGACGGGCTGGGCCGCCCACTGCCGTACGGCGCCGACGGCGTCGAGCGGCAGCCCGAGGGCGTCGTACGCGACCCCGAGCGGACGGTGACCGAGGCGCAGGCGCTGCTGGACGCGGGGCGGCCGTTCCACGCGCACGAGGTCTTCGAGGACGCCTGGAAGTCGGGCCCCGAGGACGAGCGCATGCTCTGGCGGGGTTTGGCGCAGCTCGCGGTGGGTCTCACGCACGCGGCCCGGGGCAACACGACGGGCGGCTCCCGGCTGCTGCGGCGCGGCGCGGGAGCCGTCGACGAGTGGCGGGCCGGCGACACCGGCCGGCCCCGCCCCTACGGGCTCGACCTCACCGAACTGACCTCATGGGCAAGGGAGTTGGCGACCGTCGCGGAGCGTGACGGTGCCGCGGTCAGCGCCGGGGCCTGGGCGCCCCGGTTGCGCGGGAGCACGCGCTGAGAGGCCGTTCCACGCTTCGGTCCGGGCCGGGCACGAGCCCCGGGCGGACGCGGTGCGTCCGTTGTCGGTGGCGTGCGGCAGACTCGGGGTGTGCGAAAGATACATGTGATCGGCATCGGCGCGGGCGATCCCGACCAGCTCACCCTCCAGGCGGTCAAGGCGCTGCGGAGCACGGACGTGTTCTTCGTCCTGGGCAAGGGCGAGGCGAAGTCGGACCTCGTCCAGCTGCGCCGTGACATCCTCGACGCCCACCTGCCCGACGGTGCGTACCGCCTGGTCGAGGCCCGCGATCCGGACCGCGACCGGGCAGCCGACGGCGCCGCCTACTCCCCCGCCGTCGGGGACTGGCGCAGCGCCCGTGCCGACATCTGCCAGCGGCTCATCGCCGAGGAGCTGGGTGAGGACGAGAGCGGCGCTTTCCTGGTGTGGGGCGACCCCGCGCTGTACGACAGCACGCTCGGGATCCTGGAGGAGATCCTGGACCGGGGCGCGGTGGCGTTCACGTACGACGTCGTGCCCGGCATCAGCAGTGTCTCCGCGCTCGTCGCCCGGCACCGCACGGGGCTCAACCGGGTGGCCGGGCCCGTCCAGATCACCACGGGCAGGCGTCTCGCGCGGGGCTTTCCCGAAGGCGTCGACGACGTGGTCGTCATGCTCGACGCCCACCAGGCCTTCCAGGGGTACGCCGACCAGGACATCGACATCTACTGGGGCGCGTACATCGGCACACCCGACGAGATCCTCGTCTCCGGCCCGATAGCGGAGGCGGCGCCCCGGATCGAGCGGCTGCGCGCCGAGGCACGCGAGCGCAAGGGCTGGATCATGGACACGTATCTGCTGCGCAGGCGTCCGCGGGGGTAGGACACCCGTCCGCCGCCTTCACCGCGCGGATACCCGCGCGGGTCCGAGGGCAGGGCACACGCGTCGCTCCGTGAGCCGCCCCGGCCCGCCGAGCCGGTCGGCCCCGCGTCAGAGCGGGCCGGACTCCAGGCGGGCCAGGACCGACGCCACGTCCGGTACCGCGGCGACCCCGTCCGGGAGCGGCGGCCGGCGCACGACGACCACGGGCAGGCCCAGCCCGCGAGCGGCGGTGAGCTTGGCGGCCGTCGCCTCTCCCCCGCTGTCCTTCGTCACGAGGACGTCGACGCGGTGCGCGCGCAGCAGGGCCCGCTCGTCGTCCACCGTGAACGGGCCGCGGGCGAGGAGCACTTCGGTGTCCGGCGGCAGCGGCGGCTCCGGCGCCTCCACCGACCGGGCGAGGAAGTGGAGTCCGGCAAGGTGCGCGAAGGCCGCCAGGCCCAGTCGGCCGGTGGTGAGGAAGACCCGGGGGCCCAGCGGCGGGAGGAGCGCGGCGGCCTCGGTGAGTGAGGCGGCGAAGTGCCACCGGTCGTCGGGGCCGGGCCGCCAGCCGGGGCGGCGCAGGACGACCGCCGGGACTCCGGTCGCGGCGGCGGCGCGTACCGCGTTCTCGGTGATGCGGCCGGCGAAGGGGTGCGTGGCGTCGACGACGGCGTCCACCCGCTGCTCGCGCAGCCACCGCGCCAGCCCGTCGGCCCCGCCGAACCCGCCGGTGCGCACGTCCCCTTCGAGCGCACCGGGCCGGGACACCCGCCCCGCGAGGGACGTGGTCACCCGCACTCCGGGGCGGCCCACCAGTTCGGCGGCGAGCCGACGAGCCTCGGTGGTGCCGCCGAGAACCAGGACGTGGGGGGACATGGCGTCGAGCCTACGAGGTGGTCAGCGCAGCAGCAGCTGCACCCCGCCCACCACCGTCGCCGCGATCACCAGCCGTTCGAAGAGCAGCTGGTCGATGCGGTGCACGGCCCATTTACCGAGGAGCGCGCCCGGTACGACGAAGATCGCGAGCGCCGCGTCCAGGAGCAGCGAGTGTCCGTCGATGAGTCCGAGGCCCACGCTGAAGGGCACCTTGGACGTGTTGACGATCAGGAAGAAGAAGGCCGAGGTGCCCAGGAAGCCGAGTTTGCGGAAGCCGGCGGACAGCAGGTACAGCGACATGACCGGGCCGCCGGCGTTGGCGACCATCGTGGTGAACCCGCCGAGGACGCCGTACGAGCGTGCCTTGATCCGGCCCGTCCGGGTCGCGACCGCGTCGGGGTCCTCCTCCTCGGTGGCGGCCCGGCGGCGCCAGAGCGTCACCGCCGCCATCAGCAGCAGGATCGCGCCGATCGAGGTCCGTACCATCCCGTCGTCGGCCCACACCAGGAACAGCGTGCCGAGGACGACGCCCGCCGCGACCGCCGGGAACAGCCGCCACAGCGTGGGCCAGTGGGCGTGCCGCCGGTAGGTCAGTACGGCCAGCACGTCACCGACGATGAGGAGGGGGAGCAGCACGCCGGTGGAGGCGCGGGCGGGCAGTACGGCGGCGAAGATCGCCAGGCTGACCGTGTTGGCACCGCTGACGGCGGTCTTCGAGAAGCCGACGAGCAGTGCCGCGGCGGCGAGGGCGGCGAATTCCCAGCCGGATATGTGCCAGAGCGTCATCGTGTTCATGCGGAAACCGATGCTATGCCCACGCGTCTCGTCCTCGTAAGGCGCGTCCCGTCAGGTGATCCCCGCGCGGGGCCGGTCGCCCCCGGTACCGGTCCCGGGGGCGCGCTCGGCACTCACAGCGACGGGGTCAGGGGCGCTCGACCAGGACCGCGCTGCCCTGGCCGACTCCGACGCACATCGTGGCCAGGCCGCGCCCGGTGTCGTTGCGGCGCATCCGGTGCAGCAGGGTGGTGAGGATGCGGGCTCCGGAGCATCCGAGGGGGTGGCCCAGCGCGATGGCGCCGCCGGTGGGGTTCACCCGCTCCGGGTCGATGCCGAGTTGGTCCACGCAGGCGAGGGCCTGGGCCGCGAACGCCTCGTTGAACTCGGCCTCGTCGAGGTCGCCGACGTTCCAGCCGACCCGCGCCAGCGCCTTGTGCGTGGCGGGAACCGGGCCGATGCCCATGACGTCCGGGTCGACTCCGGCCGAGGCGCCGGCGACGTACCGGCCCAGCGACTCCAGGCCGAGGTCGTTCAGCGCCTCTTCGCCGACGAGGAGCAGTCCGGCAGCTCCGTCGTTCATGGGCGACGCGTTTCCCGCGGTGACCGTGCCGCCCGCGCGGAAGACCGGCTTGAGGCGGGACAGCTTCTCCAGCGAGGTGTCCTCGCGTACGCATTCGTCGGTGTCGACGATCACCCCGTCGGGACGCTCGACGGGCAGCAGTTCGCCGTCGAAGTGCCCGTTCTTGCGGGCGTCCGCGGCACGCTGGTGGCTGCGCAGCGCGAACGCGTCCTGGCGCTCGCGGGAGACGCCGTACCGGGCGGCGACCTCCTCGGCGGTCTCCCCCATCGACAGGAGTCCGTGCAGTTCCTTCATCGCCGGGTTGACGAGCCGCCAGCCGAGCCGGGTGTCGACGGTCTCGATGCGGTGCGGCAGTGCCTCGTCGGGGCGGGGCAGTACGAAGGGGGCCCGGCTCATCGACTCGGAACCGCCGGCGAGCACGATGTCGGCCTCGCCTGCGGCGATGGCGCGGGCCGCCGTGGTGACGGCTTCGAGGCCCGAGGCGCACAGCCGGTTGACGGTCGCGCCGGGCACGGTCTCGGGGAGGCCGGCGAGGAGAACGGCCATGCGCGCGACGTTGCGGTTGTCCTCGCCCGCCTGGTTGGCGGCGCCCCAGTAGACGTCGTCGATCCGGGCCGGGTCGAGCGCGGGCACGTCGGCGAGCAGTCCGCGGATCACGGTCGCGGCGAGGTCGTCGGGCCGCACCCCGGACAGGGCCCCGCGCAGTTTGCCGATGGGGGTGCGGCGGGCCGCCGCGAAGTGGACAGGACGCACGACAGGACTCCTGACGGACACCGAACGACGAGATCAACCATTAATTAGCACCGCTAGTTTTTGACTATAGCCCGCCGTCCGTGCCTTGGAAAGCACAGGCCCGCGGAACCCGGGCTCCGGCAGGCCCCGGGCGGCGGCGCATGGACGAACGTGGGCCACCCCGAGGGGTGGCCCACGTCAGCGCTGGTTCCGACTCGGTCGGACGGTAGCGGTCAGCTGGTCGTGACGGCGGTGTCGTCGACGACGAAGCTGGTCTGGAGCGAGGAGTCCTCCACGCCGCTGAACTTCAGGGCGACGGTGGTGCCGGCGAACGAGGACAGGTCGAAGGTCTTCTGGACGTACCCGGTGGCCTTGTTGAGGTTGGAGTAGGAGGCCAGGGTGGTCGATCCGGCGGTGACCGTCAGCTTGTCGTAGGCGGTGCTGGTCGTGGTCTCCGCGGTGTCGATGTGCAGGTAGAAGGTGTAGCTGGCCTTGCAGCCGGCGGGGATCGTCACCGACTGGGAGAGGGTGTCGGTGTGGGTGGAGCCGTAGCCGTCGAGCCAGGCCTTGTAGGAGCCGCCGTGCGCCGCCTCACCGGTGTCGGTCGTGATGACGCCGCTCGACGCGGTCCACGAGGTGCTGCCCGACTCGAAGCCCGGGTTGCCGAGCAACTGCGCCGGGGTGCAGGTGCCACCGCCCCCCGAGGAGACGGTCCAGGTGAAGGACGCGGTACCGGTCGCGCCGGTGCTGTCCGTGACGGTGACCGTGGTGCTGTAGGTGCCGGCCGTGGTCGGTGTCCCGGTGATCGCGCCGGTGGAGCCGTTGATCGACAGGCCGGTGGGCAGACCCGTCGCGGCGTAGCTCAGCGAGCCGCTGTTGGTGCTGCTGGCGGAGACCTGCAGGCTCACCGCGGTACCGACGGTGGAGGACTGGCTGCCCGGGTTGGTGACGGTCACACCGTTCGACGGCGGGGTGACGTGGCTGCCGACGGCGATGCCCGCGAAGGCGTTCGCCACCCCCGCGTACTGGGTGGAGTTGGCGCCGTACAGCGCGGTGGCGGCGTTGAGCGCGGCGGTTCGGGCCGCGGCGTAGTTGGTGCTGGACGTCATGTACGACGTCAGCGCCTTGTACCAGATCTGCAGGGCGGCGGCCCGGCCGATGCCCGCGACGGCGACCCCGTCGGACGTGGTGCTGTTGTAGGTGACGCCGTTGATCACCTTGGTGCCGCTGCCCTCCGAGAGCAGGTAGAACATATGGTTCGCCGGACCCGAGGAGTAGTGGACGTCCAGGTTGCCGACCCCGGAGTACCAACTGTCCGCCGAGCCGCCGTCCTTGCTGGGCTTGTCCATGTAGCGCAGCGGGGTGCCGTCGCCGTTGATGTCGATCTTCTCGCCGATGAGGTAGTCACCGGGGTCGGACGTGTTGTTGGCGTAGAACTCGACGCCGGTGCCGAAGATGTCGGAGGTCGCCTCGTTCAGACCGCCGGACTCGCCGGTGTAGTTGAGGCCCGCGGTGTTGGAGGTGACGCCGTGGCTCATCTCGTGGCCGGCCACGTCCAGCGCGGTCAGCGGGTCCGCGTTGCCGGAACCGTCGCCGTACGTCATGCAGAAGCAGCTGTCGTCCCAGAACGCGTTGACGTACGCGTTGCCGTAGTGGACCCGGGAGTAGGCGCCGACACCGTTGTTCTTGATGCCGCTGCGGTTGAACGTGTTCTTGTAGAAGTCCCACGTCTCCGCGGCGCCGTAGTGCGCGTCGGCGCCGGCCGTCGCGGCGTTGGACGTGGTGCCGTTGCCCCAGGTGTCGCTGGTCTGCGAGAAGAGCGTGCCGGTGCCGGACGTCCCCCGGTTCAGGTTGTACGTCTTGTGGCCGCCGCGGGCGCCGTCGGTCAGCGTGAAGTTGGAGCCCGACTGCGTCGTCGTCAGGGTCACCTGGCCGCTGTACTGCGTGTTGCCGACGCCGGTCTCGATGCCCTGGTAGCGGTAGAGCTCGTTACCGGTGGTGGCGTCGGTGATGACGTGCAGCTGACTCGGTGTGCCGTCGTCCTGGAAGCCGCCGATCACGGTCTCCCAGGCAAGCTTCGGGGTGCCGTTGCCGGCCCAGATCACCTTGCGGGCGCTGTCGGTGGCGGCCTTCTCGGCGACCAGGGACCTCGCGGCCTTCAGCGCCTTGCCGGCGGCGGCCGACTTGCTGAAGGTCGCGGTGGTCGAGGCGACCTTGATGGTGCGCTTGTTGTTGAAGGTGCTGCTCACCGTGCCGGCGGCCAGCGAGGCCGGCGGGGTGTGCACGACCACGTCGCCGCCCAGTACCGGCAGACCGGCGTAGGTCCGCTCGTAGCGGGTGTGCAGCGTGCCGTCCTGGTCCTTGACGACATCCCTGACGACCAGCTTCTCCTTGGCCCCGAGGCCGAGGGTGCCGGCGGTCGCCGTCGTCTTCTGCGCCGCGCTCTTCAGCAGGGCCGCGCGCTGGGCCGGGGTGAGTTTGGCCTCAAGCCCTCCGCTGCGCAACGGACTGGGGTGGGGGGCGGCGGGCTTGGCGACCGCCGGAACCGTCTGTATGCCGACGGCCAGCATCGCGGCGGTGACCGCAAGTGCTCCGGCTGCGGCCGCCTGACGGGGGATTCGTCTCACTCGTACTCCTACTGCTGCGGTCGCGGGGACGACCGGTGACAGCCCGGACAGACGGGATGTGCTGCCCGGGACGAGCTGAGCAGTGCGGTGCGGGGCCCCTGCGCAGGCCGTGGGGGCCTGTCCGGCAGGTGGAGGAAGGATGGCAGGTTGACGCATCCATGTCATGCATCCTCGGGGCATTCGAGGGTTAACCCTCGGCAGAGGCCGCCCCGGCCCGGATGGCGGCACGGCCCCGACGGGCGGAGGATGGACGCGAGGGGCGGCGCACGGCCGGACCGGCCGGTACCGCCACGAGGGAGGTCGGCACGGTCGGCATGACCGACGGGCGACGCGTTCTCGCTCCGGGCGTGGCCGAATCCGTCCACCTCACCGTTCGCGACCCGGTCGCGGGAACCCGTAAACCGGGCCCACGCCGGTCCGAGTCCGCGCAACCGATCGCGGGAGCCGAGAGCCGCCGGATCCACCACGACCGGCCTGCCGCCCACTTCGGACGACACCCGCGTGGATCAGGGCGCCGAGAGCGAGCCGGACCCGGCGACACCTTCGTTCACCAGTCCACCCCCACCCCTTCCACCCCGCTGCCTTCCCCCTGCCCTCATGCCCGTCCGTCCGTCCACCCGTTGGCCCCTTCGCCCGGCATCCCGTCCGCCGGGCGGGATGCCGGGGCCCGCGGCGACCGGCGGGCCGTGGTGCCCTACTTGGCCGGAGGCATGACGACGGAATATGCGAACACGGAACGGGGTAACTCCGAAGAGCACGGCGACGCACCGGGCCGTGCCGGCCGGGAGAGACCCCCTTTCCCGGCAGCACCCCTGAGGCACGCGCCTGTTCCTCCAGGGCTGGGGCAGATGACTCCGCGGCGCCCGAACCGGGCGGCGTGGAAGCCGGTCGTACGAGTCCAAGGAGGCGCAATGACCCGCCAGATCCGTATTCGTACCAGCCGCCGGACCACCTCGGGGCGCGAGGTCAAGATGGAGATCGACCGGCGGACACCTTCAGGGCGAATCCTCCCCTACTGATGCGAACTCCCCCTTCCCAGGGGCCTGTTCGGACGCGGGGCGCGGAGCGCGGCGGCGTGGGTCAGCTCGCGGTGCGGCGGATGCGTCCCGCGTAGCGCTCCTCCAGTACCAGGTTGCCCTCGAAGCCTCCGGGAACGTTGGCCGACACGTAGACCGGCGGCCTGACACCGGCGGCGAGCAGGAGTGCGGCGCTCTCCGCGACGGCCATCTGCACGAGCATCACCCCGGTGAGGGTGGACAGCGCGCAGACGGCGCCGCCGCCCGGGAGTTCGAGCAGCGCGTCGCCCCTCGGCGCGGCGTTGTCCAGGACGACGTCGGCGAGGTCGGCCAGCTTCCGTCCGCTCGGGTGCGAGGCGGGCACCGCCCGTGTGTGGGCCAGCGAGGTGACGGCCAGGACGCGGTGCCCGCGCTCCTTGGCGTGCAGGGCCATCTCCACGACCACGTTGTTGACGCCCGAGTTCGAGACGACGACGAAGAGGTCCTCGGGCCGCGGCTCCACGAGCGCGTAGATCCGGGCGGCCACACCGGACCGCCGCTCCAGGAGCGGATCGGCGAGGACGTCCGGCCGCTCGCCTCCGTACAGCACCAGGTCGGCGATGCTCAGGCGGTTGGTCGGCACCAACCCCCCGGCCCGGCCCGCGATCTCGAGCACCAGGGCCTGGGAGTGCCCGGTGCCGAACGCCTGGACGACGCCCTCCGCGCGTACACAGTCCGCGATCAGCCCGGCGGCACGCCGCACGTCGTCGCGGGCGGACGCGGTGATGCCGTCGAGGACGGCGAGGCTCTCGCGCGCGAAGCTGTCGGCACTGACGGACCCTGCGGACACGTGGCACTCCCCACCGGTGGATCGAACCACCACTTCTGGCGACGCTGCATGAATGGCCGAACCCTACCCCGTTCCCGGTCCGGCCATTCAAGCTGCCGGTCAGACGATGGCTGGTACATTCACAGCTCGAGCATCCCGAGCATCCCGGGGGTGCCGGAGGTGCCGGGACGTACGCGGCGCCCCGGATGTACGCAGAGCCGAGGAGATCGGGCAGAGCATGGAACGGACCGGCGCCGGCAGCGGGATGCCCCCGACGGATGTCACCGCACTGATCCGTACCGAACTGCCGCGGCTGACCGGCTCCTTGCGCAAGGTCGGCGAGCTGATCCTCGACGACCCGGCCGCTGCCACCCACTGCTCCGCCGCCGAACTGGGCCGCCGTACCGGCACCTCGCAGGCGACCGTCACCCGGTTCTGCCGGGCCGTCGGTCTCGACTCCTACCAGCACCTGCTGATCGCGCTGGCCCAGGAGCGCGGCCGCGGCGAGGTCTCGGACTGGGGCACCGCCGAGATCGGCTCCGACATCTCGCCCGACGACGACCTCGAACGGGTCGTCGCCGTGGTCGGCAGCGCGGACCTGCGCGCGGTCCAGCAGACCGTCGACCGGATCGACCTCGACGCGCTGGAGCGCGCGGCCCAGGCCGTGGCGCGCGCCCGACGAGTCGACGTGTACGGCGTCGGCGGCAGCGGTGCGGTGGCGCTGGAGACCGAGGTCCGCCTCTTCCGCATCGGCTGCGCGGTGCGCGGCTGGACCGAGGTGCACGCGGCGGCCACCTCGGCGGCCCTGCTCACCCCGGCCGACGTCGCCATCGGCATCTCCCACTCCGGGTCGACCCGCGAGACCATCGAGCCCTTCGAACTCGCCAGGGAGCGCGGCGCCACCACCGTGGCGATCACCGCGGACCCGCGCTCGCCGCTCGCCCGCGCCGCGGACGTCCGGCTGATCTCCGCCTCGTCCGAGACCAGCTTCCGCACCGGCAGCATCGGCGCCCGTCACTCCGTCCTGGTCCTCATCGACTGCCTGTACGTACGGGTCGCGCAACTGTCGTACACGCGGGCCAGCGCCTCGCTGACGTTGACCGGCCACATCGCGGGGCAGCACGCGGTGCCCTCCCGTCGCGCCCGCTGAGCCCGCCCTCCCGGCCCCGCATGTCCTTGGGCGGCCCGCCCTCGCACCGCCGCCCCCTGCTTCCGGGCTCCCTGCCGGGTCCGCGCGAGGTCGGTCGGTCACACGGCCCCGGCGGCGTGCGGCGGGCCGCCGTGGCCGAGCCGGGCCAGCGCCACGGCCCCCCGGCAGCCGTCCGCCACCCGGTCGACCGTCAGCCCCAGATGCTCCAGCCGTCCGGTCAGTGATGCCGCCAGCGGACCGTCCGGGCCGGCCAACCCGCCCGTGACGACGATCCGTTCACCCGGCCGAGGGTCCAACGCGCTCACCGCGGCCGTCAGATGGTCCACCGCCTCGCGCAGGATCGCCTCCGCGACCGGGTCCTTGTCGCGGGCCGCCTCGGCCACCAGCGGAGCGAGCCGGGCGAGCGCGATCGGCGGCTGTGCCATCACGGTGGGCAGCAGCCGCATGCGGTAGGCCTCGCGCCGCGCCCCGGACCACCCCGCCACGGCACCCTCGGCCCGCCCGTCCCTCTCGGCCCCCTCCGTGCCCCCGGCCTCCTCGGTCCCCTCAGCCCCTCCAGCCCCTCCAGCCCCTCCAGCCCCATCGAGGAGATCGACGGGCAGTCCCAGAGCCAGGCCGACGGACCGGGCCAGCGTCGTGGGTGCGCCGCGCCCGTCCGCCATGCGCAGGGCCGCGCGTACCGCGCCGCGCCCGATCCAGAACCCGCTGCCCTCGTCACCGAGCAGCCAGCCGTCGCCGTCCACGGTGGCCACGCAGCGGCGGCCTGCGATACGGGTCGCGACCGCTCCGGTGCCGGCGACCAGGGCCAGCCCGTCGGCGGGAGTTCCTGGCGCCGAGGCGAAGGCCGCCTCGGCGTCGCTGCTCACACCGACCGTCCGCGGCGCGATGCCCAGCCGCCGCAGCGCCTCGGTCAGGGCCGCGAGGGCGTTCAGCCTCCCTGGGTCCCCGACCGCGAATTCCGCCCATCCCGCGGAGCCCGCGAATCCGCCGACCACGGCCACGACACTTCCGCGTACGCGCTCCGGCACCGACCGGCCGATGGCCTCGGCGAGGTGATCGGTGAGGCGCGGCAGCGGAACCGTCAGGGCGTTGCCCGGTCCAGCGGCGGCCTCGCCCACGGTGCGTCCGGTCGCGGCGGACGCCAGAACGGCACGGGTGCGCGTGCCTCCGGCGTCCAGCCCGACCACGAGATCCTGGTTCAACTCATTACTCATCGCCCACCATGGTGGTTGACCCATTCACCTGGAACAAGCCCTCGCGGTGGTGGACGTGGATCCGCGGCGCACCCTCCTCTTCAGCGGACGGGCGTTCGTCCACGAAGGAGGCGCCGTTCCCCGTGTCGCGTCGAGCGGCGCACGCGAATCCGGAGGGGTTGAAAGTATGATCAGCCAATGTCTGACATGACCGAGACCACGCCCGGCTGGCTGACCCCCGACGAGCTCGAGATGGCGCGGGCCCGTATGCCGATCCTGTACGTCGAGGCCGTGCCGGTGCGCGTCGACGACAACGGCGAAGTCACCAGCATCGGACTGCTGCTGCGCATAGGGCCCGACGGAACCGTCAGCCGCACCCTCGTCTCCGGCCGCGTGCTGCACCACGAGCGGGTCCGTGACGCCCTGCTGCGGAATCTGGAGAAGGACCTCGGGCCGGTGGCACTGCCCCGCATCCCCACCTCCCTGCAGCCGTTCACCGTCGCCGAGTACTTCCCGACACAGGGCATCACGCCCTTCCACGATCCACGCCAGCACGCGGTGTCACTCGCCTACATCGTCCCGGTCACCGGCGACTGCCGTCCCCGGCAGGACGCCCTCGACCTGGTCTGGTTCAGCCCGGAGGAGGCGTCGACGTCCGTGGTCCTCAACGAGATGCCGGGTGGTCACGGCGCCCTCCTCAAGCAGGCCCTCGCCCACGTGGGCCGCCTGTCCTGAACCCGCCGGGAGCGCCCCGGCCGAAGTCCGGCGCCGACCTCGGCCGGACCGGCGAGCACCGTATGACCCTCTTCCGGTGGTCGGCCGGCTCCCGGCCCAGCCCAGCCCAGGGGTGCTCGTGCCCAGGGGTGGTCGTGCGGCCTCCGCGTCCGCGGCTCCCTCGCG
>NZ_JBEXHZ010000012.1:0-193733 GCF_040608315.1 Streptomyces sp. NPDC005195
GCCGAAGCGCCGGCCCGCCCGGGACCCGGAGCCCGCGAGGCAGCGGGACACGGCGCACCGGGGAGCGGTGCCGCCGGTCAGGTCCGGCAGCGGGGCACCGGCGCCGTCGGCGGACTCGGACTGCCACCCCGTACCGCGGGCGGCCGCCTCGGGCAGGCGCCCCGGGCCACGGAAGGCGACCTCGGACAGCCACCCCGCGGCGGGAGTCCGGGACACGGACCGGGCCCGGTCCCGACGGCGTCCGGCAGCGCCCCGGAGCAACCGGCCGAGGGCGGCGCCAGTCCGCTGCGGCGCCGCGTGCGCGGCGCGACCCTGCAGGCCACCACGGCCTCGACCCGGTTGCCCAGAGAAGCCGTCACCACCCCCAACCCGCGCCCGCCCGCCTGGCAGACCGCCGACGCGGAAGCGGCGCGCTCCGAGATCGACGAGTTCGAGGAAGCCGTCCTGCGGGCCGAGCGTGAGAGCGCTGCCGGGTACCGGGGCAGCGGCGACGGGCCGGACCGTTCGAGGAGCCGGCCCGACACCTCGACCGAACACAGCACAGAGAACAACAGACCCTCATTCCCGGAAGGCACGAGCAAGTGACCATGTGGACAGGCGGACCCGAGTCCGCGGCCGTGGAACCGGCGACGGACGTGAAGACCGCCGCTGCCGACTTCAATTGGCTGCTCAGTCGTTTCGCCACCGAGACGGCCGGGGTCGTCGACGTGATCGGCGTGTCCTCCGACGGTCTGCTGATCGCGGTGTCCCAACTGCGCGGCAAAGCGGACTCGGAGCGGCTCGCGGCCATCGTCTCCGGGATCACCAGCCTCGCCATGGGCGCGTCCGGCAACTACGGCCTCGGCGGGCTCAACAAGGTCATCATCGACCTCGAGGAAGGCCACGTCCTGGTGTCCGCACTGGGCGCGGGCGCGGTGCTCGGCGTGGTCGCCTCGAAGGAGGCGAAGCTCGGGAACATCGCGTACGAGATGACCCTCTTCGCCAACCGCGCCGGCGCCGCCCTGAGTCCGCAGCTGGTCATGGAGCTCAAGAACACCGTGGGGATCGCGCCGACCCGTTGACGGTCGGCGGGGGCGTCGCGAAGGCCGCGACGACCCGCGAGGTGAGGGGTGAGGACGTGATGACGGCCGGCGAGCCATCAGCCGCCGACGACGGCGCGTGGGGTGTGGAACCCCCCGCGTCGGTCGTCCGGCCATTCCTGCTGACCGCGGGACGGATCGCCGGAGGTGACAGTCTGGTGCCGCCGATCCCGATCGAGACGCAGGTCGTCGCGACCGAACTCGGGCTGGCCACGCTGGAGGCCTTCGTCTTCGACCAGCACCGCGACATCATCACGGTCTGCCGACAGCCGCAGTCACTGGCGGAGATCGCGGCGAAGCTGCGGATGCATTTGAATGTGATCAGGGTGCTCGCCGACGATCTGCGCGCCGACGGTCAACTGGCCTTGTACGCACCGCAGGCCGAATCCGCCCGCGACGCCACCGTATTGCGAAGGGTTATCGATGGTCTCCGAGCAATCCCCGACTCCCGGGGCGCGATCCGTGAGCGCTGACGCCGAGGCGTCCCGGCCGCCCATGCCGCCCATGCCGGTCAAGATGGTCATCGCGGGCGGTTTCGGCGTCGGCAAGACCACCACGGTGGGCGCCATCTCCGAAATCGAGCCGCTCACCACCGAGGCGTCCATCACCTCGGTCGCCGCGGGCATCGACGACCTGTCGCACACCCCCGAGAAGGTGACGACCACCGTCGCCATGGACTTCGGGTGCGTCACGCTCGATCCGACCCTGAAGCTCTACCTGTTCGGCACACCCGGGCAGGAACGTTTCGGTTTCATGTGGGACGACCTCGTCGAGGGCGCCCTCGGCGGGCTCGTCATCGTCGACACCCGCAGGCTCGACGACTGCTACGCGGCCGTCGACTACTTCGAGCACCGCGGGATCCCCTTCGCGGTGGCGGTCAACGCCTTCGACGGCAAGGTCGAGCACGACCTGAACGACGTACGGTGGGCGCTCGACGTCGGCGAGCACGTGCCGCTCACCGTCTTCGACGCACGTGAGCGCGGATCGGTGCGGGACGCGCTCCTCGTCGTCCTCGAACACGCCCTGGCCACCGCGGAGAAGTGACGGTCCGGGACTGACGGCACGAGTCGACAGGGAAGGGGGGACGGGCCGGGCCCGTCCCCCCTTCCGGCTGTTCCTCCCGCTTCGCGTCAGGCCGTACGGCGCCTGCGCACCCCGGGGGACACCGCCACCCGGGTGATGGCCCAGAACAGGACGAGCACGAGCAGTGCCAGCACCGCGGTGAGCGCGGCACCACCCGCCACCTTCTCGTAGTTGCGCTGGTACAGGCCGTCCAGGATGTAGCGGCCGACCCCGCCCAGACTCACATAGGCCGCGATCGTCGCCGTCGACACGATCTGGATCGCCGCCGAGCGCAGGCCGCTGAGGATCAGTGGCAGCGCCGCGGGCACCTCGACCTGGAACAGGATCTTCCGCTCCACCATGCCCATGCCCCGGGCGGCGTCGACGGGGGACGGGTCCACGGTGCGGATCGCCTCGTAGGTGGTGATGAGGATCGGAGGGATCGCCAGAACCACGAGCGGGATCATCACCGGCACGATGCCGAGGCCCAGCCAGACGAACATCAGCACCAGCAGTCCGAAGGTGGGCAGCGCGCGGGCGCCCGCCGACACGAACGCGAGCGCGTTGCCGCCCCGGCCGGTGTGCCCGGTGACCAGGCCGATCGGCAGACCGATGGCCGCGGCGATGGCGAGCGCCCCGGCCGTGTACTGGACGTGCTCCCACACACGCTGCGGGATCCCGTCGTAGCCGTGCCAGTGGGACCCGTCGGTGAAGAAGGACTGCATGAAGTTCAGTACGTTCACGAGACGTTCTCCGGTGTGCGGGTGGGGCCCGGGATCGTGGACGTACCGCGCCCGGCCCTGCGGGACGAGGGCGGCTGCCAGGGGGTGAGCACCCGCTGGAGCAGCACGAGCAGGGCGTCGACCAGCACCGCGAGCACGGCGGTGGTGACCACCGAGTTCACGGCGAGCAGCGGGCGGTGGTAGAGCATCGCGGTGGTCAGCAGATTGCCCAGCGCCCCCTGGTTGCCGATCAGGGACCCGACGCTGACCAGACTGATGCTGGAGGCGGTCGCCACCCGCAGGCCGGCCATGATCGCCGGTACGGCGATGGGCAGTTGGACCTGGAGGTAGCGGCGCACGGTGCCGATGCCCATCGCGGCCGCGGCCGCGTTCGTCTCTTCGGGGACCGAGCGGACGCCGTCGACGACCGCCGGGATGATCACCACGAGACTGTACAGACACAGCGGGATCATGACGGTGGTCCGGCTCAGACCCGTGTAGTCGATGAGCACCACGAAGAAGGCGATCGACGGGATCGCGTACAGCACCGTGGTGGTCCACAGCACCGGCGGATAGATCCAGCCGAAGCGGACGCAGGCCAGTCCGACCGGCAGCGCCAGCAGGAGGCCGACGAGCACGGGGACCAGCGCTTCCAGCATGTGCCCGCCGATCAGGCCGGCGTAGCTGCTCTGGAGGTCGCTCGGGATGTCGAAGAAGCCGTTCATCGAACGACCTTCGCGGGAGCGGACTCCTGCGGGGTGTCGGCGGCACGCCGCTGCCTGGCCGCGCGGATCGCCGTCGCGACCGTCTCCTGTCCGGCGAGCCCGAGCACCCGTCCGGACGGGTCCACGCCTACCGCCTGACCCGTGGGGGACAGCACCGCCCGGTCCAGCGCGACCCGCAGCGAGTCGCGTCCCACCTCGAAGCCCTGCCCGTACGGCTCCAGGGTCTGCACGTCACCCGTCCACACCGCCAAGTCGGCCCAGCCCAGGGGCTTTCCGTCGGCGTCGGTGACCAGCACGGGTGCCTGCGCGGTCTTCTGCCCGGAGAGCTGTTCCCAGTCGGTGCCGACCGGGAAGACCTGGGAGGGGTCGAGCGCGAGGTCGCGCGTGGACAGGAACGACAGACCGCGGATGCCCCGGTCGCCGCCGAGAAACTCCTCCACGAACGCGTCGGCGGGCGCCGACAACAGCTCGTCGGGGGCGGCGAACTGGGCGAGTTTGCCGCCGGTGCGCAGCACGGCCACCCGGTCGCCGACGGTGATGGCCTCGTCCATGTCGTGGGTGACGAACACGATGGCCTTGCCCAGTTCGCCCTGGATGCGCAGCAACTCCTCCTGCAGCCCCCGGCGGACGACCGGGTCGACCGCGGAGAAGGGCTCGTCCATCAGCAGGATGGGCGGGTCCGCCGCCAGCGCGCGGGCGACGCCGACGCGCTGCTGCTGACCGCCGGAGAGCTGGTACGGATAGCGGCGGGCCATGCCCGGTTCGAGCCCGACCCGTTCCATCAGCTCCGCCGCACGGGCGCGGGCACGCTCCTTGGACCAGCCGAGCAGCCGCGGCACCGTGGCGATGTTGTCGAGGATCGTACGGTGCTGGAAGAGCCCGGCGTTCTGGATGACGTAACCCATGGACTGACGCAGGGCGTTGACCGGCCGGCGGGTGATGTCCTCGCCGTCGACGCGGATCGTGCCGCTGCTGGGCTCGACCATGCGGTTGATCATGCGCAGTGTGGTGGTCTTGCCGCACCCCGACGGTCCGACGAGCACGGTGATGGAGTGGTTCGGTATTTCTAGGGACAGGCGATCGACGGCCACCGTGCCGTCGGCGTATCGCTTGCTGACATCTTCGATGGCTATCAAGCGTCGAAACCCTTCGGGAACGGCTGTGACCGGACGTGACCGAATCACGTGCACGAGGGTGCGTAGTCTAGCCAGTTGGTCCGTACGTTCGGTCACCCCAGGGGGTCCCCTGGCGCGTGATGCCCAGGTCGAGCGCACCGCGCGGCGCGAGCCGCCGCGGACGGCGCGCCCTCCACCGGGCGGGTGACCTCCGGGCGTGGCGGCGCCGCGCGGTCGTGGGCGCCCGGTGAGACTGTCGCCCTCACGCCCGCCGCCCGGGGACGCAGTCCCTGCCACAGCCCGGAGAAACCTCGTGCGATTCCCCTTTCACCGGGCCGCGCTGGCCGGCGCCGCCGTCCTCGTCGTGTCGACGACCGCCCCGATCACCCCCGCCGTCGCGGACGACACGGTCGCCGACCCGGCGCGCTATGTGAACCCCTTCGTCGGCACCGCGCCCGGAGGGGCCGATTTCGGCCACGGCGGGGGCGCCGGGAACACCTTTCCCGGAGCCACGGCACCGCTCGGCGGAGTGCAGTGGAGCCCGGACACGATGACCTACCAGCACGGCGGCTACGCGTACGCGGACAACCGGATCAGAGGGTTCAGCCTCACCCACCTCTCCGGAGCCGGGTGCAAGGACTACGGCAACGTTCCCTTCATGCCGTCGCTCGACGGCGACACGACCGGGCAGGCCACCTTCTCCCACGCCCATGAGCAGGCGTCGCCGGGCAGCTACCGGGTCACGTTCGACAACGGCATCCGGACCGAACTCGCCGCCACCCAGCGCTCCGGCGTCGCCCGCTTCACCTACCCGGCCACCGCCGGCCGGCCCGCGGCGCTGAGCGTCGACGCCGGCAAGGCGTTCAACGCGGCCACCGGAACGGTCGACATCGGCGCCAACACCCTGTCCGGCTACACGGACAGCGGAGGCTTCTGCAAGTCGCACAACCGCTACCGGCTCCACTTCCACGCCACGTTCGACCACCCCTTCGCCCGCGCCGCCCACCCGGACGGCAGACGCGGCGCGGCCCTGGTCTCCTTCGGGCCCGAGGTCCGCACGGTGACCGTGCGGGTCGGCGTCTCGTTCGTCGACACCGGGGGCGCGCTCCGCAACGTCACGGCCGAGCAGCAAGGACGCCCGTACGACGAGGTCCGGCGGGCCGCCCGCGCCCGCTGGAACGACTGGCTCGGCCGTATCGCCGTCGGCGGCGGCACCGAGGTCCAGCGCCGCGTCTTCTACACCGCTCTCTACCACGCGCTCCTGCACCCGAGCGCGTTCAGCGACACCGACGGCCGGTACCCCGGAATGGACGGCGCCGTGCACCGCACCCGCGCGGGACACGCCCAGTACGCCGACTTCTCCGGCTGGGACGTCTACCGCTCCCAGGTCCAGCTGATCGCCCTGCTGGCCCCGGGCGAGGCCTCCGACATCGCGCAGTCCGTCCTCGACCAGGGGCTCCAGGCCGGCTACTTCGACCGCTGGACCGTCGCGAACGGCGGTACCGGCGTCATGGTCGGCGATCCGCTGCCGGTGATCGCCTCCGCCGTGCACGCCTTCGGTGCCACCGACTTCGACGCCCGCGGCCTGCTGCGCGCCGCGATGGCGGGCCGTGAGGACGAGCGGCAGCGGCCCGGACACCGGCAGTACGACGCCCTCGGCTACGTTCCCGCGGGCGCCAAGGGCGTGTGGGGTCCGGCGGCCACCACCCTCGAATACGCGGTCTGCGACTACGCGTTGGCCCAGCTCGCGCACCGTCTCGGCGACGCCGCCGCGTACCGCACCCTCCTGAAGGCCTCCGGGAACTGGCGCAACCTCTTCAACCCGGCCACCGGCTACCTGCAGCCGCGTGCCGCCGACGGAAGCTGGCCGGCCTTCGCCCCCGCGCAGACCACCGACTACGTGGAGGGCAACGCCGCCCAGTACACGTGGATGGTCCCGCACGACCTGCCCGGCCTCTTCCGTCTCATGGGCGGCAGCGCCGCGGTCACCGGCCGTCTCGACACCTTCTTCACCCGGCTCAACGCGGGCGGCGCCGAGCCGTACGCCTACCTGGGCAACGAGCCCTCCTTCGACACCCCTTGGGCGTACGACTACGCGGGCCGTCCCGACCGCGCCCGTGACACCGTCCGCCGTGCCCTGGCCGCCCTGTTCGCAGACCGCCCGGACGGTCTCGTCGGCAACGACGACCTCGGCGCGATGTCCTCCTGGGCGGTCTGGGCCGCTCTCGGCATGTACCCGCAGACGCCCGGCACCGGACGACTGGCGCTGGCGAAGCCCCTCTTCCCCACCATCACCCTGCACCGCCCCGGCAGCCCCAGGATCGCGATCAAGGCGCCCGAGGCCTCGGCCACCAGCCTGGACCTGAGCACGATCACCCGCACGGCGGACACGCGCAAGGGCCTGTGACGGACGAGGCGAGCATGACCGTCAGACGGCGAGGACCCGCACCCCCGCCTCCTCGAACCGGCGCACCGTCTCCGGATCGGCCGACGTGTCCGTGACCAGCGTGTCCACCGCGTCGGTCGGGCAGATCCGGGCGAAGGCGTGCTGCCCCAGCTTGCTGGAGTCGGCCGCGACGATCACCCGCTCGGCGCGCTCGCACAGCAGCCGGTTGACGGCGGCCTCGGCCTCGTCGTGGGCTGCCGTGCCGTGGACGACGTCGAAGGCGACCACACCGAGGACGGCGACGTCCATGGTGATCTGACCGAGGACGCCGTTCGCGAGGGGGCCGACCAGCTCGTACGACTGCGGGCGGGCCACCCCGCCGGTCGTCACGATCTTGAACTGAGGGCGCACGGCCAGTTCGGTGGCGATGTTGAGCGCGTTCGTCACCACGGTCAGGGCGGGCGACCCGGCGGCGAGGTCGGGACGTACGGCCAGTGCGCGGGCCACCTCGGTGGTGGTCGTGCCCCCGGTCAGCCCCACGGCCTCACCGGGGGCGACGAGCCCGGCCACCGCCGTCGCGATGCGCTGCTTCTCCGAGGCCCGGCGGGCGGTCTTGTAGCGCAGCGGCAGTTCGTACGACACCCCGTGCACGACCGCGCCGCCCCGGGTGCGGACGAGCATCTGCTGCTCGGCGAGCTGGTCGAAGTCGCGGCGGATCGTCGCCGCCGACACCTCCAGCTCCGCGGCCGCCTGCTCGACCTCCAGCCGGCCCCGCTCCACGAGCAGTTCCAGCAGCGCCTTCCAGCGGGCGTCGCGCGACATCCGCACTCTCCGTTCCTCGATCCTCCGCGACCCTAGCGCACCACATTTCTGACTCCGAATGCTTGATTGTGCTTGAAAGGTGGCTATATCTTGCACGAACGAGCATCGGTGCCCGGAGTGGGCCTTGGGGAGGGGCAGGCATGACGCATGTCGAGAACGAACTGACCAGTCAGCCCGAGTGCTGGATCCGTGCCGCCGAGCTGGCCGCGACGCACGGCGACGCGCTGCCCGCGGCGGGGGAGCGCGTCGCGATCGTGGGGTGCGGGACCTCCTTCTTCATGGCGCAGTCCGCCGCCGCGCTGCGCGAGGGCTCCGGGCAGGGGGAGACGGACGCCTTCGCCGCGTCGGAGTTCCCGCACACCCGCGCGTACGACCGGGTGGTCGCCCTGACCCGGTCCGGCACCACGACCGAGGTGCTCGAACTCCTCGGGCGGCTGCGCGGACGTACCCGCACGACCGCCGTCACCGCCGACCCCCGGACCCCCGTGATGGACTCGGCGGACGACGTGGTCGTGCTCGACTTCGCGGACGAGCGTTCCGTCGTACAGACCCGGTTCGCGACCAGCGCTCTCACCCTGCTGCGCGCCCACCTCGGACTGCACACCGACGCCGCCGTCGCCGACGCGCGCACCGCGCTCAAGACCCCGCTGCCCGAAGGCCTCGTCGACTGCGGGCAGTTCACCTTCCTGGGCCGCGGCTGGACGGTCGGGCTGGCCAACGAGGCCGGTCTGAAGATGCGCGAGGCCTCACTCGCCTGGACCGAGGCGTACCCGGCGATGGAGTACCGGCACGGCCCCATCAGCATCACCACCGACGGCACCGCCACCTGGATGCTCGGCGAGGCGCCCGAAGGGCTGGCCGAACAGGTGCGGGCCACCGGTGGACGGTGGGTGGCCGGCGGACTCGACCCGCTCGCCGAACTCGTCGGCGCCCAGCGGCTGGCGGTCGCCGTGGCCGCGGCCCGCGGACTCGACCCCGACCGGCCGCGCCACCTCACGCGCTCGGTCGTCCTCGACGCCCCGGCTCACTGAGCCCGCCCAACCGCTAGTCGAGAAGGAGGAGTTGTGCCACTCGCAGCCACCGGTGACCTGGTCGCCGCCGCGGCCGGGGCGCGGACCGCCGTCGCCGCCTTCAACGTCATCACCCTCGAGCACGTCGAGGCCGTCATCGCGGGCGCCGAGTCCGCGCATGCCCCGGTCGTCCTCCAAGTAAGCGAGAACGCGGTGAAGTTCCGCTACGGACGACTGCTGCCACTGGCCCGAGCCGCCGCCGCCGCAGCCGAACGCGCCTCGGTGGCGGTGGCGTTGCACCTGGACCACGTCCAGAGCGACGACCTGCTCCGGCAGGCGCCCGGCGCCGGATTCAGTTCCGTGATGTACGACGCCGCGCGGCTCCCGTACGAGGAGAACCTGGTCGCGACGCGGGCCGCGGCCGACTGGGCGCACGCCCGGGGGATATGGATCGAGGCCGAGTTGGGACAGGTGCGGGGAAAGAACGGCGAGCCGCCGCTCGACGCCCACGCTCCCGGCGCGCGCACCGACCCCGCCGAGGCCCGCGCCTTCGTCACCGACTCCGGCGTGGACGCGCTGGCCGTCGCGATCGGCAGCTCGCACGCGATGACCACGCGCACCGCGGCTCTCGACCACGACCGGCTCGAACGGCTGACCGCGGCGCTCGACGTGCCGCTCGTCCTGCACGGCTCCTCCGGAGTGCCGGACGACGAACTCACGGCCGCCGTCGCGGGCGGCATCGCCAAGGTCAACATCGGAACGGCCCTGAACATCGCCATGACCGGCGCCATCCGCGCGTACCTCGCGGGCCGCCCCGAGGCGGTCGACTCCCGCAGCTACCTCAGTGTGGGGCGGGAGTCGATGGCACGGGCGGTGACGCGTCTCATCGGCGTCGTCGGCGCACCTCCATACGGGAACGGGTGACGACGCGGCGCGGAGTTACTTCCTGACGGCCCGCAGCACCACGAACTTCGCGTCACTGGCCACGAGTTCACTGTTGCCGAACAGCCGGCGCAGCTTCAGGTGATAACCGAGGTGGCGGTTGCCGATCACCCACAGCTCGCCCCCGGGCCGCAGCGCGCGGCGCGCCTGTGAGAACATCCGCCAGGCCGCGGCGTCCGTGGTCGCCTGGTGCGAGTGGAACGGCGGATTGTTCACGACGAGGTCCACGCTCTCCGCCGGGATCTCCGTCAGCCCGTCGCCGACCAGGAACTCCGCGCCGCCGTCGGCGTTCGCCCGGTGCGTCTCGCGCGCCGAGGCGACGGCCTGGTACGACTCGTCCACGAACAGCACCTCGGCCTCCGGATTGGCCAGCGCGATCGCCGTACCGACGACCCCGTTGCCACAGCCCAGATCCACGACGCGCTCGGCGCCGCGGCTGCGCGGCATGTGCTGGAGGAGGAACCGGGTGCCGACGTCGAGGCGGTCGGCACAGAAGACACCCGCGTGGTTGGTCACGGTACGGCCGGAGACCTGCCCGACGCCGTCGGGCAGCTGGTAGCGGTACGGCCACGGGTTGGCTTCCCGCGCCAGTCCCTGGAACGGGGTGCAGAAGATCAGCCGGGCCTTCTTCTCGGCCAGCGAGGTGCGGGTCGGGCCGAGGATTCGCTCGAAGAGGCGCAGCGTCGAGGTGTGGATCTCCTTGACCATGCCCGTGCCGACGACGACGGTTCCCTCGTGCACGCCGGGTGCCAGCCGGTGCAGTTGGTCCTCCAGCAGGGCGAGGCTCCTCGGCACCCGGACGAGGAGTACGTCGATGCGGTCCGGCGGGGTGTCCTGCGTGGTGAGGAGGCGTACCGCGTCCGCCGTGGCGCCGTTACGGGCCAGGTTCGCCCGGGTCGCCTCCTGGGCGAGGAAGGAGTCGGTGATCTGCGTCGGCCGGTGCTCCGACAGCGCGGTGGTGAGCGCGCCCCAGCGGTCGCCGACCACCACGACCGTCCCGGACAGCGCGGTGCCGCTCTCCGCGAGGTGCCGCAGCAGATTCGTGTCGGCGGCGTCCCAGGCACGCAGCTGGTCGCGGGGGTCTTCGGGGAATCGGGTCAGCGCGTACTCGGCCCAGGGTGTCGTCATCCGGTCGTTCATCGTGGGTCCAGGCTATCCGAGCACGGCCCCTGCCCCGGCCGGGACCGCCTCGGGACGCGGGGGAGCCCGGAGGAGTCCCGGACGATGCGGGATGATGGATTCCATGGACGGCGAGTTGTTTCCCCGTACCCGGACGGAGGTCGCGCCGGGCGCGGTGCACCTGCCCGACTGGCTCGACGCCGGTCTCCGGCGGGAGTTGCTGGAGGCCTGCCGGGCCTGGGCCCGTCCACCGGCCGGACTGCGCACGGTCCACACCCCCGGCGGCGGCACGATGACCTCCCGCCAGGTGTGCCTCGGCTGGCACTGGTACCCGTACCGGTACGCGCGCACGGCCGTCGACGGCGACGGCACCCCCGTGAAGCCCTTTCCCGCCTGGCTGGACGAACTGGGGCGGCGCGCGGTGACGGACGCGCTCGGCGCCGACGCGGTGACGGCGGCGTACGACATCGCGCTGATCAACTTCTACGGCGCGGACGCCCGTATGGGCATGCACCGCGACGGCGACGAGCGGTCGGACGCACCGGTCGTGTCGCTGAGCCTCGGCGACACCTGCGTCTTCCGGTTCGGGAACGCCGAGTCGCGGACGAAGCCCTACACGGACGTGGAACTGCGCAGCGGGGATCTCTTCGTGTTCGGCGGGGCGTCCCGCCTGGCCTACCACGGAGTGCCCCGGGTGTACGCGGGCACGGCGCCGCCCGAACTCGGGCTGAGCGGGCGCCTGAACATCACCCTGCGGGTGAGCGGCTTCCCGGTCGCGCCGGGCACCGCGGGTGACCGGACGGTGAGCGGAACGTCACGCCGGCGGTGAGGTTCTCCGGACGGTCGGGCGGGTCACCGTTCGAGCGGATCATGGGAGACTCGCCCTCATGAACGGCAAGGCGGGCCCCCGGGTGGCGGGGGAAGGGAACACACGGACGCGGCTGGACCGGGGGCGCGGCGCGCTCGGTCCGGCGCTCGAGCTCGTGCACACCGGACGTGCGCCGACGCGTGCCGTGCTCACCGCCGAGCTGGGGGTGACCCGGGCGACCGCGGGCGCGGTGGCCGCGGAGCTGGAGGCGCTGGGGCTGATCCGGGTCGACGCGCGTCCCGGGGCGGCGGCCGGTTCGCAGGGGCGGCCCTCGCACCGTCTCGAAGTCGCCGAGGACGGGCCGGTCGCGCTCGCCGCGCAGGTGCACGCCGACGGCTTCCGGGCCGCGCTGGTCGGTCTCGGCGGCCGGATCGTCGCCACCGCGCCCGGCTGCGAGACCGTCGACGCCGATCCGGCGAAGGTGCTCGGCTCCGTCGTCGAGGCGGGCGCCGAACTGCTCCGCGCGACCGGACGGCGCTGCGTGGGCGCCGGACTGGCCGTGCCGTCCGCGGTCGCCGAACCGGACGGACTCGCCCTCAACCCGTTGCACCTGGACTGGCCCGCGGGCGCCCCGGTACGTCAGATCTTCGCCGAGCGGGTACGCGCGGCGGGTATCCAGGGGCCGGCCTTCGCGGCCAACGACGTCAACCTCGCCGCCCTCGCCGAACACCGGCACGGAGCGGGCCGCGGCTCCCGCGACCTGCTGTGCGTCGCCACCGGGCACCGGGGCGTCGGTGGCGCGCTGGTGCTCGACGGCCGCCTGCACACCGGCAGTTCGGGACTCGCCCTCGAAGTCGGCCACCTCACGGTCAACCCCGAGGGCCGCCCCTGCTACTGCGGCAGCCGCGGCTGTCTTGACGTCGAGGCGGACCCCCTGGCGTTCCTCACGGCGGCGGGCCGCGACCCGGGCCCCGAGGTGTCACTGCTCGAGCAGTCCAACGACCTCATCCGCGACCACTACACCGATCTCTCCGTACGCACGGCCACCGAGGCGCTGATCGACCGGCTGGGCCTCGGACTCGCGGGACTGGTGAACATCCTCAATCCCGACCGGATCATCCTCGGCGGGCTGCACCGCACCCTCCTCGACGCCGACCCGGGCCGGCTGCGCGCCGTCGTCGCCGACCGCAGCCTGTGGGGGCAGAGCGGCGGCGTCCCGATCCTCGCCTGCACACTGGACCACAACAGCCTGGTGGGAGCGGCCGAGTTGGCGTGGCAGCCGGTGCTGGACGATCCGCCCGCGGCGCTGGCTCACGCCTGAGACGACCCGAGGCGAGGCCCGCACACGCCTGCGAGGCCCCGCGGCGCCACCGGCCCACCGCCGACACGGTCCGCCGCGGTCCGCCGGAGCTGGCTCACGCAGGTGACGGCGGGTGTCCGTCCGACGCCACTCCACGGCGAAGGCGCGCCCTGGGTTCTCGGTGAGGACGCGTTCCACCAGCCCCCCGCCCAGGGCGAGTCCGAGTCTCGGCCGGACGTGGCGCAGCGGATACGGCAGCCCGGCTCAGCTGTTGACCGCGCGCGCCCTGGGGTGGTCCGGTCGCCCAATGCAGTTGCTTGAGGCATTGCCTCACTTGGCGAGTCGGTTGCATCGTGATGCCGTCCATGCCCGCCCAGTCCACAGGGCTCCTCTCTGCTTCGCCGCCGCAGGCGTCCGCCGCCATCACCGCAGCTGCCAGGCGGCCGCGGGATACACTGCTCCGCCCACCCCGACCGGAGGTCGTCTCAGTGTTCCCTGCACGGGTAGTTGCCGGTGCTCCGTTGGCTCTGGTGATTCTCGCCCTGTCCGGCTGCTCCTCCGTCTGGGGCTGCACCGACACGACGGCGAAGCGCGGTGAGGCCGGTGTGAGAGTGCAGGTCGTGGACACGTATGGGCAGCGTCGCGACGGCACCGTCAAGGTCGTCGACTGGCGCCTTGAGTCCCACCCGCAGAAGCCCTCCGAAGTTGACGTCAACTTCCACTACCGCTTCGACGGCGCCGACGAATATTCCGGCCCTGCAGTGGACGCCTGCGCGGTCGACAAGAAGCGCGTGGCGCTGGAGTGTCAGACAATCTATTCGTCCGCGGCATGGCGCCAGCCGGACGGTGCCCTCACGGGCGACGACTGGCTCGCCGTCGAGCACCCTGAGCAGGTCGCCGGAGTGCTGTTGATTCCCAATGACCAGTCCTACGACCCACGAACCTGCGATCAGGACATCAAGGACGGTGGCGGGACGCATCCTCCGAAACCAGCCAGCAAGGGGGACCAACTGTAGGAGGTCAAGGCGGTTGAGCTCGCGGCACGGGTCTGCCGGCGCCCCGGTGTTTGCGCTGTTTGGTGGTCTGGTTGTGCGCCCACCGCCCCGGCTCGACCTTGCTGCGACCGCTCCGAGTTCTCAAAATCGGCCACCGCATCGGCTTCTTGATGGCTCGGGGCCAGTCCCGGCCGGACCGGGGCGGCAGCAGACGGGACCGCGCCTCGTGGCTGGCCTCCTTCCAGGCGTTGGTCAGCGTGCGCCTGGAAGTGTCGTGCTGGGACGGCACGCTGCGCCGGGCGATCCGAACGCAGCGGAAGTAGGAGAGCCGGTCGGCATCCAGGACCGGGCCACTCGCCGCAGCGGCGTGCGCGAACCGGCGGACGGCCTGCTGGACCGCGAGCAGGGCCCACAGCTCCTGCCGCACGGCTTCAGGGGTGCGCGATGGGAGCGGGTCGCCGGGGCCGGGGTGGTTCTAGATCTCGTCGAAGGCGAGCTCGATCTCCCAACGCTGCCGGTAGAGGGCGATCAGCTCGTCCGCCGGGTACTGCTCGGTGTCCAGCAGGGCCGTGCCCAGGTGCACGGCCTTGTCGTCCTTGGCGAAGGTGATGACGCGGTAGGTCGTCTCCTTCGGCAGGACCCGGCCTTCGCGGGCTGCCCGGAGGCGGACATCCTTGCCGGGGCGCATCAGGGACAGCCGGGAGCCGTCCGGCAACTCCGCCTGGGTGGTGCCGAGGTGGTCGGACTGGAGTCTGGCCGGCAGATGGGCACCGGACGTGGTGAAGGCGTGGACGAATTCGACCGACCAGAACCCGCGGTCGGCGATGACAAGGTCACCGGGGCCTGTCGAGCCGGCGAGCGGGCAGGCCAGGCGTCGTTCGCCGTCCCGGTAGCCGCCCAGGCCGGCGTCGAGGACGGCGTGCGTGCCGATCTCCGCGAGCACGGCGGCTCGCACCTGCCGGAAGCCGAACGGCGTCCCGCCTGTGGAGGGGCCGTCGAAGGTGTCACCGTTGCTCACCGAGTCCGGCACGTCGAACTGCGTGCCGTCCAACGCCAGGAGGCGCAGACCGCGCCACCACGCGCCCGGCGTCTCCGGGACCGCCAGCGGGCCGGCCACCTGCCGGAACACCGTCTCCAGCACCCCGTCACCGAGCCGGACTCGCGCCCGGCACAGCGACGAGCGGTTGACTTGGGGGCCAGAACCCGGCTGCCAGGTACGCCGCTGGGCAGCATGCGTATCACCTCCTCGTACGACTCCCGGGCGAACAGGCACAGCGCGAGCACCGAAGTACACGACCAGCCGGGCCGGGAGCAGTCGGCGCCGCAGCTCACCCCGCCCGTGCTTGGCGACGGCCGCGTCCACGAGCTCCGGCGTGAACACCTTGGTCAAGCTCCCTATGCGTGACCGGCACCCCGGCCCCCACCCCTCCACCAGGAGGTCAACGGACCAGCCAACTCAAAAGCACCTGCATGGGGTCGTGTCGCCCCCCAGCAGCAGGCGGTCGCCGAATCCCGTGTCGGTGAGCGCCCGGAGGGCGTCGGGCATGCGCCAGTCGGTGGCGGCGGAGTCCGGACGGGCGAGGAGGAAGCCCCGGGCCTGACCGGCGGAAGCAGCCGAGGCCGTCCCGCGTACTCCCGCGGAGGTACGCGAACTGCCGCTGGCCGTACGACGCCCCGGGAGCCCTCCGGGAGCGACTCTCGAGGCGGTACAGCGGACCCCGACGAGGAGATGACCTGAGATGCAGACCCTGGCGAACTGGGACGGCGGCCCCGGGCCGTGGATCCTCTTCCTCCCCCTGGTGTGGGCGGCCGCCGTCATCGGTGTCGTGACCGTCCTTCGCCGTACGGCCTGGCGCGGTGGCCGCGGACCGTGGCGCGCGCGGGGCGACCTCGGCCCGGCCGGGACACCTCCGGTGGCCGGCGACTCGCCGATCGCCGTGCTCGGCCGCCGCTTCGCGTCGGGCGAGATCGACGAGGACGAGTACTGGCGCCGGCTCTCCGTGCTCGACGAGCGGTTCGGGCTCACGGGCAAGGGCGGAGCGGCATGAGCACGGTGACCGCGACACGTCTGGCCGCGGGCGTCACCGACGCCGTGAAGGTGTACGGCAGCGGCGACACCGCCGTACGGGCCCTCGACGGGGTGAGCGTCGGCTTTCCTGCCGGGCGTTTCACCGCGATCATGGGGCCCTCGGGCTCCGGCAAGTCCACCCTGATGCACTGCGCGGCGGGCCTGGACACGCTCTCCGCCGGCACCGCCTTCATCGGGGACACCGAGTTGAGCACGCTCGACGACCGGCGCCTCACCCTGCTGCGCCGCGATCACGTCGGCTTCGTCTTCCAGGCGTTCAACCTGGTCCCGACGCTCACCGTCGCGGAGAACATCACGCTGCCCCTGGACCTCGCCGGGACCAAGGGATCTCCCGAGTGGATCGACGCGCTCATCGACGTCGTGGGCCTGCGCGACCGGCTCCACCACCGCCCCTCCGAACTCTCCGGCGGGCAACAGCAACGCGTCGCGGTGGCACGGGCGTTCGCCGGGCGGCCCGACATCGTCTTCGCCGACGAACCCACCGGGAACCTCGACTCCCGGGCCGGCGCCGAGGTCCTCGACCTGCTGGGCACCGCGGTCCGCCGGACGAACCGCACGGTCGTCATGGTCACCCACGACCCGGTGGCCGCGGCCCACGCCGACGAGGTCGTCTTCCTCGCGGACGGGCGCCTCGTGGACCGGCTGGAGTCCCCGACCGCCGACAAGGTGCTGGACCGCATGAAGGCCCTCGACACCAAGGGGGCACCCTCGTGAACGCCTCGCTCCGCATCAGCGTCGCCTCCCTGCGCGCCCACGGACGACGCTTCGCCGGTACGTTCGTCGCGGTGTTCCTCGGCGTCGCCTTCCTGACCGGAACGCTGGTCATGGGCGACACCCTGCGGGCCAGTTTCGACACCATGTTCGGCAACGCGGCCAAGGGCACCGACGCGGTCGTCCGCGGCGCCGACACCATCACCACGCCCGGCGAGAGCCAGGGCGTCCGGCGGCCCGTGGACATCGCCCTGGTGAGGACGGTCGAGAAGGCCCCCGGAGTGGCCGCCGCCGCGCCCGACATCGAGGGCGCGGGCCAGCTCGTCGACGCGCACGGCAGGCCCATCGGCGGCAAGGGCCCGCCCACCCTCGCGGGCAACTGGATCGAGGACCCCGGGCTCAACGCGTACCGGATCGCCGAAGGCCGCGCCCCCGCGAAGTCCGGCGAGGTCGTGGTCAACCGGGGTGCCGCGAAGAAGGGCGGCCTGCGGATCGGCGACACCACGACGCTGCGCACCCCCGACCCCGTCAGGGTGACGATCGTGGGCCTCGCGACCTTCGGCGGTGCGGACGGCATGGCGCAGGTGACCTTCACGGGCATGACACAGGCCGACGCCGAGAAGTACCTCACCGCGAAGCCCGGCGAGGCCGCGGGCATCCGGGTCCGGGCGGCCCCCGGGGTCGGCCAGGAGAAGCTCGTCGCCGGCCTGACACGGCTGCTGCCCGACGGCGTGGAGGCGATCACCGGTCAGGCGTCGGCGCAGGAGAACACCGACATGATCTCCAGTCGGTTCCTGACCGTCTTCACCACCTTCCTGCTCGTCTTCTCCGGCGTCGCCCTGCTCGTCGCGACCTTCTCCATCCACAACACCTTCGCGATCGTCGTCGCCCAACGCACCCGCGAGAACGCCCTGTTGCGCGCTCTCGGCGCCTCCCGCCGCCAGGTGAGCGTCTCGACCCTGGCGGAGGCGAGCGTCGTCGCCGTGGCCGCCTCGGCCGTCGGCCTCGGGGGCGGCATCGGCATCGCGGCCGGACTCCAGGCGCTCTTCCCGGCCATCGGATTCCCCTTCCCGTCCGGCGACCTGGTGATCGGCGGGCTGTCCCTGCTGCTGCCCCTCGCGGTCGGCGTGGTGGTCTGTCTCGGCTCCGCGCTGCTGCCCGCCGTACGCGCCGGACGCACCGCGCCCCTGGCGGCGCTGCGCGAGACGGCCGTCGACCGGTCCGGGGCTTCACGGGCACGGGCCGCCGTGGGCGCGGCGCTGGCCGTGCTCGCGGCGGGGGCCACCCTGACCGGCGTACTGGCCGGCCCCTCCCTGTGGCTCGCGGGCCTCGGTGCCGTACTGGCGCTCGCCGCCTTCGTGGTCCTCGGCCCGGTCGCGTCCTCGACGGCCGTACGCGTCATCGGCGTCCCTCTCGACCGGTTGCGGGGCGTCACGGGTTCACTCGCCCGGCGCAACGCGTTGCGCAGCCCCGTACGGACCGCGGCCACCGCGAGCGCCCTGATGGTCGGCGTCGCCGTCGTCTCGCTCTTCACGGTCTTCGGCGCCTCGTTGAAGGCCACCATGGACCGTACGGTCTCCCGGTCCTTCGCCGGGGACGTGGCCGTGAGCACCCCGTCGTTCGGCGCGGGCGGCAGCGGGCTGAGCCCGGGACTGGCCCCCGCGATCGCGCGGCAGCCCGCCGTGAAGTACGCCGTCGGACTGGGCCGTGGCGTCGCCGAGGTCGACGGGAAGGGCCGCGCCCTGACCGTCACCGATCCGGCGGTGCTCGGCAGGGTCTTCGATCTCGGGGAGGTACGCGGCTCACTCGGCGACCTGGGTGCCGACGGGATCGCCGTCACCAGGAGCGAGGCCGTCAGGCAGCACCTCACGACCGGTGACACCGCCCGGCTCACCTTCACCGACGGCAGGCAGGTGAATTTCACCGTCCGCGCGGTGTACGGGCGTTCGGAACTCGCGGGCGACTACGTCATCACCCGCGCCGCGTGGGCTCCGCACCGCACCCAGGACGCCGACACGCTCGTCGCCGTCACCTTCCGGGACGGGGTGAGCGCGACCGACGGCAAGGCCGCGGTGAAGCGGGTGGCCGCCCGCTACGGCGACCCCGAGGTGCAGACCCGCGACGAGTACGCACAGTCCTCGGCCGGCGGCGTCGACATGATGCTGACCCTGGTCTACGCGCTGCTCGCGCTCGCGGTGCTCATCGCCCTGCTCGGTATCGCGAACACCCTGACCCTCGCGATCCATGAACGCACCCGTGAACTCGGTCTGTTGCGGGCGGTCGGACAGACCCGCGCGCAACTGCGCGCCATGGTCCGCTGGGAGTCGGTCCTCGTCGCCGCCTTCGGCACGGCGGGCGGTCTCGCCCTCGGTGCCTTCCTCGGCTGGGTCCTGGTGAAAGCCTCCGACGGCGCGTCGGACAGCGCCTTCGCCTTCGCGGTCCCGCCCGCGCGACTCGTCGTGGTGGCGCTGGTGGGCCTCGCGGCCGGAGCCCTCGCGGGCCTGCGTCCGGCACGACGGGCGGCACGCCTGGACGTGCTGCGGGCCATCGGCACGGAGTGAGCCGCCGGGGGCCGTGCCGCCCCCCGCTCCAGCCCGTGGCGCAGGAGGAGAGGGTCACCGCCCGGTCAGCCGGCAACGGCCGACCGGGCGGGAGCGTGTTCGGTCCTGCGCCCGTCCAGCGGGTCGACGGCGCGCCGGAGGGTGGGCTCGCGGAGCGTGTCGTACGGCGCGAGGACGGGCGCCGCCACCGCGGGCGAGGGCGCGGGAAGGGTGAACCACACGACCTTGCCCGACTCCCCGTCCGGTCGTACGCCCCAGCTCTCGCTGACGGCGGCGACCATCGCCAAACCCCGCCCGCCGGTGGCGGTGGGTCCGGCGTCCCGCAGCTCGGGCAGGCGGGGGTCGTGGTCGTGCACCGAGACCGTGAGCCGGTCGAGCAGCAGCTCGATCTCCACGGTGCACACCTTGTCCGGCTGGGCGTGCAGATGAACGTTGGTCAGCAGTTCGGTCACGCCGAGCGCGGCCCGGTCGATCAAAGGGTCCAGATGCCAGTAGCGCAATTGCGCAGAAACGATTCTGCGGACCTGGCCGATCCGCGACGGCAGGGCTTGGAGCTCCACCGTGCAATGCCTGTTCGGCTGGCTGATCACGGCTGCGACTCCCCGAATTGAGGTCCGGAAGAAGGCGGAGATCGAATCCAGCAGAGTGGCTGAGTGGGGCAGCCGCCTGCTGTGGTGACCGGCGGCTGGTTCGCAGCGTTATCGCCGGTAAACCCAGAGTGATGTGAGAACAGCGTGACTCAGAGGGTGCCGTCCCGCAACTCGCCGCACTGTCGGCGGACACGGCCCGCGCTCCGGGCCGTCGCGGGGCCGGAGCGAAGGGGCTCCCGCCGCGGCCGTCACGGCCACCACGTCAGCCGCTGCTCCCCGCCGCCCTGCGTACCGCCTCGATGAACCGGCGCGCCGACGGCGGACCCGGTTTTCCCGGCGCGGGATCGTGCTCGCCGAGCGTGAGCGAGTAGCGCGTGCCGTTGACGTCCGCCAACGCCCGGTCCTCGGGCGCGAACCAGGGCCGTGAGGCCCGCACCGCCTGCACCGGGGCACTGTCGATCTCACTGCCGTAGCTCGTGAGCAGCTCCAGCCTGCCGTCGCTGATCCGGACCTGTCCGGCCCGGGTGAGCGAGCGCAGCCTCTTCCCGATCCGCACGCCCGTGGCCGTGAACTCCGGCTCCGCCATGATGCCCCGCCCCCTTGTGCGCCTCGGCTGTGCCCTGTCCCGGATCCCGCGCGGGCGGCGGTCCGGTGTGCGCACCCGGCGCGGGAGTGTCGCCCCGTGCGGTGCGGTCGGACGCGGGCAGCGTCCCGTGCGGTGCAGTCTGCCCGCAGGCAGCGGCGAGCACCAGTGCGCACGACGAGGTGACAGCGGGGACGGGAGCACTCGGCCGGGTGCGCCCCCATCGCTTCGGACATCCTGCCCCAGGGGTGCCTTTGAGTCGCTCAAAGACGTGTTTATGCAGGTGAGAAGCGTGCGCAAGGTGTTTATGATCGGGGCGTCCGACCATCTGATCCGGCGTCGGCGCGATGTGTAAGGAGCCCCGCCGTGAGCAGCCCCCAGCAGATCCGGACCGGCGAAACCCTCGACGTCGACCACAGCGACGCGCGGTACCGGACCTGGCTCAAAGAGGCCGTCCGCAAGGTGCACGCCGACGCGAACCGCTCGGCGGACACGCACCTGCTGCGCTTCCCGCTGCCCGAGGCGTGGGGCATCGACCTGTATCTGAAGGACGAGTCGACCCACATCACCGGGAGCCTCAAGCACCGGCTCGCCCGGTCACTGTTCCTCTACGGCCTGTGCAACGGCTGGATCCGTCCCGGCCGTCCCGTGATCGAGGCGTCCAGTGGTTCGACGGCGGTCTCCGAGGCCTACTTCGCGAAGCTGATCGGAGTGCCCTTCATCGCCGTGATGCCACGCACCACGAGCGCCGAGAAGTGCCGCCTGATCGAGTTCCACGGCGGTCAGTGCCACTTCGTCGACGATTCCCGCAGGATGTACGAGGAATCCGCCGCCCTCGCGGTCGAGACCGGCGGCCACTACATGGACCAGTTCACCTACGCGGAACGCGCCACGGACTGGCGCGGGAACAACAACATCGCCGAATCCATCTTCCGGCAGCTGGAGTTGGAACGTTTCCCGGAGCCCGCGTGGATCGTCGCCACGGCCGGCACCGGCGGCACCTCGGCGACCCTCGCGCGGTACGTGCACTACATGCAGTACGACACCCGCATCTGCGTCGCCGACCCGGAGAACTCGTGCTTCTTCGAGGGCTGGACCACCGGCGATCCGGACGTCACCTGCGACTGCGGCTCGCGGATCGAGGGCATCGGCAGACCCCGGATGGAACCGAGTTTCGTACCCGGCGCCATCGACCGGATGATGAAGGTGCCCGACGCGGCGACCGTGGCGGCCGTGCGGGCACTGGAACAGGCCATCGGCCGCAAGGCGGGGGGTTCGACCGGCACCGGACTCTGGAGCGCGCTGAAGATCGTCGCCGAGATGGTGACCGAGGGACGCAACGGCAGCGTCGTGACCCTGCTGTGCGACCCGGGGGACCGGTATCTGGACAAGTACTACTCGGACACGTGGCTGGCCGACCAGGGACTGGACATCGCGCCCTACACGGCCGCCATCGCGTCACTCCTGAGGACGGGCGTCTGGCCCGACTGAACCCGCATCGCGCAGGCGCGCCGGGCCGTACTGTCGCGCAGGGCATACCGTCGCGCGGCAGGCGGCAGAAACAGGCGACGTCCGCGCCGGTCCTATGCGGGTGCCGCCCCCAGCCGTCGGTCCAGCGCCGTGACCGCGTCCCGGAAGGCCAGGCCGAGACCCGCCCGGCCCACCTTCAGGGCCACCCGGAAGGGAGCCGTCCCGTCGGCGGCGAACGTCCACTGGACCCGCGTGCCTCTCCCGGCCGGAGTCAGCCGCCACTCCTCGACCAGGGCACGGGCGCCGGGCGCGTTCGTGACGTCCACCCGGTACGCGTACACCTCGGGGGCGCTGGACACGAGCACGGTCTCCTGGAAGCGGGTGCCGCCACGGAGCCGGACCTCGCGCCCGGCGCCGTCCCCGCTGGGCCGGGCGAGCGTCACGGCCGAGAACCACTCGCTCCAGCCGGACACGTCGTCGGCCAGAGCCCGGAAGACGGCCTCCGGAGGAGCGGTCATCTCGCGGGCGAACACAAGACGCAGAGGAGCGGTCCCGGCGAATTCGGGACCCACCGGGCGCAGACGGCGTGCCATGGACGAAACCCCCCTGACGGGAACGGAGTCCCGGGCGCGGGCGGACGGGGACCTGGGCGCACCCGTACCGCCGGCCGCCGCACGAGCAGCGTCACCCTAGCTGGCGGCCCGTCAGATGTCTGTACCGTGCGCCGGCTCACCGGCCACCACGAGGTGTGTCGGGTGTTCGGCGATCTCCGCGCGTGCCTCGGCCGACAGCCCGGCGTCCGTCACCAGCGTGTCGACCTGCTCCAGCGCGGCGAACGAACTCAGCCCCACCGTGCCCCACTTGGTGTGGTCGGCCACCACCACGACACGCCGTGCGGACTGCACCAGCCGCCGGTTGGTCTCCGCCTCCGCCAAGTTCGGTGTGGACAGGCCCGCCTCCACGGATATCCCGTGCACCCCCAGGAACAGCACGTCGAAGTGGAGCGCGGCGATGGCCTGGTCGGCCACCGGGCCGACGAGCGAGTCGGAAGGCGTGCGCACCCCGCCGGTCAGGACGACCGTGGCCGCGCCCTGCCGCTGACCGGAGAGGCGCTGCGCGGCATGGAACACGTCGGCCACCCGCACCGAGTTGGTGACCACGGTGAGGTCCGGCACCTCCAGGAGCCGATGGGCCAGCGCGTACGTCGTCGTACCGCCCGAGAGCGCGATCGCGGTGCCCGGCGCGACCAACTCTGCGGCGGCCCGCGCGATGTCCTCCTTGGCGGTCAGCTCCAGCCCCGACTTCGCCTCGAAACCCGGCTCGTGCGTACTCGCCTCGGCCACCGGCACCGCACCGCCGTGCACCTTCTCCACCACGCCCTGGCGCGCGAGAGCGTCGAGATCGCGGCGGACCGTCATGTCGGACACCCTGAGCTTGCGCGTCAGTTCGTTCACCCTGACGCCGCCCCGGCGCCGCACCTCGTCGAGGATCAGGGCGCGACGCTGCTCCGCGAGGAGGTTCTGATTCTCACTCACGTCCGCTCCGGTCCTTTCGTCCGACCTGCCCGACACTCCGTCCGAACCCACTCCCACGTGGCCATTCTCCTTCTCCGAGGCCTGCAGGACGATCCATCCTCGCACGGGGCACCGACAGCCGCGCCACTCCCTGTAAGGTCACCGTTCCTCTCCCTTCGCGGTGCTGTCACACATATCGGGGAGATTCGATGACCATCGGTGCGGGCGCGGCCCCCGGTCGGGATCCTTGTGCCTGCCCATGACACAGGTGACGGACACGGCTCGGGGGAAGTACAGAACTGTGGAGCGCGCACGGGAACAGACCTCGGCGGGAGAGCTCACCGGCCCCGCACAACGGCCCGAAGCGGCCGACACCGCCCTCGAACTCCTGGTCCACGGAGTCGGCGGCACCACACCCGAGGAGATGCTGGACGACCCCCGCACGGTGCGGGTCAGCGGCGACGAGGTCGCGGCCGTCCACCGTCGCCGCGACGACGCCGACGCGGAGCGGCGCCCCGACGACTACCGCGGCAGGCCGGTCCCCGAGGCCTATGTGTGGTGCAACCTCACCTCCGGCAACGGCACCCGTGCCCTGTGGCTGTTGCTGCTGCCCTTCATGGTCGTCAACCTCGCGCACTGGATGCGTCCCGCCGGCCGCGGCCGGCGCGGCGCGGTCCGGCTGTACGGTCTGCTCGTCCGGCTGACCGGGCTCACCCTGACCGTGCTGCTGGTCGCCGCCGCCTGCGAGGTCGCCCTCGACCTGGCCGCCTGGCAGTGCGCGGGCACGCGCGCGTGCGCCGAGGAACACTCCTGGCTGGCCTTCCTCTCCCCGGACCTGTCCCACAACGGCTGGTGGAGCCGGCCCGGCCGCCGCCTCGCCCTGGCCTGCCTGGTGCCCACGGCCCTGACCTGCCTGCTGTGGTACCTGTCCCACCGCACCTGGAGCGCGTACGAGTCCCAGCAGCCGGTGTCCCGCGCGGTCGAACCCGAGGAGGAGAGCGACCTCACCGCGCTCGCCCGCCCCGGCTTCTGGTACGGGCGCCGCCTGGTGGCCCGGCTGCGTGCCGCGCACACCGCCGCGGGTCTGCTGACGGTCTGCGCGGCGGTCGGCGGCCCCGCGGCCCGCTTCGACGGCGAGGCCGGAGGGCCCGTCCCGCTCGGTTTCCTGGGCCAGTGGCTGTACACGGCGCTCGCCGTCGGCGCGTGCGTCGTGCTGTGGGTGGTCTGCCGCCGCGGCCGCAGCGAGCACCGGCTCGACCGGGAACTGGACGCGACACTGGTGCGGGCGCTGCCCGTGGGCGCGAGCGTCCTGCTCGCCCTCACCCTCCTGTACGCCGGCTGGTCGCGGCCCGGCTGGCAGTCGACGGGCCGGCTCCCCGGCGACGCGGTCTTCGGCGGCCTCGCCCTCGCCCAGGGCCTGCTCGTCATCGCGCTCGGTGTGGTGGCCCGCGTCCTGCACCGGGCCCGCCCGCAGGGCGTCGGCTCCGCGCGAGCAGGGGACAGCTCCGTCGACACGCGCACGGCGATGCGCGGTCTGGCCGGACCCGCCGTGGCGATGCTGGCCTGCGCGCTGGGCGGTGTGATGTCCGGCGGAGTCGCCCAACGCGTCGCCGACTGGCTGGACGGCACCCAGGGATCGCTGCCCGGTCCGCCCGTCCTGCTGACCTGGCAGGCGTCCGTGATCCCGCCGGCGCTGCTCGTGCTCCTCGCACTCTGCGGCCGACTTGCCCTGCGCACCTGGCGTCTGCGCGCCCGCGAGACGCGCGCGGTGGAACGCGACTACCGGGGAGAGCCCAAGGACAGCGCCCGCACCCGCCGCATCGCCGGCACCCGCGCCGTGGCCGCCCTCACCGACCAGGCACCCCTTGTCGTCGGGGTCACCTCCCTCGTGACCCTGCTCCTGGCCTCCGGAGCCCTGGTGGGCGCACTCACGACCGGCGACACGCCGACCCGGGCGGCGCGCGACTCGTACGCCTTCGTGCACGGCGCCGCCGAAGCCGCGCAGTCCCTCGGATCCTGGCTGATCGGCCTCGGCTTCATACTGCTCGTCACCTCTGGCCGACGTGCTTACAAGGACCCCGCCGCCCGCCGCACCATCGGCATCCTCTGGGACGTCGGCACCTTCTGGCCGCGCGCCGCCCACCCCTTCGCGCCGCCCTGCTACGCCGAGCGCGCCGTGCCCGACCTGACCTGGCGCATGGTCACCTGGACCCGCGCCACCGGCGGACGCCTCGTGCTGTCCGGGCACTCCCAGGGCAGCGTGCTGGCGGCCGCCGCGGCCTGGCAGCTGAAGCCCTCGGTCCGCGGCCGGGTCGCCCTGCTCACCTACGGCTCACCGCTGGAACGCCTCTACGGCCGCTGGTTCCCCGCCCACTTCGGGCCGGCGGCCCTCGCCTCGCTGCACCGCGACGTCGACTGCTGGCGCAATCTGTACCGGCTCACCGACCCCATCGGCGGTCCCGTACGCCTGCCCGGGGACTGTGGCCCCCAGGTCGACCGCGCGCCCCTGGAGGACCCGCTCGTCTACGGACGCACCCTGGAGCACCCTTTGCCCGCACCGATTCTCGGACACTCCGACTACCAGTCGGATCCGGCCTTCGCAAAGGAGCGGGAACGCCTGCTGGCGCGGTTGCGGCACGAGGTGCCGGGCCCGCGTCCCGACGGTGACGCTCAGGGCAGCTCGGGAAGATCGTCCGAGTAGAGCAGGGTCAGGTCGTCCGTGCTCGGTTCGTCGAGCTGGGCGACCCGGCCCGCGTGCCGTTCGACCATCGCCTCGAAGGTCTGCCGTGCGGTGCGGCCGTTGCCGAAAGCGGGTCCCTTGGGGATGGCCGTGAAGTAGGTGAGCAGTGCCTCGGACGCGCCGGGCCCGAGGCTGTACTCGTGCTCCTCGGCCTGCTGTCCCACGATCCGCAGAAGTTCCTCGGGGAGGTAGTCGCTGAAGGTGATGGTCCGCGAGAAGCGGGACGCCACACCGGGGTTGACCGTGAGGAAGCGCTCCATCTCGGCCGTGTAGCCCGCGACGATCACGACGACCGCGTCCCGGTGGTCCTCCATCAGCTTGACGAGCGTGTCGATGGCCTCGCGGCCGAAGTCGCGCCCCGAGTCCTCCGGCGACAGCGCGTACGCCTCGTCGATGAAGAGCACACCGCCGCGCGCGCGGTCGAAGGCCTCCTGGGTGCGGATCGCCGTGGAGCCGATGTGCTCGCCGACCAGGTCGACGCGGGACACCTCGACCAGATGTCCCTTCTCCAGGACACCGAGCGAGGCGAGGATCTCGCCGTACAGCCGGGCGACGGTCGTCTTGCCGGTGCCGGGAGAGCCCGTGAAGACCAGATGGCGCCGTGCCGAGGCCGCCTTGAGGCCCGCCTTCTGACGCCGGCGGCCCACCTCGATCATGTCGGTGAGGGCCCGCACCTCGCGCTTGACGCTCTCCAGGCCCACCAGCGCGTCGAGTTCGCCGAGGACGGCCTTGGAGGAGCGGGCGGGTTCCTCGGGCTGCGGGGACCCGGCGGGCGACTCCTGCTCGGTGGTGCGCTGGCCCGGGATCGCGCCCAGCAGTCCGGCGGACGGACCGGACGTCTGTACGGCCGTCTCGGGGGCCGGGGACCGCGCTCCGGCGCTCTCGTCGCTCGTGCAGTCCTCGACGACCGGTCCGCCACCCGCAGTGTGCCCGCCGTCGGCGAACTCGTAGCCCCCGCGCGCGCACCGCTCCGTACGGCACTTCTTCAGCGTCGCCCGGCAGCCGTCGATGACATGGAAGCCGTAGCCCCCGCTGCCCGTCACCCGGCATTGGTGGAAGCTGCCGCGCCCGCCGGCCGACACGTAGAAGCCCGCCTCCGCGGGGGAGTCGACCGTGCAGCGCTCGATGGTGGGGTCGGCGCCCTTGGTGACGATGACGCCGGTCTGGGTGCCGTCGACGGTGCAGCCGGACAGTGTTCCGCCGCTTCCGTGGTCGCGGAACCAGGCGCCCGTCGCGGCGTCCCGGATGCGGCAGTCGTCGAGTTGCGCGGTGGCGCCGTCGCTCACCGAGACGGCCGTGTTGCGTACTTGGGAGAGGTCGCTGTCGACGACGTCCACGCGCGAACCGCGGTCGAGGACGAACAGGGCGTCCGGCACGTCGTGCACCCGGCACGACTCCAGCACGGCGGTGGCGCCGTCGCTGACCCAGACCGCCGGGTAGTCGCCCGTACTGTCGAAGATCTCGCACTGGTTGGCGTCCACACGGGTGCCCGGGTCCCACACGGACAGGCCGTTGCGCCCGAACTTGCGGACGGTGGTGCGGGTGAGGGTGAGGACCGAACGGGAGCGCAGATCGACCGCGTTCTCCGGGATGTCGTGGATACGGCAGTCGGCGAGCGTGAGCACCGCGTCCGTGTCCAGCGTGACGCCGTCCGAGGTCGTGCGGTGCACATCGCAGTCGGTGAGGTGGGCGGCGGCCCGCCCGGTGACCTGCACTCCGGAGCCCTTGACCTCGTAGACCTCGCAACCGACCGCCTCCAGCGAGGAGTTCTCGCCGGTCGCCGACAGGCCCGCGCCGGAGGTGTGGTGCACCCGGCAGCGCTCCAGGCGGGGGCGGCCGCCCCCGCGGACCGCGATGCCCGACTGTCCGGCCGCGACGACCTCGCACTCCTCGAACACCCCGCCGCCGCCGTCGAGTACGGCGATGCCGACGCCGGCCGGGTTGTCGACCGTGCAGCGGCGCACGGTCGGACGTGCGCCGCCGCGTACCTCGATGCCGGCCGAGGACCGGGTGACGATCCGCATGTCCAACAGTTCCGGGGTGCCCTCCTCGACGAGCAGCGCGGGCGCGGCCGAGTCCTGGCCCTCCACATGCAGGTCCTGGACGACGGCGGAGGCACGGACGGTCAACGGCACGCCGTCCACGGGCGCGATGCGCACGGAGCCGGGCGAGCCCTCGGGACCGCGCAGTGTCACCGCGCGCTGAACGACGAGGTTCTCCCGGTACGTACCGGGGGCGACGGTGAGTACGTCGCCGTCGGCGGCCGCTTCCAGGGCCGCGGCCAGTGATGCGTACTCTCCCGTGCGGCGCCGCCACCGCGAGGTGCCGGTGTGCGTCACCTGGACCGTGCCCTGTGCCATGGCGCTGTGCTGCCCCCACCTCGTCGTACGCGGGTCCTGCGAGGCCGTGCTGAAACGCCGTCGCGATCAAGAACAGCTTCTCACGACGGTGCCGAACAGTCCGGCCGTCCCACCGTAGCGTGCGCGGGGACGGTGGGTTGACCGGAGCGGGAAGGCGGTCAGCTGCCGGTGCCCGTCCTGCCCCAGTCCGGGCCCGCCCGGTCCCATGCCTGATCCCAACGGGCGTACCGGCCAAGGACCATGCGCCAGACGATCAGACGCCGTGCGGCCTCCAGCAGCACCGCCGTCATGAGCGCCGCGGCGACACCCGCCAGCACCGCGTGCGTCGTCGCGGTGGCCGGGTCCAGGGGGCGGCCGACCAGCCGGCCGTGCCGGTCGGTCCAGAGCGGGAAGCGGTCGCCCCGGCGCGGGGACCTGACCATCGTGATCACCTCGCCTCGGTGCGCGGAGCCGTCGGGGGCGGTCCAGGCCGCGAGGACACGGCCGCGCGGATCCTGTGCCGACGAGGCCTCGGGGTCGGGCTCCAGCGGGGTGCGCGTCACTTTCCTGACCACGGTGGCCACCACCTCGTGCCGGGCCCTGTGCTGGTCCCGGACGGACTGCTGGAGGGCGTGCTCGGCGGCGGCTCCGGCGGCCACGCCGGTCAGGGGAGCGACGACGGTGATCAGCAGGAGAGTCAGCAGCGTCAGCCAGGCCTCGGCCAGATCGGTCCTGCGGCGCAGCGGATTGCGCCGCCAGCGCCAGAGCCCGCCGATCGCGCGCATCACCGCGCACCCCCTTCCGCCCTCCGTGTCCGTGATGACCCCCGGCGGAGCCGTTCACCCGTGGACCGGGTAAGGAGAGAGTGGGATCACCCCTACCGCGGTCCTCTCATGAACTTCTCACACAGCCTCAACGACTGTGCCCGGGGCCGGGGTTCCCGCGAGCGGGGTTCGGGCGCAACAGGATCGGAAGGGTGACCGGAAACCGGTCGCGCGGGTCAGGAGACGACCGTGACCGGATCGCCGACGCGCACGATGCCGGTGGACTCCGGCACCAGGTTCTGTCCGAAGACCAGCCGGGACCCGAAGCGGCGATGACGCCCGAGTGTGCGCAGGGGTTCCCTGCCGCGCTCCGCGGTGTCCTGGTCGGTGGTGGTCACGACGCAGCGGCCGCACGTCCTGGCGACCCGGAAGACGACCTCACCGATGGTGACGCGGGTCCAGTCGTCCTCGGCCCAGGCCGGGGTACCGGACACCACCACGTTCGGCCGGAAGCGGTTCATCGGAAGCGGGCCCTCGGGGGAACGGTCACCCTGGGCGATCAAGGAGTTGAGCGCGTCCAGCGAGGCGAGGGTGGTGAGCAGCAGCGGATAGCCGTCCGCGAAGCTGACGGTCTCGCCCGGACGTCCGTACTCCGGGTCCAGGGGTCTGCGGGTGGCGGGGTCGTCCATGTGGACGAGCCATGTCTCGGACCCCAGGTATTCGCTGCACCAGACATGCGCGGCGGTGCCGGCGAGGACCGCCTCCACCTTGTCGCCGAAGAGGTCCAGCGTGGTCCTGTCCGCGGCCGTCTGCTCCGGCACCGGGACGCTGAGTGACGCACGGCCGGGAGCGGACAGCCGAACGCCGCCGGGCACCAGCTCGGCGGCGGCCAGTGCCAGACGTGGTTGCTGGCGCTGGGTGACGACCTTTCCCCCGTCGTCGATCAGTGCCCAGCGCCGGTCCCCGGCCAGTCCCCAGCGCTCCACCACGGCGTCCCGTGGTGACTGACCACGGAACGCCTTGACCGGATGGACGTGGATCGAGTGCAGCTCCGCGTTCCCCATGACGCCATCGTGCCAGTAGGCGCCGACAATCCCGTCCTCAAGGCCTCAGTAGCCGCGGTACTGCTGATTGTTGTACGGGTCCTGGTACGGAGCCGGGGCGGGGCGGGGAGCGGCGGGGCGCATCGCCTCGTAGCCGGTGCCGGTCGCCATCGGGCGCTGCGGCTGCTGCTGGGGGCCCGGGTAGCCGCGCGGGGCGCCGGCCTGCTGCGGGATGTAGGGAGCGGGGGCCTGGTGCAGCGGGGACGGCTGCTGGGCCTGCGGGTAGCCGCCGTAGGCGGGGACCTGGTGCGAGGGTCCGGCGGGCAGGGCCGGGAGTGCCGACGGGAGCGCGGGCAGGTAGCTGCTGCTCGTGTCGTAGGCGGCGGGAACCCGGATCGGGGCGATCTGCGGGGTGCCCCGCTCGGCGACGAGCGAGTCGTAGATCGGGGTGTCCGGGAAGGACGGCGCGGAGTAGTAACCGCCGCCATAGGTGGAGCGGGGGGAGGTCATGGGACATAAGTTAAGCCCACGATGTGCTGGTTGGGGAGACCGATAAGAGGGTTGTTTTCCGTGTCGGCGGCACCTCGGGATCCCCAATGCGAGCGAACTCGGCAAAAAAGGGCGCCAAACCGGGTTCAGATCGTGTAAAGGCCCGGTTCCCAAGGGGTTACCGGGGGTTGACCATGGGTCTTCCCTGGCAGTCCGGGCGCTTCCCGGCTCCGGGGGAATAGGTTGGTCGGCAACGGGCCGGAGAGGCGGCCCGGGGGCACGGCCTGGCGCGGTGACACGTGATGGGGGCGGACATGACCATGTCTAAAGGATCAAATGTTCCGGTGCCGACGAGTGCGCTGCGCGTCGAAATGGGCTGGAGTTCGGGCCCCGGGGTGCCCGACGTGGATGCGTCGGCGCTGTTGCTGGTGTCCGGGAAGGTGCGTTCCGACAGAGACTTCGTTTTCTACAACCAGCCGGCACACTCCTCCGGCGCCGTGCGGCACGAGGGCAAGCGTGACGAGGGCGGTCAGGTGACCGACACGCTTCTCGTCGACGTCGCGCGCGTGGAGCCCGCCATCGAGACCGTGGTGCTGGCCGCCTCCGCCGACGGCGGCACCTTCGGGCAGGTGCCAGGCCTGTACGTCCGGGTGCTCGACGCGGGCCGGGGCACGGAGGTCGCCCGCTTCGACAGCAGGGACGCGACGGTCGAGACGGCATTCGTGCTGGGGGAGTTCTACCGGCGCCAGGGCGCCTGGAAGTTCCGCGCCGTCGGGCAGGGGTACGGCACCGGTCTGGAGGGCCTGGCCACGGACTACGGGATCACGGTGGACGAGCCGCAGCACACGGCACCGCCCGCCGCGACGCCTCCCGCCCCGCTGCCCTCTTCCCCCCGGCCCGCTGTTCCGCTGCCCGCCGCCTCCCCACCGCCCGAGCCCGGCACGCGCGTGGCCGGTCCGCCCCCGCCGGTCGCCCCGCCCGCCACCCTGACGCCCTCCACGCAGCCTCCGCCGCCCGCCCCGCCCCAGGCCCCGGTGCGTCTGTCCAAGGTCACCCTCACCAAAGAGGCCCCCTCGGTGTCACTGGCCAAACAGGGCGGAACCTCCGGTTCCGTGCGGGTGAACCTCAACTGGCAGATACGCAAACAGTTCTCGGGGTGGGGCAGTAAACGGGGCCGGGCTGTCGCGATGCACGCGGACCTCGACCTCGACCTGTGCGCCCTGTACGAACTGTCCGACGGCCGCAAGGGAGTCGTCCAGGCGCTCGGCAACGCCTTCGGAGCGCTCCACCAGCCGCCGTACATCCATCTCGACGGCGACGACCGCACCGGTGCCGTCGAGAGCGGCGAGAACCTCACCATCAACCTCGACCACCGCCGGAGCTTCCGGCGCATCCTCATCTTCGTGACCATCTACGAAGGGGCACGCTCCTTCGCCGACCTGCACGCCACCGTCACCCTCCAGCCGACGAACGGCGCAGCGGTCGACTTCTCGCTCGACGAGTGCACCGTGCCCTCGACCGTCTGCGCCCTCGCTCTGATCACCAACAGCGGCGGCGACCTGATCGTCCAGCGCGAGGCCCGCTACCTCGTGCCCGAACGCGGCGTGAGCCCGCAGCGCACCGTCGACCACGTCTACGGGTGGGGCATGAACTGGACGCCCGGCAGGAAGTGAGCGGTCAGCGCTCGTCGAGCGCGGTGTCGGGCCGGGCGTAGGTGCGGCCCTTCCAGGCCGCGCCGCGCCCCCTGTAGTGCTGCACCGCGGAATCGACCGTCATGAGGAGGTACAGGAACGCGGTGACCGGCAGCAGCGGAGCGAGCCACCAGGGCTGCCGGTAGTAGCGCACCATCGGCAGATACGTCGCCGTCATCAGCAGCCACGCGAGCCCTCCGGCCGCCGCGGCACCGGTACTCCCCACGACCAGGCCGGTGGCGAACGCGAGCGGGGGCACCAGGTAGACGGCGGCGAGGCCGAGGACCGTGCCCAGGAGCAGCAACGGGTTGTGCCGCAGCTGGGCGTACGCGCTGCGCGAGACCATGCGCCACAGGTCGTGCAGCCGCGGGTAGGGGCGCACACTGTCCACCCGCTCGGCGAGTCCCAGCCAGATGTGACCGCCGGCTCCCTTGACGGCCCGAGCGAGCGCCACGTCGTCGATGACGGCGTGCCGGATGGCGTCCGGAATCCGTGCCCGCTCGGCGGCGTCGGCGCGCAGCAGCACACAGCCACCGGCCGCGGCCGCGGTGCGTGAACCCCGCACCGCGATCCACCGGAAGGGATACAGCTGGGCGAAGAAGTAGACGAACGCGGGCACGACGAGCCGCTCCCACACGCTCTCCGCTCTCAGTCGCGCCATCTGGGAGACGAGGTCGAAACCGCCGGTGTGCGCCGAGGCCACCAGCGTCCGCAGGCTGTCGGGCGCATGGGCGATGTCCGCGTCCGTCAGCAGCAGGTACACGGGCTCGCGCGTGCGGGCCAGGGCGATGCCGTGCCGTACGGCCCAGAGCTTGCCGGTCCAGCCCGCGGGCGGCTCCCCGGGCGAGTCGACGGTGAGCGGGAGCCCGCCGTGCGCGCGAGCCAGTTCACGGGCCAGCTCCCCGGTGCCGTCCGAGCTGCCGTCGTCGACGAGGAAGACCTCGGCCCGTCCCGGATAGTCCTGCGCGAGGAGGGTCGGCAGGCTCGCGTGCAGGACGCCGGCCTCGTCGCGTGCGGGGACGACGACACAGACGGACGGCCAGTCGTCCGGCTCACGGCGCGGTGGCAACCGCAGATCCGTACGCCAGAAGAAGCCCTGGCCGAGCAGCAGCCACAGCCAGGCGGCCAGTGATCCCACGGCGGTCCACGCGACGGCACTCACGCGCGGCAGTCTGCCCCACCCCGGGTGCCCGTAGAGGCGGATCGTCTATGGTGACCGGGTGAAGATCGCGCTCATGGACTCCGGAATCGGACTGCTCGCTGCTGCCGCCGCGGTACGTCGACTGCGGCCCGACGCCGATCTCGTCCTCTCCTCGGCGCCCGACAGCATGCCCTGGGGACCCCGTACGCCCGAGGACGTGACCGAGCGCGCGCTCGCGGTCGCCGAGGCGGCGGCGAGGCACCGTCCAGACGCGCTGATCGTCGCCTGCAACACCGCCTCCGTGCACGCGCTGCCCGCCCTGCGTGCCCGCCTGGAGCCGGACGTGCCCGTGATCGGCACGGTCCCGGCGATCAAGCCGGCCGCGGCCGAAGGCGGTCCCGTCGCGATCTGGGCCACTCCGGCCACCACCGGCAGCCCGTACCAGCGGGGACTCATCCGCGAGTTCGCCGAGGGGGTGGCGGTCACCGAGGTGTCGTGCCCCGGACTCGCCGACGCCGTGGAGCACGGCGACCAGGCGGCGATCGACGCCGCGATCGCCTCGGCCGCCGCCCGGACCCCCGACGATGTAAGGGCCGTCGTCCTGGGGTGCACCCATTACGAGCTGGTCGCCGAACGGATCCGCGCGGCCGTGCAGCGGCCCGGCCTCCCGCCGCTCGTCCTGCACGCCTCCGCCGGCGCGGTCGCTGCGCAGGCGCTGCGCAGGATCGGCGCCTTCCCGGACCCGGGAGCGGCCGCCGACGGCACCGTCACCGTGCTCCTCAGCGGCCGGGCGGGGGTTCTGCCCGAGCCCGCGCTCGCGTACGAGGAGGGCCTTCTCCTGCGGGCGGTCAGCCCCGCCCGCTGACCGTCGGTCACCGCTCGGGCGCCCTCCGTCCGCGGAGCTCCGGGCAGGAGCAGTGACCCTCTGCGAGCCGGTGCCCGCGCTGCGGAACATGAGTAGTCTCTTACGCATGAGGGACCACCCCCACGGCGAATACATCCCGCACTCCGATGTCTGGACCGGGCGGGCGACCAATCGCGTCCAGTGGCTTCCGGCGCTCGCCGGCGCCGCCTGCATCGCGCTCGGCATCGAACTGGCCGTCGAGTCCACCTGGACCTCGGGCGTCGCCGCGCTCGCCATGTCCGTCGTCGGCTGCATCGCCGCGGGACTGCTCGTCCTGTTCGGCACACTCGCCTTCGTGCACGTCGCCGTGAAGGTGGACAAGGACTCCCTCGAAGTGCGCTGCGGTCACGTCGGTCTGCCCCGGCGCCGCATCCCGCTCTCGGAGGTGGTCGGCGCCGACTTCGCGCCCAGCGTCACGCCGTGGCAGTGGGGCGGCTGGGGCTACCGCTGGCGTCCGGAGAAAGGCACCGCCGTCATCGTCCGGCGCGGCGAGGGCATGGTGCTCAGACTCGGGGACGGCCATACGTTCACCATCACGGTGGACAACGCGGAGGCGGCCGTACGGGTGATCCGGGACAGGCTCCGGCCGGCCACTCCCGGCACCGTGATCTGATCCCGCGCGCCGTTCGGGCCTGTGCGCCCGTACGGCCATGAGGCCGGGGTGCCGACTCGCGGGTTCACGGTTCGAGCCGGTGCGCCCAGAGACGCTCGTCCTCCCGCGAGGCCTGCTCCGGACACCCGTCCGCCAACGGCCGTGCCGTCGCGAGCCCCGCGAGCAGCCCCGCGCCTGCCGTCACCGTGGTGAAACTCAGCGCGTTGCCCACCGACGCGATCACGGCCAGAGCGGTCAGGCCCGCCCCCGCCGTCAGCACGATCGCCGTGGACTGCGGAGAGCGCCAGAGTGAGTAGAGGACCCAGCAGAAGAGCACGGCGAGCAGCAGAGCGCCGACCACGCCCTGCTCGGCCACCTGCTGCAGTACGGCGGAGTGGGGCTTGCCGTCGGGCAGCGGCGCCAGCGCGCTCGTCGGGCTGAGCTCTCCGTAGCGGCCCGGTCCCACTCCCAGTGCCGGATCCCGGCCGACCAGATGGAGCGCGTCCTGCCAGAGCAGCACCCGGTGCTCGGTGAGCTGACCTTCGAGGGAGGCGGTCAGCCCGTCCGGGAGGGCGTCCTCGGCGACGGCCCAGGTCGTCGACGTGACCAGTGCCGCGGTGAGCGCGAAGGCCCCGAGGCCGAGGCCGCGGTGCCGCACGCGGTCGGCGGCGAGCGAGCACAGCAGCACCGCGGCGCCCAGGGCGCATCCCGCGGCCGAGCCGAGGACCGCGGCGGTCACCGTGATCCCGACGGCCAGCAGGCGCAGCGCGAGCCGCAGGGCCGCCGGGCGCGCCGTCCGGGCCGCGCAGCACGCCGCCGCGATGGAGAGGGTCAGCAGCGCGGCCGTGGCACCGCTGTGCCCGAGCGGCGCCGTGATCTGCGGGCCCGGGGTGGTGTACCGCTCGGTGAGAGCCAGGCCGAGTCCGACGAGGGCCCCGGCGCAGGGGGCGGTGACCGGCGCGACCGCGCCCAGGATCCGGCCCGAGGCGTAGCCGGCGGCCATCGCGAGCACCGCGAGCAGGACGCCCTCGGGGCGTCCGTCGTGCACGGCCGCAGTGATCAGTGACCAGACGGCGCAGGCCCCGAGCACGATCACACCCGCCGCGTCCGAAACGTTTCGTCTCTCGTTCGCGGCCATCGCACCGGCCGTGGACGTCATCCCCGTCGAACCCACCCCGTCGCCCCCCGACCTGTGACGGACCCCGACCATCGTGGCCGCATCAGGCCACGTCGGAGGCTCGGGCACACCGTAACGGCTGATGCGCCGGTTTGTGGATGACTTGCGCAGAAAAACGATGCATCGGACGGGCGGCGAGCGGCGCCCGGGGCGAGTGAGCCGTCTCGGGGGGCGCGGAACCCAGGGTCGGGGCCGACCGGGAACAACGGGAGTTCCAGCAGCCCGGGGACCGACCGTGCTTGTCGGAGCGCAGGTCACGCGCCGTACACTCCCCGGGTGACCGCCACCGCAACCTCCGTAGACGAGCCGGAGCAGCTCGAACCCCAGGCCGCGCCCGCATCGCGCGGGGCCAGACTGGCACGGCGATACGCTCCGGCCGCCGTCGCGGCGCTCTCCGGCGTACTGCTCTACGTCAGTTTCCCGCCGCGCACGGTGTCGTGGCTGGCCCTGCCCGCCTTCGCGGTCTTCGCAGGGGTCCTGCGCGGCCGCTCCTGGAAGGCGGGGCTCGGACTCGGCTACCTGTTCGGACTCGGCTTCCTGCTGCCGCTGCTCGTGTGGACCGGCGTCGAGGTCGGCCCCGGGCCGTGGCTTGCCCTCGTCGTCGTGGAAGCGGTGTACATCGCGCTCGTCGGCGCGGGCATCACTCTGGTGTCCCGGCTGCCCGGCCGGCCCCTGTGGGCCGCCGCCGTGTGGATCGCGGGTGAGGCGGCACGCGCGCGTGCGCCGTTCGGCGGCTTCCCCTGGGGGAAGATCGCCTTCGGGCAGGCGGACGGAGTGTTCCTGCCGCTTGCCGCGCTGGGCGGAACTCCGGTCCTCGGGTTCGGGGTCGTGCTCTGCGGTTTCGGGCTGTACGAGATCGTGCGCCAGGTCGTCGAGGGGCGTCGCACCGGTGTCGTACGACGGGGGGCCGCAGCCGTGGCGCTGCTCGCCGTCGCGGTCCCCGTGGTCGGGGCGCTCGCGGCGCGGGCCCTGGTGAGTGACAAGGCCGAGGACGGCACGGCGACCGTCGCGGTGATCCAGGGCAACGTTCCGCGCGCGGGACTCGAGTTCAACGCCCAGCGGCGCGCCGTCCTCGACTACCACGCGCGGGAGACCGAGCGGCTGGCCGCCGAGGTGAAGGCGGGCAAGGTCGCCCGGCCCGACTTCGTCCTGTGGCCGGAGAACTCCTCCGACGTCGACCCGTTCACCAACGCCGACGCCCGCGCCGTCATCGACACGGCGGCCAAGGCCATCGGCGCGCCCATCTCGGTCGGCGGTGTCGTGGAGCGCGACGGCAAGCTCTACAACGAGCAGATCCTGTGGGACCCGGTGAAGGGGCCCCTGGACACGTACGACAAGCGGCAGGTCCAGCCGTTCGGCGAGTACCTTCCGCTGCGCTCGCTGCTCGGCGCGATCAACAAGAACTGGACGTCGATGGTCCGCCAGGACTTCAGCCGGGGTCACAAGCCGGGCGTCTTCGCGATGAACGGCACCGGGGTCGGACTCGTCACCTGCTACGAGGCCGCCTTCGACTGGGCCGTGCGCAGCACCGTGACCGACGGGGCGCAGATCATCTCGGTGCCGAGCAACAACGCGACCTTCGACCGCAGCGAGATGACCTACCAGCAGCTGGCCATGTCCCGGGTCCGTGCCGTGGAGCACAGCCGTACCGTCACGGTGCCGGTGACCAGCGGCGTCAGCGCCGTCATCATGCCGGACGGCAGGATCACCCAGCGGACCGGGATGTTCGTCGCGGACTCGCTGGTCCAGAAGGTGCCGCTGCGGTCTTCCGAGACCCCCGCCACGCGGATGGGGATCCTCCCCGAGATGCTCCTGGTGCTGGTCGCGGCGGGCGGGCTCGGATGGGCCGGAGCCAGGGCGGTCCGTGGGCGCCGGGGCGAGAGGGGCTAGTTCCGCGGCGCCGGAGCGGGGCCGGAGCGGGGTCGCGCGGCCACGGGCGGATGGCGGAAGCGGACCGTTAGGGTCGGGCCATGGCTACTCCTGACTTCATCCGTACGATCCGGGCCTCCGCGGGGCATCAGCTGCTCTGGCTCCCCGGAGTCACCGCCATCGTCTTCGACGACGAGGGCAGAGTGCTGCTGGGCCGGCGCACGGACACCGGCAAGTGGTCGGTCATCGGCGGCATCCCGGATCCGGGCGAGCAGCCCGCGGCCTGCGCCGTGCGGGAGGTCTTCGAGGAGACCGCGGTGCATTGCGTCGTCGAGCGCGTCGTACTCGTCCAGGCCCTGGACCCGGTCACCTACGCGAACAACGACACCTGCCAGTTCATGGACGTCACGTTCCGCTGCCGGGCCGTCGGCGGCGAGGCGCGGGTCAATGACGACGAGTCGCTGGAGGTCGGCTGGTTCCCGGTCGACTCCCTGCCGGAGCTGCACGAGTTTGCCATGTTCCGGATCAAGCAGGCACTGTCCCCTGCTCCCGCATGGTTCGACACCACGACCTGAAGTGCAACTGTGTGGGGTGACCACATGTGTGGGGGCGGGTAGGGCTCCCTAGGGTCGAGCCATGACCACGCCCAGCGCCCTCCCGGGCCCCCACACCCCCTCGTCAGGCCTCGACGGCCGTACCGCCCTGGTCACCGGCGCCGCCGGCGGCATCGGCCGAGCCTGCGTGCTGCGGCTGGCCGCCGACGGGGCCACGGTACGGGCGGTCGACCTGGACACCGCGGGACTGGACGAACTCACCGAACTGGCGCGAGGACTCCCGGGCACCGTCGAGCCGCACCCCCTCGACCTCACCGACCTCGACGCCGCTGAGCTCGCCGCCGCGGGCACCGACGTTCTCGTCAACAACGCCGGACTGCAGACGGTGCGGCCCATCGAGGAGTTCCCGCCCGAGGTCTTCCACACCATGCTCACAGTGATGCTGGAGGCCCCGTTCCGGCTGATCCGCGGCGCGCTGCCTCACATGTACGGGCAGAGCTGGGGCCGCATTGTCAACGTGTCCTCGGTCCATGGACTGCGCGCGTCAGCCTTCAAGTCGGCGTATGTGGCCGCGAAACATGGGCTGGAGGGGCTGTCGAAAACGGCCGCCCTGGAAGGCGCCCCCCACGGAGTGACCTCGAACTGTGTGAACCCCGCCTACGTGCGCACCCCACTGGTCGAGAAACAGCTAGCGGACCAGGCGCGGGTCCACGCCGTTCCCGAGGAACGGGTGCTGTCCGAGGTGCTGCTGCGGGACAGCGCGGTCAAACGGCTCGTCGAACCCGAGGAGGTCGCCGAGGCGGTGGCCTATCTGTGCGGGCCCCGGGCCTCTTTCGTCACCGGCACGTCGCTGGTCATGGACGGCGGCTGGACGGCGCACTAGCCGGTCCGGTCGCCGCCGGGTTATCCACAGGGCCGGCCGGGCCGGCCCGACGACAGGTCATCCTTTGAGCATGTCCCGCGATCACGTGCAGTCCGCCGAACGCTCCGCCGACAACGCCGAGACGCCCTTCCTCCACCTGCTGGCCAGAGGCGCCCCCGCCGAGGCGTACGAGCAGCCGGTCCTGCTCGCCCGCGCGGAGAGCTGTCCCGCCGCCCGCATCGCCGCGCTCGAAGAGGCCAAGCTGCTCGCCCTGCGCGTGCGTTCCGAGATGGAGGGCCGGCGTCGTCGCGAGGCCGAACTGTCCGCGCTCTTCGAGACCGCCCACGACCTGGCGGGCCTGCGCGACCTCGACGCCGTACTGCGCGCGATCGTGCAGCGGGCCCGGTCACTGCTGGGCACGGACGTCGCGTACCTCAGCCTGCACGACGAGGCCGAGGGAGACACGTACATGCGGGTCACCGAGGGCTCGGTCGCGGCACGCTTCCAGCAACTCCGGCTCGGCATGGGGGAGGGGCTCGGCGGGCTCGTCGCCCAGACCGCCCGCCCGTATGTCACCGACGACTACTTCAAGGACGACCGCTTCCAGCACACGCGGGCCATCGACGCGGGCGTCCGGGACGAGGGCCTGGTCGCCATCCTCGGCGTGCCCCTCATGATCGGGCGCCATGTCATCGGAGTGCTGTTCGCCGCGGACCGCCGGGCACGGATCTTCGAGCGTGAGCAGATCGCCCTCCTGGGCTCGTTCGCGGCACTGGCCGCGGCGGCCATCGACACGGCGAACCGCCTGTTGGAGACCCGCTCGGCCCTCGACCGCCTGGGCCGTGCCAACGAGATCGTCCGGGACCGCAGCGCGGTGATCGAGCGCGCCTCGGACGTCCACGACCGCCTTGCCGAGCTGGTGCTGCGCGGCGGCGGGGTCCATGACGTGGCCGCCGCGGTGTCCGAAGTGCTCGACGGCACGGTCGAGTTCACCGGGACGGAAACGGCGGCCGACGCCGCCCTCCAGGCCTCCCGTGCCGAGGGGCACGCGGTACGGCACGGCCAGGACTGGGTCGCGGCCGTGGCGGCCGGGGGCGAGCTGCTCGGCGCGCTGGTGCTGGGCGGACACCCAGGTCTCGACCCCGTCGACCAGCGCACCCTCGAGCGCGCCGCGATGGTCACCTCACTCCTCCTGCTCGCCAGACGCTCCGCCGCCGAGGCCGAACAGCGCGTGCGCGGCGAACTGCTGGACGATCTGCTGGACGCCCGGGACCGCGACCCACGTCTGCTGCGCGAGCGCGCGACCCGTCTGCACGCCGACCTGGACGCCGTCCATGTGGTGCTCGCCGCCCGCCTGGACACCGCCGCCACCGATGCCGACCGCGAGGCGGACGCACGCCGTCGGCTGTGGTCCGCCGCGTCCCATCTGGCCGCGACCGGACACGGACTGGCCGCCGCCCGGGACGGCGGCACGGTACTGCTGCTCCCGCTCGGCCCGGGCGAGACCGCCACCGACCTGGCCCGCCGCACGGCCGGACAACTGGGCACCGCCGTCCACGAGGCCGTCACGGTCGGCGCCTCGGCACCCCTCGAAGCCCTCGCCGCGCACCCTGAAGCGGTGGCGGCGGCGTACGCGGAGGGGAAGCGCTGTCTCGAAGCACTGCGCCGGCTCGGGCGCTCCGGGGACGGTGCCGCGGCCGAGGACTTCGGTTTCCTGGGACTGTTGCTCGCCGGGGACCGTGACATCTCCGGTTTCGTGGGGCGGACCATCGGCCGGGTGGTGGCCTACGACCGGGAGCGCGGCACCGACCTGCTGCGCACCCTCGACGCCTACTTCGCGTGCGGGATGAGTCCGGCGCGTACCAAGGACGACCTGCACGTCCATGTGAACACGGTGGCCCAGCGGTTGGAGCGGGTGGGCCGGCTGCTGGGAGCGGACTGGCAGAACCCGGCCCGTGTGCTCGAGATCCAACTCGCCCTGCGACTGCACCGGTTGTCCACGACCGCAGGGCGGTGACCCCCGTACGCGCGTACGGGGGCCGGGAGATGAGGAGGTGCGGAGTCAGGCCGTGGAACGCGCATCCGCCGCCGGTACGGAGACCTCCGCCTCGCCGTGGTCCGCGACATCGGCCAGGTCGCGGTGCCGGGTCTCCTTGGCTACACCCACCGCGATCAGGGTCAGGACCGCCGCCGCGATGACGTACAGGGAGATCGGTGTGGAGCTCCCGTAGTCGGACAGCAGCGCGGTCGCGATCAGCGGGGCGGGGGCGCCCGCCGCGACCGAGGCGAACTGGGCGCCGATCGAGGCACCGGAGTAGCGCATCCGCGTCGCGAACATCTCGGAGAAGAAGGCGGCCTGGGGCGCGTACATCGCGCCGTGCAGGACGAGTCCGACGGTGACGGCGAGGACCAGGTCGCCGAAGCCGCCCGTGTCGATGAGCGAGAAGAAGGGGAACATCCACAGCCCCACACCGGCGGCACCCAGCAGATAGACGGGCCTGCGGCCGATCCGGTCCGACAGCGCGCCCCAGGCGGGGATGACGGCGAAGTGCACGGCGGAGGCGATCAGTACCGCGTTGAGCGCGGTCTGCCGGGAGACACCGGCGGACGTGGTGGCGTACACGAGGATGAACGCGGTGATCACGTAGTAGCTGATGTTCTCCGCCATCCGAGCGCCCATCGCGACCAGGACATCACGCCAGTGGTGGCGCAACACGGAAACCAGCGGCAGTTTCTCCGCGGCGGATCCCGGTGCCTTCCCGCGCTCCTCGGCCCGCGCCAACGCCTCCCGGAACACAGGTGATTCATCGACAGACAGCCGTATCCACAAACCGACGACGACCAGCACGCCCGACAGCAGGAACGGGACGCGCCAGCCCCAGGCGAGGAAGGAGCCGTCCGACAGGGTGGCGGTCAGCAGCGAGAGCACGCCGGTTGCCAGGAGTTGCCCCGCGGGAGCCCCGGTCTGCGGCCAGGAGGCCCAGAACCCGCGCCGCTTCGGGTCCCCGTGTTCGGACACCAGCAGGACGGCGCCGCCCCACTCGCCGCCCAGCGCGAATCCCTGGACGAGGCGCAGTGCCGTCAGCAGCACGGGGGCCGCCGCGCCGACTGTTGCGTGCGTCGGCAGCAGACCGATCGCGAACGTCGCCCCGCCCATCAGCAACAGGCTGAGCACCAGCAGTTTCTTCCGGCCGAGCCGGTCCCCGTAGTGTCCGAAGACCAGCGCGCCGAGGGGCCGCGCCGCGAAGCCGACCGCGTACGTGAGGAACGACAACAGCGTTCCGACGAGCGGGTCGGAGCCGGGAAAGAAGAGCTTGTTGAAGACGAGCGCGGCCGCCGAGCCGTACAGGAAGAAGTCGTACCACTCGATGGTGGTGCCGACGAGACTGGCGGCGACGATGCGCTTGAGGTTGGCGGGTGGTGGGGGAGCGGTTGCCGCGGAGGCCATGTGCGCCACTTCCTTGTGTGCCGTGGGGACGGGTACGTGTGGGCACACCGTAGGAAAACGCAGGTCAGGGGCACATGTGGTGGGGCACCATAGATCGGGGGGTGGCTATGCGTGTGGCGCCCATGCCGCTCGTGGGAGGTTGGTCCAAGACCTTGAAGGGAACTGGAACGAGTGCCGTCCGGGATGCCCTTGTTGGGGATGATCCAGTGCCGGCGTGCTGACTCCCGTGCTGGTTCGGTGCTGACCAAAAGCCCGTGTCATCACCCGTCTCCACCTGTCCCGCGCTGACTTGGCGCTGACCGCGCTCCGTTGAACTCGGGCATCTGGGGTTGATCGGGTCGGAGTCGTTGCGTGGTGACCGGGCTGAGAGGGTGCGTCAGGTGGCGGCTTCGCAGCGCAGGCTCGCCGCCTCGTCCCCGATCTCCCGGTAGGCCCGCGCCGCTCGCAGGTAGGAGCGCTGGCCGTCGTCGTCGACCAGGTCACCCAGCGTTTCCAGGGCTTCGGCCTGCCGGAAGTTCGGCTGGAGCGCATCCATCAGTTCCACCGCCTCGATGAGTGCGGCGACCGCCTCCGCGCGGCGGTCGAGGCCTGCCAGGAATTGCCCGGTGCGCATCAGCGCGTACGGACGGCACTGGGCGGCGATGGTGGGCGTCATCCCCGCTCCCTCGGCGTCGATCAGTTCGAGTGTCGTGCGGTACTGCTGAAGGGCTTCAGCGAGGCGTCCTTCCTTCCGGCGGCAGTGGCCGATCTGCGACAGGGCTTGCACGTAGGCGTCGACGTCCCCGGCAGCCCGGAACATTTGCGCCGCCGGCGTCGCGGACTCCGCGGCTTCGGCGGGCCTCTCCAGCGGGAGCAGGGCACGTGAGGTGTAGTCGTGTGCTGCGGCGATCTGCGTCGTGGCGCCGCTCAGTTCGGCCAGACCGAGGGCCTGTGCGGTGCGGCGGAGCATGGCTTCCGGGTCGCTGGGCGGCACCCAGTCGACCCCAGGCGAGGTAGTTGAGCTGCGTCGCCTGTTGCGCCGTATCGGCGAGAGCGGCGGCGTCCGTGCCGAGGCTGAAGACCTCGCGCCAGGGGGGGCGTGAGCCCAGCGGTCGGAGAACCAGTGCATCGACTCGGCGCAGTCCAGGACGAGTGAGTACTCTTCGGCGGCTGTCCCGGACCGCAGCGCCCCCAGCCGTTCTGCACGGTCGTCCGCAGCCACTCCTCGGCTTCCTCCGCACTGCCGAGGGTGGGGAACTCCGGGTCGGGTCGGCCGTATCCGGGCTCGAACCAGCGCGCGGCGGCCGTCGCCGTCCGCAGCAGCCAGGAGGTCACCCGATCCGGTACGGCCGCGGCGTCGCCGCCCTCCTCCGCCTGGAGGCGGTCCCGGGCGAACAACCGGACGAGGTCGTGGAACCGGTACCTCCCCGCCGCGCCGTCCTGGAGCAGGCCGAGGTCCACGAGATCGTCCAGCGCCGCCCGGGTGTCCCCGAGCGGGAGCCCGCCGGCGACCGAAGCCAGGGCGGCGTCGAAGTCCGGACCTGGCACCTACGCCGATCTGCGGAAGACCTGCGGGGAACTGCCGGCCGCGCCAACGCGTCGTGCCGCTTTTCGCGCTGGAGGCGCACAGGTTTCTGGATTTCGCTCGGATGGTGAATTCGTAAACCACCTGCCCCAGGCGGGGCAATTTGCACGGGGACGTGTGAAACGGAGCCAGCGGAGTATTCGACTTCCCGAGGAAGATCGAGGCGGGAAGTCGCCATCACACCCCCTGGTGTCGTGACCTGTGCTTTTCGGGAGTGAGGCATAGGCGTTGTGGCCCCAGGTGCTGATGTGGTGGCATGGCGCTACCGTCGTGTGGAGACCCCGGGGCGTGTCGTCGGTCGGCAGCGCGTTTCGATTTCGATGTGCTTGCCCGCCGTACTTGTTCATGGATGCGTTCCCTCCGGTGGAACAAGGAGGATTCCGATGGCGTCCCTTACTCGACCGCGGTATCTCCCGATGACTCTGGCGGCGGCCACGATCGCCGTCACCTGCATGGTTGCCGCGGTTCCGCCAGGCGACGCTGCGAAGGCGGGAACACGCGACAGACAAGCGAAGCCCACCGTCGTCCTCATCCATGGGGCGTGGGCGGACACGTCGAGCTGGAACGGCGAGATCAACCTCCTGCGGAAGGCGGGTTACACGGTGCGTGCCATCGGCAACCCGCTGCAAAACCTGACCGCCGACGCGCAGACGGTGAAGGACTTCCTCAAGACCATCAAGGGCCCGATCGTCCTGGCGGGACACTCCTACGGCGGTTCGGTCATCACGAACGCCGCGCAAGGGGTCAGCAACGTCAAGGCCCTCGTCTACGTCGACGCGGCAGCGCCGGCCGTCGGGGAGACCACAGGACAGCTCAGCGGTCCGACGTCTGTGCTGACGAAGAAGCCGCCGTCGGAACTGTACGACGCGGTGCCGTACGCGAACGCGCCCTCCAAGGCGTCGGCGTTGTACCTCAAGGAGAACGTCTTCGTCACGAAGTTTGCGAGCAGCGTGCCGCACGAACAGGCCGTAAACCTCTGGGCCACCCAGCGCGCCGCCACCACCGTGGCCTTCCAGACCCCGTCCAAGTACGCGGCGTGGAAGACGATTCCCTCCTGGTACTTCATCAGCAGCGGGGACCAGATCATCACGCCGGACTCGGAGAAGAAGATGGCGCGCCGCGCCAACTCGAAGGTCACGATCTACCACGGTGGTTCGCATCTGACCTTGGTGTCGGACCCCGCCGCGGTCACGAAGGTGATCCGGTCGGCGATCTCGTCCGTGAAGTGATGGAGCGCGAGGCGCATGCCGAGTCACCGGCGTGAGTGAACGGGGGCCGAAACTGCCGCGCGACGCGGTGCGCACCGGCTGATCGCCGGCGGGCACCGCATCGCCGCGCCGGGGTCGGCCCACAACCTGGGGACCTGGCTCAGGCGTGGGCAACGTGATGTTCTGCAGACACTTTCTCCACCACGACGCTCATTTCGTCCCCGCTTTGCCCCTCCGGGCGGCCGCGGCCGAACTTGACTGGGGTCGTCGCGGATCTCGATAGCTGGCATGAATCGGGGGCCGCGATCGAGGAGTGGCTTTTCCGGTCGGCCACTCACCTGCGGACTTGGCACGGTCCGCTCGGCTCACTGGTGGCTGCACCGGCCGACGAGGCCGCGCCGCTCAACACCGCGTGTCAGTCGGTGCGAGAGCCCGCTCCACACTCGACGCGGCCGGTCGAGTTCCGACCGCGGTTACGCGCTGGGCGGCGAGCACTCGATGTCGGAGACCGTCGTGGTCGCCGAGGACGCCTGGCCGGGTGTGGGGGCGGTGGGCTCGTCGAGCCCACGGGCGGTGTGGATCCGCAGCAGGCCGTCGATGCCGCGCACCAGGGTCTCGCCGGCCGGCACGGGGTCGCCGAGGTAGCCGGCGCTCATCGCGCCGTCGCGCAGCATGACGAAGTGCCGCCCGGCGTGCTCGGCCTGCGCGGCCGTGATCTCGGCGAACAGTCCGGTGATCGTCTGCAGGAACCACTCGCGGTGTTGCACGACGGCACGGTGGACCGGGTGGTCGGGATCGGGGAATTCCGCTGCCGCGTTGAGGAAGGCGCATCCGCGGTAGCCGGGCGAGCGGATCTGCTCGACCAGGGACGCACCGATGCCTCGCAGGATGCCGTCGTTCGGCACGTCCGCGGCCGTCAGGGAGCCGATCTGGGTGCGGACCGCGTGGTCGACGCTTCCGATGTAGGCGACGGCGAGGTCTTCCTTGCTCCGGAAGTGACGGTAGAAAGTGGCGTTGGTGATCTTCGACTCGGCGACCAGGCGGTCGACGCCCACCGTGTGGATGCCCTCCGCGTAGAAGAGCTGCCCGGCGGTCCTCAGGAGCCGCTCCCGGGCCTCGGAGACCCTCCTGCCGGTGCCTGTGCCGGCTTCCGTCCGTGTCATATCCCCATGGTAGCGGGTAGAACGCTCTCTCTTGTTTTCGGGGAAGGGATGTGCCAGGCTCCAAACAAGAGAGATCGTTCTCTCTATTCACCACTCACTTGGAGAACCCCATGGCATCCGCCGCGACCGCCGAGCACGTCGGCGCCACGCCCGCTCTGCGTCGGCTGTACTTCGGCCGCTTCTTCTTCGCCGCCGCGTGGGCGGCGTTCCTGCTGGTGTCCGGCTCCGACCTCACCACCGGGGTCAAGGTGCTGCTGTTCGTCTATCCCGCCTTCGACGTGGTCGCGGCCGTCGTCGACTTCAGGTCCGCGGGCGTTGCCGGGCCGGTCAAGGGCCTGTACGCCAACATGGCCATCAGCGCGCTCGCCGCCGTCGGCGTCGCGCTCGCCAGTGCCTCGGGCGTTGCCGACGTGCTGCGCGTCTGGGGCGCGTGGGCGGTCGTCTCCGGACTGGTCCAGCTCCTCGTAGGCATCGCGCGACGGCCGATGGGCGGCCAATGGGCCATGATCGTCAGCGGTGGCATCTCGGTGCTGGCCGGCGCCTCCTTCATCCGAGGCGCCTCACAGGATGACCCCTCGCTGACCGCCCTCGCCGGCTACGCCACGCTCGGAGGGATCTTCTTCCTCGCCTCGGCGTTCCGCCTGTCCCGCTCGGCCCGCAGGGGCTGACCGGTGGCGACCGGGGATCGCTGCAACATGACCGGTCGGGCTGTCGAGTGAGCGGCTCGGCGGCCCTGTCGGTGCGGGTCTTCGTGCGCTTGTTCGGGTGATAGCTGGAGCCGATCATGAGGACGTCGGGACGGACCAGTTCGCGGACCCGTCTCTCCCCGGTGCGGTCCGCATGGCCGCCGGCAGGATCAGCACGGCGGCTCGGCGGCCCGCGTAGGCGATCGCGGAGGGAAGCCCTCATGGGAGTGGGCGGTGACGTATGCCCTGCATGCGGACCTTTCGCCGGAGGCGGCGGGCAGCGGCGGCTTTGGCTGGAGTTGGTGATCCGCGGGAGTGGTGTCACTCGGCGGGCGGAAGACCTCCTGACGCACCGCAGGCTTGCATTGAGGGGGCTGGCCGGACCGGCGGCCTCCGCATGGTGACGACGGTGTGCGGTCGATGGCCGAGCCTGACTGGAGCGTCACATGGCTCGTCGCCGCATGCCGGGTGGGCCTCTCGCGGCAGGGAGGGATCCCGGTGCGGATTCCGTGCTGACTCACAGACCGCAGATCGGCTCCGGCTGGCACCGCGAGCCGTCGCACCCCCGTCCACCACCGCTGCGTCGCGGGCGCCTTCGGCGGACCGCGCACAGAACTCGGCTCCTTCCAGACCGCTTACGAGCTGGACCTGGATTCGTTGCTCGTCGGTCCGGTCTTGCGGGCGTGCAGCACGCTGCCGTCCAGGGGCAGCGGCGCCCGGTCCACCAGGGTGAGGCCCGCGTCGGCGAACAGCCGGGCGTAGTGGTCTGCGCGCCGTTCGCGGCCGCCTACGTTGCACATCATGTGCAGGTCCCAGGCCGTGGCCAGTGACGCCGAGCCGTCGGCGGGCAGGACGCGTTCGACGACGAGCAGATCGGCGGTGTCGGGCATCGCGCGGGCGCAATGGCGCAGGATCTCGCGGCAGCGCTCGTCGTCCCAGTCGTGCAGGACGCGGGAGAGGAGGTAGACGTCACCGCCCACTGGTACCTCCGCGAAGTCGCCTGCCCGGAAGGTGCACCGCGCCGTGTGGCCCGCCGCACCGAGGAAGCGACGGGCGGTCTCGACGGTGTGCGGGCGTTCCAGCAGGATGCCGTGCAGGCGGGGGTGTGCGGAAAGGATTCGTCGGAGCAACTCGCCGTTGCCACCCGCGATGTCGACCACGGTGCCCCCTTCGGCCGCTGCGACGAGGACCGGGTGGTCGGGCAGCGGGTCGAACATGCGTGAGCCGGCGGCCATGGAGAGGTCGAAGAGTTCGGCGAGTTCGGGATCGCGGGCGAAGTGGTCGAAGTGGTTCTCGCCGAAACGCTGCTCGAACGCGACCTGTCCGGTGAGCACGGTGTGCCCGAGTCCGGCGAAGGACTCGTAGAACGGCCCCCCGTACATCAGCGCCAGCGGCCGCATGGACCCTTCGGCGTCCGCGCGCAGCAGTCGGCCGGTGTCCGTGAGCCGGAATCCGTCGCGGTCCTCGCTCACCACGCCGAGCATGGTGAGGTAGCGCAGCAGGGTGGCCAGGTTCGGCGCGAGCGCACCGACGTTCCGCGCCAGTTCCGCCACACCGACGCCCTGTTCCTCGTCCATCGCGTCGGCCACCTCCAGGCGCGCGAACGTGGCCAGGGCCTGGGTCGTCCACGCCCCGGTCAGCAGGCGCAGCAGGGACTCGGCGGGCTGCCGTTTGCGGTGCTCGTCGAGGTGGGCCGCGAGGACGTCGCGGTGGTCGCCGGGGACGTACAACTCCACACGCCGGTACGCGGCCTTGGCCGCGGCGGGCGCGGTGAAGTAGAACACCGTGCCGTTCTCGTGAGGGTTGTAGCCGCCGCCGTCCGGGGTGGCGCCGTACTGTCCGAAGGCCGCGCACAGGCCGCGCAGCACCAAGGGGTCCGGTGCCTCGACCTCGAAGGCGACATGCGCCTCGTGTTGCCGCTCCCGTTCGTGCGCCGCGACCGGGGCGAGGTCCGACCCCGGCGGGACCGTCAGCGCGAACACCTCGACCGTGCGCCGCACTCCGTCCACGCACTCCACCGCGGGGCGCAGAACGCCGACGTCGAGCTCCGCCTCACACCGCTTGTGCCGTTGGGCGAGGCGCTTGCGTACGACGACGCTCGGCCGTGGCGGCGCGTCCGCGGCGAGCCCGCAGTCGGCGAGCGTGGCGTCCAGCGCCGCCTTGTCGGGCGGGAAGACGAGCAGCGCCGCATGAGAGAAGTCGCAGCGCTCGACCAGGGTCCGCAGTTCCGGGCCGTCGAGCCCGGGAAGCAGGAGCGGGAGCAGTGTGGCGGTGTCCTGTTCCTTGACGAAGTCGACCGTCGCGCGCAGGCGGGACGTATCGCCCGACAATGCCGTGATCATTGCGGGGGGGATCCTCATTCCGGTGTTCGGATGAATGCGTGCGGATGAATGCGTACGGATGTACGCGGGTGCGGAGCGTGGGGATGGCGGGCTATACACCGACGTAGTGCTCGGCGAACCAGTCCTGCCGGCTGCGCGAGGTGCGCAGCGAGGTGAGGCGGGAGCGGCGCAGGGAGTTGTGGAACAGCGACTCGCCGTCCGCACCGGACGGGCCGTGCAGCAGCCCGATCATCCAGTGCGAGAACTCCTGCGCACGCCAGATGTGGGTCAGACACCGCGCCGAGTAGCCGTCGAGGCCCTCGGGGTCCCCGTCGACGAGGTCGTCGATCAGGGCGCGGGCCAGGACCGCGGCTTCGAGGACCGCGAGGTTGGCGCCCTTCGCGGCGGACGGGCTGATCAGACCGGCGGCGTCGCCGACAAGGAACAGCGAACCGTGGCGCAGCGGTTCGAGCACGTCGGACTCCAGGTCGACGACGGACCGCTGCACGACGCGCCCACGGCGCAGGGGGCCGTACTCCCGGGCCCGCATCCGCAGCTCCAACTCGTCCCAGATCCGTTCCTCCGGCCAGGCGTCGGCCGGGGTGCCACGCTCACATTGCAGGTAGTAGCGGGTGACCTCGCTGGTGCGGGCCATGTGCCCGGCGAACCCGCGCTCGTGCACCGCGTACCCGACGGCGTCCAGACTGGGCGGTGCCTCGGCGAGCAGACCGAGCCAGGTCACACCGTGATCGCGATGGTGGCGAACGGTGCCGGGCGGCAGTGAACGCCGGGCCGCGCCGTGACGACCGTCGCAGCCGGCCACGTACCGCGCCCGCAACAGGCCGGGCCGCCCGTCCGCCTCACGTACGACCACCTCAGGCCGCTCGCTGTCGGCGGCGCGCACGGCCACCGCCTCGGTGCCGAAACGGATCTGTCCGCCGCGGTCCACATACCGCGTCAACAGGTCGGTGACCAGTTCCTGTTGGGGGTAGACGGTGTGCGGCTCCCCTTGCCCGAGCCCGCTGTAGTCCAGCCGGAACCGGCCGTCCTCGGTACGGAACTCGCAGGTGCTGTGGATCTCCCCGTGCCGTCGCAGCCCTTCGGCGAGACCGTGCCGCTCCAGGATCCGCACGGTGTGGGCGGCGAGGAACCCGGCACGTGCCCGCGTCTGCACATGAGTGCGCTCGGCCCGCTCCAGGACGACGCAGTCGATCCCCCGGTCCACAAGGATGTTGCCGAGCACGAGGCCTGCCGGCCCGGCCCCGAGGACGACCACATCGGTCGTGTGGTCGTCCGGTCGCGGCCGGATCTTCCCGTCTGTCACGGAACCAGATACTAAGTGGCTTAAAAACTGCGGTCACACAGAAGTCACCTGAATGCCCGTCTTGATCCAAACCAGGCGGTGTACTCATTTGCGGGCGGTCGGGCGGGAGATGTCCGTCCCGGCCGCGACACGCACGACGGGACGGCCTGCGCGGACACGTTCGACGAGCAAGCAGGCAGGCAGGCCCGCTCTTCCATGGCCGCGGGCTCGAGTTCTTCCTTCGCCCCGGTTCTTCGCGTGGAAGGCGCCGCCCGTACTGGCGAGGACCGGCTGAACACCTGTGTGCGGCCGACGTGTGCTCCAGGAACAAGTGCGGGCAAAACCGCTCGGCGAGGCCGCGCTCGGTGACGCCACCGTCGAGTTCCCCCCGCTTCCGGACCCGGGCCGCGCACCGCGGAAGTTCTGCTGCTGCCCGTCCGTCGGCCCGTCTGCATCGCCTGCATACGTGGAGACGGCGAGGTGGAGAACGCCGTGCGCCTGAGACCCCGTAGGGCTTTCGTCCGCGCACCGATGAGTTCCGCTGGCTCGGCCGGTCTAACCCGTCGTACACCACCGAACCTCGGACTGGAGACCCACCATGGCCACTCCCGCGCACGCCGGTCGCATGCTGTTCGTGAACATCCCCGTGGCGGACATCGAGCGCAGCAAGGCGTTCTTCGCGCGGCTCGGGTTCGGCTACAACCCGATGTTCACCGACGAGACCGCCGCCTGCATGCTGGTCGGCGAGCAAGCCTCCGTCATGCTGCTCAGCCACGACACGTTCGCGAAGTTCGCGAAGCTGCCGATGGCCGACCCCACCACGCACACGCTGGCGCTCTACTGCTTCAGCGTGGCCTCCCGCGACGAGGTCGACACGGTCGCTGAGGCCGCGCTCGCCGCGGGCGGCTCCGAGGCGGACGGCCCCGAGGACCACGGCTTCATGTACTCACGAAGCTTCTTCGACCTCGACGGCCACGGCTGGCAGGTCATGTGGATGGATCCGTCGAGCACCTCGGACAGCTCGGCTTCCGGGACGCCCGCGAGTACGTGATCCTGCTCGGACCGGTGGTCGTCGCCGGTTCGAGCACGGGCTGATGTCGTCGGGGCAGGTCGGCGCGGTCGCGGGGCGGGCTTGTGACCACGGCGCTCGATGCGGTCTCGCGGGCCGGGGTGGCGCGGGACCCGCCGGTCCGCGGGTCTGACGCACAACCGGTGGTGCGGACCACCCCAGCCTGTGCGGGCGGACGACGTGAGCGTCCTCCCCCCGCGCGGTCACGGCCCCGCCAGCCGTGGCAGAGTGTGCGTGTGCCGACCACCGACAGCGCCCGCGCCGCTGACCCCGCCGATGTCTCCCACGCCGAGAACGAGGCGGAGGCCGCCCGTGACGAGCTCGGTCACCTCGTCGACCTGCGCAGCGACACCGTCACTCGGCCCAGCGAGGCCATGCGCCGGGCCATGGCCGAGGCCGAGGTGGGGGACGACGTCTTCGGCGATGACCCCACCGTCAACGCGCTCCAGGAGCGGATCGCCGGGCTCCTCGGATTCGAGTCCGCGCTGTTCGTCTCCTCGGGCACCCAGAGCAACCTGTGCGCCCTGCTGACCCACTGCGGTCGCGGAGACGAATACATCGCCGGTCAGATGGCCCACACGTACCGGTGGGAGGGTGGCGGCGCAGCCGTGCTCGGAGGCATTCAGCCCCAGCCGCTCCCGCATCGGGCGGACGGGACGCTGGACCCGCGGGACATCGCGGCGGCCGTGAAACCGGACGACCCGCACTTCGCCCGAACGCGGTTGCTCTGCCTGGAGAACACCGTCGGCGGCCGGGCTGTGTCCATGGACTACCTCAAGACGGCCACGCGGGTCGCCAGGGACCGCGGACTCGCCACGCACCTCGACGGGGCGCGGCTGTTCAACGCCGCGGTGGCCGGCGGGGACGACCCGTACGACCAGGCACGACTGATCGCCGGTCACTTCGACAGCGTCTCGGTCTGCTTCAGCAAGGGACTGGGGGCGCCCGTCGGCTCGGCGCTCGTGGGGTCCCGGGAGTTCGTGGCGGGTGCGCGACGCTGGCGCAAGGTCCTCGGTGGCGGGATGCGTCAGGCGGGCGTCCTCGCGGCCGCGGCTCTCCACGCGCTCGACCACCACGTGACACGGCTCGCGGACGATCACGCGCACGCGGCGCTGTTCGCGGAGGGACTGAAGGGGCTGGAGGGCCTGACCGTCGGGCCGAGCGCGACCAACATGGTCTTCGCGGAGCCTGCTCCCGGCCTCGATGCCGACGAGGTGAGCGCCCGGCTGGAACGTCGTGGCCTCCTGTGCGGCGCGTACCCGGGCCAACTGCGCTTCGTGTTCCACCTGGACGTCACGCGCGTCGATGTCGAACGCGCGATACGGATCGTCCGTGAGACCGTGACCGAGGCGATCGGCGGGCCGGCCGAGAGCTGATCGTTCTCACCTCAACCGCGACGAGCCGCTCAAGTGGTCGCGAATCCAGGTCGCTTCTCCGGCGCGGGCATCCTCCGCCGGGTCGTCGAGCGCGCCCTCTCCTGGTTCCACGGCTTTCGGCGCCTGCGCATCCGCGGGGGACGACGCGAGGGCATCCACGAAGCCTGATTCCCCCTTCCTCGGCCTCGCCACCCGTTTCGTCGCCCACCGCTTCATCACCCACCGCTCCGTTGGACGGCTTGGTCGGAACCGCTCAGAGAGCCGGTACGGGGGCGGGTCCGGGACGCGGGGTGAGCGCTTCCAACCGCTTGATCCTCTTCCGCACGACGTACAGGGGGATCACCCCGAGAAATCCGAAGGACATGTCGATGACTGTCCACCAGAAGGGAATTCCGCGGAGCGGCCCGCAGATCAGCGCGAGCGGGACGATGCCGGCGCAGGCGATCATGCCGAACTCGACGACCCAGATGTTGCGGACGGGGTCGCGGTACGGCCCGTAGAAGGCCACCGCGATCACGAGATGGGCGAAGGCCAGCCAGTCCGTGCCGTACAGCAGGAAGGGGTACTCGGCGTCCGCGGTGTCGAGCCCGCGGCGTACGCGCTCGATCCAGTCCATCAGGGTGGGCAGGTGCTCGGGTACCGAGAGGGCTCGCAACAGGTCCTCGGTCCAGTGCAGTTCGTGCACCAGGGGGAAGGCCGTGGCGCCGCTGAGCACCAGGCAGACGATGAAGATGACCAGCCATGCGCGAATGCCCTTCACCAGGGCGGCTCTGTCGCTCATGGCGCCAGCGTACGCCAAGTTGAACATGTTCAAAACCAACGGGAAAAGGGGGTGCCGGCCCGCTGCCCGTCCGACATCATCGCTGCATGACCGGCAGACGCATCACCCACCGCATGGCGGACGGCTCCCGCATACCCGGAACCTGGCGCCCTGTGTTCATCCGCAATGGCGACTACTTCCTCACCGATCTCTTCATCTACGCCGACGGCCTCATCGACTGTTGGGGCCTTGTCACTCTGGGGGAGTTCGAGGAGAAGCTGCGTTGCGGCTGGGTGGCGACGACACTGCCGGAGGGTGCGCGGGCGTCGGCCCACGATCTGGCCGCCTGGAAGTTCAGTGAGCCCTGTGTGTGGCACACACCCGAGGAGCTCCTTGCCGAGGTACGCGACACCATCGACGAGTTGAACGGCCGGCCCGACTCCATCGGCCGCTGCCTGGCCGCCGTGGAGACATTCCTCGCCGACCGTACGGAACCCCACCGCGCGGCCGCCCGGGAGGCGTACCTCGCGATACCGGCGACCCGGCGGCGGTATGCGCTCGGCGACATGGACAGCAAGGACTGGCCCCTCAAGGTGCTGGTTGCCGGCCTCGGCGGCACGGTCGAGGGCCTGGCCGAGCCCGTCGCCCAGGACGACTACGACAGTGCCGTCTCCTACTTCGAGGAACGGAACCGCGTGCACGCCGAGTACGCCCAGCGGGTGCCGGCGGACGGCCCCGACAGTCCGTACTCGCCGTCGATCCACCTGTACGAGTCGTATCCACAGAAGGTGTCGGACGATCCGGGCACACGCGCACTGCGCAACGAATACCCGTCGCCGATCACCGTGGGCCAGGACGGCGCCGTCCATGCGACCGTCCTCCACGCCTACTGGGCGCTGTCCGTCGCCGAGCCGCACGCCCGGGAGGCCGTGCGCACCGCGAAGTCCGTCTTCGACGCCCGCGCCGTGGCCGCCGAGGTGCCACGCCGGCCCCACTGGGAACACGTCCGTACCGCTGTCATGACCGACCTGCTCCGCGCCAAGTTCGGCCGACATCCCGATCTCGCCGCCGTCCTGCTGGCCACCGGCGACGCCACCTTGGTCTACGACGAACACTCCGCCTTCTGGGGCGACCGGGGTGGGCGTGGCCGCAATTGGACGGGCCGCCTTCTGGAACTGGTCCGTTCCGAACTCCGAGCCCGCGAGGCGGGATGGGAGGCCGGCAGACACTGACGGCAGACCGGAGGCAGGTGATTCGGCGCCGTCATGGTCGTGTGAAGGACGTGTCGATACTTCGCGCAGCAGGGAATGCGCACGCTGCTATACGGCGTTTGCAAGCACATGGGAAAGCGGGGAGGAATCGGCGGATTTCACCCTCCGTTACCCGCCCACACCTGTTCACGCATTGAGGAGACACTTTCGTGAGCATGCTCTTCGAGCCCATCACCCTTCGGTCCAGGGAGAGGCCGTCAGGGATGCACACCACGTAGTTCTCGTCGACGACGATGGCCTGGGAGTAACCGCCGTAGGTGGGCCGGCCGTCCTTGCCGGTGGCGTTGTAGGTGCCGACCGTGCCGCTGCCCGTGCAGTACTGCTCGTTTCCCGCCTTGCAGTTGTCGCAGGTGCGGCAGGAGTCGACCATGCATCCGACGCCGACACGGTCGCCGGCGCGGAACTTGGAGACGCCCGGGCCGACTTCAGAGACGATGCCCGCGATCTCGTGGCCGGGGACCATCGGGAAGATCCCTTCGTCCCAGCCCTCGTCGACCTGGTGGATGTCGGAGTGACAGATGCCGGCGAACTTGATGTCGATCAGGACGTCGAACTCGCCGACGTCGCGGCGCTCGATGGTGGTGCGTTCCAACCGAGACTTCGGAGAGCGCGCGGCGTACGCGGTGGTGGTGGACAATCTGCTGTTTCCCTAAGTAGTGGTTGCGAGACTGTCAGCGGTCGAGAGGCAGGGGTGACCTGCTGAGGCGCCGGGCGCCGCCCGGCGCGATGCGTCAGCGGCCGGTGAGCGCGGCGACGAGACTTTCGGCCAGCGGCTTGTGGAGGCGGGGTTCTGGCCGGAGTAGAGGTTGCCGTCGACGACGACGTGTGCGTTCCAGGCCTTGTCGGCGGACCGGACGACGGCACCGCGTGCCTTGAGGACGGTCTCCACCAGCCACGGTGCCTGGTCGGCGGTGCCGTTGAGCCGTTCCTCCTCGTTGGTGAACATGGTCAGTGTGCGTCCGGCGAAGAGCCAGCGTCCGCCGGGCAGGTTCGCCGACAGCAGCGCGGCCGGACCGTGGCACACAGGGGCGATGATCTTCCCCGCGGCGTCGGCCTCGACCAGGATGCGGCCGAGGTCGGGGTCGTGGGCCAGGTCCTCCATCGGGCCGTGCCCGACGGGCACGAAGATCGCGTCGTAGTCAGGCGTGTTGACGTCGGACAGCGCCGTGGGGTTGGCGAGCGCCTCGGCCGCCGCGTCGATGTAGGCGGCGAAGGCCTCGGCCTCAGGGCCCGCGGCCTCCGGTCGCAGACTCACGGGGTCGGCGGCCGGCTTGCCGCCCACGGGGGCGGCGATGTCGACGGTGAACCCGGCCTCGGTCAGGATGCGGTGCGGGACCGCGAACTCCTCGGCCCAGTAACGGAGCTGGTGGGCGAGCTGGCGATGAAGAGTCAGCACTTCCGCCACGGGTGGGCCGACCACAAGGTCTTCGACCGCACCCACGGTCACAAACGCCACCGCCATCCCGTCGTCGGCGACCTGACCGTCGACTACCAGGCCTTCACGATGCCGGGGGAGAACGACCAGACCCTGTTCCTCTACCTCCCGGCCCAGGACCAGGCCTCACAGGACGCGTGGAAACTGCTGGCCAGCTGGAGCGCCCGGGAGCCGGCAGCGCCACGGGATGCCCGAGGCCACACCACTACCACTGGCCGAACCACCCCGCTCACCGGGCGACTTGATTAGCGTTCATCCCCGGTGGCCGGGAAACCCGCCCGGCTCCTGATGAGCGAACGGGCCGGGTGGCTTCTCGAGGAACTCGGTCATCGCGACGAGGGGCCGCCCGCAGGGACCGCAGCCCCGCGCCCTGGCCGCCGAGCCGGCGCCGTGTCGCGTCGGGACTTCCGAAGCCGCGCGGGGACAGCGCGGCCATCGGCTCGCCGTTCACGACGCCGTGCGCGGCTGTCGCTTCATGGTCAGTGCCTCCTTGTGGTGCGGCGCCTCGTGGTGCGGCGGGCCACCGGCGGGCTGGGAGAGCGCCAGCCGCGGTCTCCCAGCCCGCCGTACGGGGATCAGGGAGCGGACAGCTCCGCGCGAACCGTCAGGGCGGCGGTGACCAGACTCTCCAGCGAGGCACGGGTCTCGGGCCAGGCGCGGGTCTTCAGGCCGCAGTCGGGGTTGACCCACAGGCGTTCGGCGGGGATGGCCTCGAGTCCGGTGCGCAGCAGTCGGGCGGCTTCGTCGGCGCTGGGTACGCGGGGTGAGTGGATGTCGTAGACGCCGGGTCCGGCCTCGCGCGGGTAGCCGTGGGCGGCGAGTTCGCGGGCGACCTGCATGTGGGAGCGGGCGGCTTCCAGGCTGATGACGTCCGCGTCGAGGTCGTCGATGGCCTGCACGATGTCACCGAACTCGGCGTAGCACATGTGGGTGTGGATCTGGGTGTCCGGGCGTACGCCGCCGGTGGTGAGCCGGAAGGCCTGGGTGGCCCAGTCCAGGTAGGCGGGGCGGTCGGCGGCGCGCAGGGGCAGGGTCTCGCGCAGCGCGGGTTCGTCGACCTGGATGACCGAGGTACCCGCGCTCTCCAGGTCGTCGACCTCGTCGCGCAGGGCGAGGGCGACCTGGCGGGCGGTGTCGGCGAGGGGCTGGTCGTCGCGGACGAAGGACCAGGCGAGCATGGTGACGGGTCCGGTGAGCATGCCCTTGACGGGTTTGGTGGTGAGCGACTGGGCGTAAGTGGTCCAGCGCACGGTCATGGGTTCGGGCCGCGAGATGTCGCCGGCCAGGATCGGCGGGCGGACGTAGCGGGTGCCGTAGGACTGGACCCATCCGTGCTGGGTGGCGAGGTAGCCCGTGAGCTGTTCGGCGAAGTACTGCACCATGTCGTTGCGTTCGGCTTCGCCGTGCACGAGGACGTCGATGCCGGTCTTCTCCTGGAAGGAGATCACCTCGCCGATCTCCGCCCTGACGCGTTTCTCGTATCCGGCGACGTCGATCCGGCCGGTGCGCAGTTCGGCTCGTGCGGTGCGCAGTTCGGCGGTCTGCGGGAAGGAGCCGATGGTGGTGGTCGGCAGGAGGGGGAGACGCAGGTGCGCGCGCTGGGCGGTGGCGCGCTGGGTGTACGGCTGGGAGCGGCGGGCGTCGGTGTCCGTCACGGCGGTGGTGCGGGCGCGTACCGCCGGATCGTGGGTGATCGCGGAGGCTGCCCGGGAGGCGAGACCGGCGCGGTTGGCGGCCAGTTCGGCGGCGATGGCGTCGGTGCCCTGGCCGAGGCCCTTGGCGAGCGTGGCGATCTCGGTCGTCTTCTGGCGGGCGAAGGCGAGCCAGCGCAGGATCCGCGGGTCGATGTCCCGTTCCGCGGACGCGTCGAGCGGGACGTGGAGCAGGGAGCAGGAGGCGGCCACGTCGACGCGGTCGGCCAGTCCGAGCAGAGTGCCGAGGGTGCTGAGGGACTTCTCCAGGTCGTTGACCCAGATGTTGCGGCCGTCGACGACACCGGCGACGAGGCGCTTTCCGGGCAGTCCGCCCACGCCCGCGAGCGCGTCCAGATGGGCGGAGGCCGACTCCGTGAAGTCCAGGGCGAGTCCCTCGACGGGGGCCTTGGCGAGGACGGGCAGGGCGTCGCCGAGGCGGCCGAAGTACGAGGCGACCAGCAGCTTCGGCCGGTCGGCGAGCCCTCCCAGTTCGCGGTAGGAACGCTCAGTCGCCTTCAGCTCGGCGGGGGTGCGGTCCTGGACCAGAGCCGGTTCGTCGAGTTGGATCCACTCGGCGCCTGCCGCGCGCAGGTCTGCGAGTACTTGGGCGTAGACGGGCAGCAGCCGGTCCAGCAGGGTCAGCGGTTCGAAGTCCGCGCCGACTCCGGGCGCCGGCTTGGCCAGCAGGAGATAGGTGACCGGCCCGACGAGGACGGGCCGGGGCGTGAGGCCGAGGGCGAGTGCTTCACCGAGCTCGGCGACCTGCTTGGCGGAGTCGGCCGTGAAGACGGTGTCGGGTCCCAACTCGGGGACCAGATAGTGGTAGTTGGTATCGAACCACTTGGTCATCTCCAGGGGCGCCACGTCCTGGGTGCCGCGCGCCATCGCGAAGTACCCGTCGAGCGGGTCGGCTTCGACGGCGGCGCGGTGGCGCTCGGGGATCGCGCCGACCATGACACTGGTGTCGAGGACGTGGTCGTAGTACGAGAAGTCGCCGGTGGGTACCTCGTGGATGCCGGCCTCCGCCAGGCTCCGCCAGTTGTCGCGGCGCAGATCAGCGGCCGTGGCCCGGAGAGCGTGGGCGTCGGCGCGGCCCTTCCAGTAGCCCTCGACCGCCTTCTTCAGTTCCCGGTGCTGGCCCTGGCGGGGGTAGCCGTACACGGTGGCCCGTGCTGCCGCGGCTGCGGACTTCGCTGTCACGGAAATCTCCTTCGCGAGATATCTCCCTGGGATCCCGGGACGGGACGCGGACGCGAAGGGGTGACGAACCAGACGGAGAAACCCCGCGCGGCACAGCGCGGTCGTCCGCCTGACATGTACGCCGACCCGCCCACGGGGTCACCGGGATGTCCGCGCACGAGGGCTCGCACGCGGGCAACGGGCAGGTCTTCGGACTCGCGAGCACGTTCTCCGAAGAGAGAACACCTACTGGCCGTCGCTTCCCAGGCCCGGTCGGGCCCAGTGCGTATGACGGCGGTCGTTCCCGCTCACCGCTGCGGGGCAGTCCCGGATTCCCACCGGGTTCCCTCTTACGACGCATCCCGCCTGGCGGACGGGGCGAACCAGCTGCACCGGCCACCCTACGGGGCGCACGCCCCGTCCGGCGGATCACGTCCGGCATTCGGGCGGTGAACCGGGACCCGCGCCCGGGGACGCGCCGGGGCGGGAAGCGCCGTACTCGGGCTTCCCGCCCCTCCTCGGTGAACAGCCGCCGGACCCTCGACCGGCGGTGCGGTCCGGGCCCCTCAGCCCGGATCGCGCCAGGATGCTCAGTCCTGGCCGTAGGTGTGGAACCCCCGGCCGGCCTTGCGGCCCAGCAGCCCCGCCTGCACCATCCGTTGGAGCAGTGGAGGCGGGGCGTAGAGGGGTTCCCTGAACTCGTCGTAGAGGGACTCGGCGATGGAGGCGACGGTGTCCAGGCCGATCAGGTCCGCCAGCCTCAGCGGCCCCATGGGGTGCGCGCAGCCCAGTTCCATCCCGGTGTCGATGTCGGCCGCCGTGGCGAACCCGGACTCCGCCATCCGGACCGCGGCCAGCAGATACGGCACGAGCAGGGCGTTGACGACGAAGCCCGCCCGGTCCTGGGAGCGGATGACCGTCTTGCCGAGAGTGCCGGTGGCGAAGGCCTCCACGGCGGCGACGGTCTCCGTTGCCGTGTGCAGGGAGGTCACGATCTCCACCAGCGGCAGTACGGGCACGGGGTTGAAGAAGTGCAGCCCCACCACCCGGTCGGCGCGGCTCGTGGCCATCCCGAGGCGCATCACGGGGAAGGAGGAGGTGTTGGTCGCCAGGACGGCCGCGGGATCCTCGACGATCTTGTCGAGCGCGGTGAACACCTCGGTCTTGGCGTCGGCGTCCTCGATGACGGCCTCGACGACGAGCTGCCGGTCGGCGAGGTCTTCCAGGCTGGCGGTGAAGACCAGGTGAGCGAGGGCGTCCCGGGCCGCCGCAGGCTCCAGCCTGCCCCGCTGTACGGCACGGTCCAGAGAGGCCGTCACCTGGTCCCGCGCCCCGCGCGCGGCCATGGCGTCGGCTTCGCAGACCACCGTGTCGAGCCCGGCTCGCGCGCAGACTTCGGCGATGCCGGCGCCCATCCGGCCGCCGCCGACCACGCCCACGCGCCGGACGGTCGCGCTCATGAGCGGGGCTCCGCGTGACGCACGAGGTTGCGGGTGTAGGCGTCGGGAGTGAAGAAGAGCGGCAACTCGCCCTGGAGCGCAGTGCGTTCGAAGAGGGAGCGGACCTCGTCGAGGGGTGCCCACGGGTACTCGGCTCCGAGTGCGGCGAGTTCGTCGTCGAGCAGCAGCTGTACGGTCTCCCGCTCGACGACCCGGTGCCGTAGCCACTGCCAGATCTGCACGCGGGCGATCTCGGCGGTCGCCGCGTCCTCCATGAGGCCGTCCAGGGCGACGGCTCCCTGTCCACGCAGCCAGGCGGCGAAGTACCGGAGGGTGACAGCGATGTTGGTACGCACGCCGTCCGCCGTGGGCGGCCCGCTGATCCGGCGCACCGACAGCAGGTCCGCGGCGGTGACGTCGACGTCGTCGCGCGTCCGGTCGATCTGGTGGGGCCGCTCGCCGAGGACGTCGCCGAAGACCTCGCGGCACACCGGGACAAGTCCGGGGTGGGCGACCCAGGAGCCGTCGAAGCCGTCCTCGGCCTCGCGCTCCTTGTCGAGCCGGACCTCGGCGAGCGCCGACTCGTGGGCGGCCGGGTCCTCGCTCGGCACCTGCGCGGCCATGCCGCCGATGGCATGGGCGCCCCGCCGGTGGCAGGTGCGCACGAGCAGTTCGGTGTACGCCCGCATGAAGGACGCGGTCATGGTGACCTTCGCCCGGTCGGGCAGGAGGAAGTCGGTGCGGTGGCCGAAGGTCTTGATGAGGCTGAACAGGTAGTCCCAGCGGCCCGCGTTGAGGCCGGCGCTGTGCTCCCGCAGCTCGTAGAGGATCTCCTCCATCTCGAAGGCGGCGGTGATCGTCTCGATCAGGACGGTGGCCCGGACGGTTCCCCGGGGGATGCCCAGCAGCGCCTGCGCGGTGACGAAGATGTCGTTCCACAGGCGGGCCTCGTACCGGTTCTCCAGCTTCGGCAGGTAGAAGTAGGGGCCGTACCCGGCGTCGATCTGCCGCTGCGCGCAGTGGAAGAAGTACAGGCCGAAGTCGACGAGGGCCGCGGGCACCGGCCCGCCGTCGAACTCCAGGTGCTCCTCGTCGAGGTGCCAGCCGCGCGGCCGGACGACGAGGGTGGCGAGCCGGCCGTGGTCGGCCGGCCGGTATTCCCTGCCGTCGTCGGTGGTGAAGTCGATGCGGCGGCCGATGGCGTCGAGCAGGGTGAGCTGGCCACCGATCAGGTTGTCCCACGTGGGCGCCGTGGCGTCCTCGAAGTCCGCCATCCACACCCTGGCACCGGAGTTGAGCGCGTTGACCGCCATACGGCGGTCCGGCGGTCCGGTGATCTCCACACGGCGGTCGGTCAGACCGGGCGCGGCCGGCGCGACGCGCCAGGAGGGATCGGCGCGGACCGCGGAGGTGGCGACGGGGAAGTCGAGCGGGGATCCACCGGCCAGGCGCAGGGCCTGCCTGCGGCGCTCCTTCATCAGGTCCCGGCGTCGCCCGGCGAAGGCGGCGGCGAGGTGGCCGACGAAGTCCAGGGCCGCGGGCGTGAGGATCTCGTCGTGGCGGTCGCCCGGTGCCGCGAGGACGCGGACGCGGTGTGTCAGTGCTGTGGTGGACGTCGGACTCTCCAGGGGGAGGAGGGAGCGGGGGTCGGACGGGGACGGGTCGTACGACCCCCGCTCGGCCGGGGCGCGGGACCGACGCGCGGAGAAGGGGCCTAGTGGAACTGCTCTTCCTCGGTGGAACCGGCGAGAGCGGTGGTGGAGGAGGCGGGGTTCACGGCGGTGGACACGAGGTCGAAGTAGCCGGTGCCGACCTCGCGTTGGTGCCTGACCGCCGTGAAGCCGTGTTCCTGGGCGGCGAACTCCCGCTCCTGGAGGTCCACGTAGGCCGTCATGCCGTACTCGGCGTAGCCGCGCGCCAGGTCGAACATCCCGTGGTTGAGGGAGTGGAACCCGGCCAGGGTGATGAACTGGAAGCGGTAGCCCATCGCGCCCAGTTCCCGCTGGAACTTGGCGATCTGGTCGTCGTCCAGCGCGGCCTTCCAGTTGAAGGAGGGCGAGCAGTTGTACGCCAGCATCCGGTCCGGGTGCTCCGCGTGGATCGCCTCGGCGAACTCACGGGCCTGGGCGAGGTCCGGGGTACCGGTCTCGACCCAGATCAGGTCGGCGTACGGGGCGTAGGCCAGCCCTCGCGCGATGACCGGGGCCATGCCGTTACGTACCTGGTAGAAGCCCTCGGCCGTTCGCTCGCCGGTGACGAACTCGGCGTCACGCTCGTCGACGTCGCTGGTCAGCAGGGTCGCGGCCAGCGCGTCGGTCCGGGCGACGATGAGCGTGGGCACGTCGGCGATGTCGGCCGCGAGGCGGGCCGCGTTGAGCGTACGGATGTGCTGCGAGGTGGGCACCAGGACCTTGCCGCCGAGGTGTCCGCACTTCTTCTCCGAGGCGAGCTGGTCCTCGTAGTGGATGCCCGCCGCGCCGGCCGCGATCATCGCCTTGGTCAGTTCGAACGCGTTCAGCGTGCCGCCGAAGCCCGCCTCCGCGTCCGCGACGATCGGAGCCAGCCAGTCCGTGGTGTCCGTGCCGCCCTCGGCGGTGGCGATCTGGTCCGCGCGCAGTAGCGCGTTGTTGATCCGACGCACCACCTGGGGAACGGAGTTGACGGGGTAGAGGCTCTGGTCGGGGTAGGTGTGCCCGGCCTGGTTGGCGTCGGCGGCCACCTGCCACCCGGACAGGTAGATCGCCTGCAGGCCCGCCCTCACCTGCTGCACCGCCTGCCCACCGGTCAGCGCGCCGAGCGCGTGGATGTAGTCCTGCTCGTGCAGTTGCCGCCACAGGCGCTCGGCTCCGCGCCGCGCGAGGGTGTGCTCCTCACGGACACTCCCGGACAGCTTGATCACGTCCTCGGCCGTATAGGTACGCTCCACGCCCTGCCACCGGGCGTCGGTCGCCCAGCGCCGCGCGAGTTCTTCGGCCGTCCGCGTCGTCGTCTCTGCCATGTGCTCGTCTCCTCGGTTCGTACTGGCTGCCAACCTCCCTGGTACGAGAAACAGGGGATGGCACTGTGTGTCGTCTTGCTTGATGCGGCCCGCCGTCACGCCGGGTGCGGAGCTGAGCAATGCTGCCTCTTCGTGGCACCGCCGTTGCGGGAAGTTCCCACGTCAGATCCGCAATCGTGCCCTGGATGCGGGCGGTGGCCGCCGGTGGTCCGGTGGGCCGCACCACGACTCTGGCACTGGCACTGAGTGCCAGCAAGCGGGGAAGGATGCCAATTCCTGCGAATCTTCCGTCCCTGTTCTGCCAACTTTGCGAAGGGTCGGGGTGGTCTACTGGGGCAGGCCGACCGATCCCGGACCACGGAGGACACGCGGTGAGCAAGACCTATGCGGGGGCGCGGTTGCGGCGGCTGCGCTCGGACCGGCGGATGAGCCAGGCGGAGCTGGCCCGCGTCTTGGGCATCTCACCCAGCTATCTGAACCAGATGGAGCACGACTCACGGCCGCTCACCGTTCCGGTCCTGCTGCGGCTGACCGAGACCTTCGGCGTCGACCCCGGCTTCTTCTCGGAACGCGACACCACCCGCCTCGTGGCCGACCTGCGCGAGGCACTGGCGGGCGAGCTGGCCGAGGCCCGGGTCTCCGCCGCCGACCTGGCGGAACTGGCCGGCCGCATGCCCGCGTTCGCCCAGGTCATCCTCGACCTCGGCCGCCGCAACCAGGTGCTCTCCGAACGGCTCGCCGACGCCACGGACGGCCGCGGCATCGCCCAGGGCGCACCACCCCGCTCACCCCATGAAGAGATCCGCGACTTCTTCTACCGCCGGCAGAACTACCTCCACGACACCGACCTCGCCGCCGAGCAGCTCGCCCACGAGATCGGCAGCCGCCCCGGCGAGGTCCTCCGCGCCCTGAGCACCCGCCTTGCCGGGAGACACGGCGTCCACACCGGATCCGAGACCGGTGACCGCCTGCACCACTTCGACCCGACGACCCGCACACTCCACCTGTCCAACCGGCTGCGCCCCGGACAACGCGCGTTCCGTATGGCGACCCAGCTCGCCCTGCTCGAATACGGCCCCGAACTCGACCGCGAGGCCGCCGAGGACTTCCCAGCCGATTCGCCGGCCCACGCGCTGGCCCGCATCGGTATCGCCAACTACTTCGCCGCCGCCCTGATCCTGCCGTACGGCAGCTTCCACGCGGCGGCGGAGGAGGCGCGCTACGACATCGAACGCCTCACCGACCGCTATGGCCTCGGCCACGAGACGGTCTGCCACCGCCTGAGCACCCTCCAACGCCCCCGTCTGCGCGGGGTTCCCTTCTCCTTCGTCCGGGTCGACCGAGCCGGCAACCTGTCCAAACGGCAGTCCGCGACCGGCTTCCACTTCTCCCGGGCCGGGGGCACCTGTCCGCTCTGGAACGTCTACGAGGCGTTCGCGGCCCCCGGCCGCATCCATGTCCAGATCGCCGAAATGCCCGATGGCCAGCGCTACTTGTGGACGGCCCGCGCCCTCACCCGCCATCGCGGCGGCTGGGGGGAACCCGGCAAGACCTTCGCCGTCGGCCTGGGCTGCGAGATCCGCCACGCCTCCCGCCTCGTCTACTCCGACGGACTCGACCTCGACAACGCCTCCGCGGCGACCCCCATCGGCATGGGCTGCCGCAGTTGCGAACGGACCGACTGCCCCCAGCGCGCCGCACCACTCCTGGGCACCCCGCTGCGCATCGACCAGAACAGCAGCACGTTCGTCCCCTATCCCGTTATCCCGTGACGGGGCGACGCCCTGAACCGATGGGTGTCCTGCCGTGGATGCCGATCGCGTCGCAGTGCCGGCATGCAACGCGGCCTTTGGCGGCAGGAGTCGGGCAGCCGGCTCCGTGAGGGGTGAGGTGTCGGCACCTTCCGTCAGAGGGTGGAGCCGTCGAGGTGCCCGGCGGATACGTCGGCCCCCGGCCGCCCCCACGTGGCCGCCACCGATGCCGGTGCCGCCGTCCCCGAACGGGGAGGGCGGCCACCGTCCCGACCGACTACGTCATCTCCGGGCCGCCCGTGGGCAGGGACGGCACGTGTCCCGCGTCGCCCCTGCCAGGGCGAGGGGCCCGGACACGCCGCTGTCCGGCCGTCGTTACGGCAGTTCGATGCCCGCGACGACTCCGTTCTGGTCGCCGACGACCAGGGTCGCGCCGGCGATCGCCGGAGTGCTGAACGAGTACGCCAGGCTGTGCTGCAGTCGGCCCCGCGGGGTGCCGTCCGACAGGTTCACCCCCAGCAGCCTGCCGTCGACCGACTGGGCCCAGGCGACGCCGTCGGCGATCACTGCTCCGGCGTTGAAGACGCGCACCGCCAGGCTGGTCTGCCAACGGGTTTTGCCCGTCGCCAGGTCGACCCGGGACATGACGCCGAACTCGGTCGTGAGGAGGGCCGATCCGTCGTCGAGGACGATGGTCGGGGCGTACATCGCGCTGCCGGCCACCTTCCAGAGCAGCGCACCGGTCGTGGCGTTCAGCCCCCAGGAACCGGCGACCGAGCCGACGACCACCACACCGGCGCCGACGGCGACGACATTGTCCCAGCCGCTGTAGAGGGCCACATGGTTCTCGGTACCGGTGGCCATCGCGAAGGCCCACAACTGCTCACCGGTGGCCGCGTCATGGGCTCGGGCATAGCCGTCGTCCGCGGCGGTGTAGACCCGGTACCCGTCGGAGGCGGCCCTGCCCGAGGAGAAGCCGCGGCCGGGAACCGACCAGAGTCTGACCCCGCTCGCCGCGTCGAGCGCGAACAGGTTCTGCCCGGCGGAGAGGAACACCCGCTCCCGGCCCTGGACTTCGGCCACCAGGGGCGCGCTGAGCACCGGGGCCCCGGCGTCGAAACGCCACTTCTGCCGGCCGTCGGCGGCCTTCAGCGCGTACAGCCGGTGGTCCGCCGAGGGGATGAACAGGGTGCGGGCGCCGGCGTCGACCGCGGGCCTGCGGTACACCGGTCCGACCTGCGCGCGCCACAGGCGCTCGGGGGCGTCGCGGGTGCCGGGCCGGATCGCGACCACATCACCGGTGGTCGAGGCGGCGACCACCACGGGCTTCGCGGCGGAGCCGACGAGGGCGATACCGCCCTGGACCGAGCCCGGCAACTGGTGTCGCCAGCGCAGCCGCGGGTCGTCCGTGCCGCGTTCGACCTCGAACGGGGCGGTGTCCTCCCACCAGGACCCGTCCGCACCGGTGACCTGCAGGCGCAGCCGCTGGGTGCCGGGCACGACCGAGGAGACGTCGACCGAGCCGGTCCACCGGTGGTCCGAACCGGCGGTGAGACTCTTCCATACCGGGGTCGCGGCGCCGCCGAAGACCGTCTGCGGGTAGAGATCGACCGCGACGGAGGTGGCCTGGGCGTCCTTGTCCAGCCGGACGGTGACCGGGAGTTGACCGCGGTCGACCTTGCCGAGGCTGACGGCGCGGGGGCGCTGCGGACGGCCCGGTCCGTCGCCGGCCAGCGGCATGTCGGACACCGGCACCTCGGTCTCGGTGCCGTCGGCGGCGATGGTGACCCGGCTGACGCGCAGGACGGGGGCGCCGTCCGCCGACCGGACCCGCTCGACCCAGTAGTACAGGGCTCCGTTGCGCACCGCGTTGAGTCCGACCTGGGTGAGGCCGTTGAAACCGCTCACCACCTCCTTGTGGATGTGGCCGGCGAAGATGCCGCGCACGTTGTGGTCCGCGAGGACGTCGAGCACTTCGGGCTGGTCGTCGACGTAGTAGAAGGTGTTGCCCATCGGGAAGTGCTGGAAGAGCACCGTGGGCGTACCGGGGCGCAGCCGCTTCAGGTCCGCCTTCAGCCACTTCAGGCCGCCGGGCCCGTAGTGCCCGGGTTCCTGGAGGACCTCGGTGGGGTCGAAGCCGATGAAGTGCACACCGCCCGCGTCGAAGGAGTAGGGCCCGGAGCCGAAGTGGGCGTGGTACTCCTCCTTGGCCGACGGGTCCCACCGCACGTCGTGATTACCGGGGGAGTAGTGCATCTTGCCGTGCAGCGCGGTGGGCAGGACCTCGGCGTAGCGGTCGAACTCATCCGGCCGACCGGTGTCGGTGATGTCACCGCAGTGCAGGACCAGGTCGGGGTTGCGCGCCGCGATCGACGCCCACACCTGGGTCAGCCACACCGTGGACTGGGGCGAGTCGACGTTGACGTGGGTGTCACTCACCAGTGCGAAGCGCAGAGGCCCGTCGGGGCGGCCGCCGACCGGTGCCGCGCTCGCCGGGGCTGCGCCCAGGAGGGACGCGAGCCCGGCAGAGGCCAGCGTGCCCCCGGCGAGTCCGAGGAAGCCGCGGCGGCCGACGCCGGCGTGGTGGCACGCGTCGTGAGTGGGATCTGACATGTCGTATTCCGATCAAGTAGTTCTGAGTCGCCGAAACTTCGGGACTCGGGCTCAAGACTCGTCAGATCGCGGAACGCCGCACTGGAGATGGATGGTCCATGCATGGAACATTGGGTGGATGAACGGCGCCCGTCGCCGGAATCAGCTTGCCGCCGCCGGTACTCCGCCGGTGCGTGCTTCCGGTCCTCCGCCGGACCGGGGCGTGCTGGCGGGACGCGGCGACGCCGCGGTACCTGGCGGCGGGGAGCCACCAGGTACCGCGGCGCGCGATGGCGGTCCCCGCTCAGCCTGCCGAGGACACGTGGACGGAGGCTGTCGCCGTCAGCGTTCCCGTGGACACCGTGACGTCGGTGGTCCCACGGTGTGCGCCGACCAGCCGCAGCGTACGCCGGTCCAGAACGGCGACCACGTCGCGGCGGCGCAACGCGGCGGCGAGGGACCGGTCGTCGGCGACGACGGCCAGGTGGACGCCGCTCCAGAAGACCGTCGCCGGGTAGCGCAGCGGAATGACCAGCCCGCCCATGCCGTTGTCGACCGCGGTGGCCGTGACGTCCCCGGAGCCGCCCGGCGTCAGAGTGCCGGGTACGGTCAGGTTCACCCGGTCCAGCAACGGCCGGACGTCCGCGCGGAACCATCCGAAGCCGCTCGGGTCCGGCATGCCGGGCGTGACCTTGGCGTCCTTCGGCGCCATGGTGACGAGGGACCAGGCGGAGAACCCTCCGTGACGGGCGTCCCCGTAGGGCGTCTTGCCGACCACCGGGGCGTTGAACTCGAGTAGGCCGTCGACCCGGCGGATGTGCGCGGTGTGCGCGTGGCCGCTGATGAGAGCGACCTGCTTGCCGGTGTGCTGACGGAAGTCGGACAGCCACTGCTCCAGAAGGGCACCCTCGTTGGGGTCGGACAGCTGGCTGGCACCGGTCCCGGTGGGGTCGAGCACGGGGTGGTGGAGGGCCACGACCACGCTCTTCACGGACCGGTCATGGGCGGCCTCGTCCAGTTCCGTACGCAGCCAGGGAATCTGAGACCAGTCCGACTGACGGAGCGAGCCGAGGGTGGAGTTGAGCAGGATGAACCGGGTTCCACGATGGTCGAAGGCCTGCCGGGTGGGCCGGTCGGTGGAGGCGGTGAACTGGTCGAGGGTTCCGCCGGTCACGGCGCCGGACTCATGATTGCCGACCGCCCAGTAGAAGGGGATGCTCGCCGGCAGATGGTCTTTCAGCACCTGCTGGAAGAGGGCGAAATCGGCAGGACGGTTCTGGTCGACCCCGTCGCCGGACAGCAGGACGAAGTCGGGCCTGGCGGCCGCGATCTCGTCAAGGGCGCGCGCGGTGTGCTGGTACGCGTAGGACGTGGTGCCACCGTCGGCGTTGACGTGGGTGTCGGACAGCACGGCGAACCGCCATCCCCGCCGGCCCCCGGTCGTCACCTGGTCGGCAGGTTCGACGACGGCCGGGTCGGGCTGGTCGGGAACGTCGGGAACGTCGAGGCTCACACCGACCCGCGCGTCGAGCAGCGCGAGATCGACCGAACCCGCGGTGCGCAGGGACGGGTCGGTCTGCACGAGGTAGACGCGCTCGATGGTCAACGGGGCGGTGAAGCCGGTGGGGATGGCGCCTTCCACCCGCCGCCATCCGGTCCAGTCCACGTTCAGGGCGAAGGTGAGCGGGACATTGGTGGTGCCCTGCGAGCGCACCTGCGCGCGAAGCCAGTGTCCCGAGCCGTCGCCGCGGACCCACAGGGACAGGCGCTGGGCGCCGGCCGGAATGGTCAGGGGGGTCTTGGCGACCGCGTAGGCCGCGGACGTACCGAGGGGCTGGCCGGTCATGTCGTAGGACAGACGCAGCCCCTTCTCGCCGGGCGCGGCGCCGGGACGGCCGGAGGTGTCGACGGCCGACACCGAGGCCGTCGCCTTCGCCGAGGTCGCGGACCACTGACTCGCGTCGGCGAACGAGCTGACGGGGACGTCGGCCAGGCCGACCGTGGTGGGAAGCCGCAGGACGTGGCCCTGCACCGTCGCCGTGACGACGGTGCCCTTGCCGTCGCCGCCCGGCTGCCCGGTCACTCTCAGGGTGCCGTCGGGCCGGGCGGTCACGGATACGGCGGAGCGGTCGTACTCCAGGCTGATGTCGCGGGGCTCGATCGGGGCGGAGAAGCCCTCGGCGTCGCGTCCGGTGACGGTCACGTCCCGGTAGTCGCCGGGTGACAGGGACAGCGCCTGGACGTCGGCCTCCAGCCGGTCCAGGTCGCCCAGTACACGGACCGGGACCTGCTGGGTCACGCCGCCGCTGCGCGCGTCCAGCGTGCCGCTGCCGGGGCGGTCGCCGCGCAGCACCCCGGAGTCGTCCGCACGCGCGAGGTTTCCGGGCGCGGTGCGCCAGCGCGCCTCACCGAGCGGTGCGGGGGCCATGGTCTCGTCGTAGCCGGCAGCGGCCACATCGCGGGACAGACCGGGGAAGAGGCGGTCGGACCGGAGGCGTACGTCGATGCCGCGCAGTCGCCCGGACCCGGACGGCGGGACGAGACCCACCGCGTTGGGGACGATGCGCTGCGAGCCGTCGGAGGGGACGTTCGCGACCGAAGCCGCGCGGTCACCGGGCCGACGCGCCACCAACTGCGAGGAGCCCCCGCCATCCAGCATGACGGCGTCCACCGCGCCCAGGTCCTTCATGTGCTGGGCGAGCTCGGCCGCGGTCAGCCCGCGGGACCGGCTGGAGGAGCCGTCGGCTACGTAGAGCACGAGTTGCCGTCGCGCGGTCCAGCCGAGAGCGGTGCGCGGCTTGAGGGCACTGTTGGTGGCCTCGCCGGTGTCGATGGGCGCGAGTTCGCCGCCGTGGACCAGAACGAGGTGCGCGCCGAGAGCCAGCGAGTAGGGAGAGGGGGCGGAGCTGCGAGCACGATAGGAAACCTGGACGGGGGTTCCCGACGCGGTTCCCGCCAGGGCGTCGGCGACCTGGCCGGTGGCCAGCAGCAGTTGCGACCCGGCGGACACCGGACCGGCGCCGGCGCCCTCGCGGACGGCGACCGTCTTCCCGTCCCGTACCTCGATCTCGACGACGTGACCCGCGGGTACGGCATAGTGCCGATCGCCCGAGCCCCAGTCGGAGGTGTACAGGGCGATCGCGTCGGCCGGGACCGAGCCCGGGTTGAGCCCGGCCAGATCGCGCTGGACGCCGTCCACCGTGACGCTGCCCTCGAGCAGAAGGTCGGCGATCTGGCCGACACCGTTCCTGTCGAGGCCGACAACCGAAGCCGGGCGGGCGTCGGCCTTGATCAGCTCGCCGTCCCTGACCTCCGGGCCGATGGGCGCGTTGGTGGTGTCGATGGCGAAGAAGTCGCCGTTGGTGGCGGCCACGGCTTTGGCGCGGTCGGCCAGGTTCGTGGGCGTGTCGCGGGTGCTCACGGTCGGGGCGAGCAGCCGGGGCCGCGTCGGGCCGTCCAGGTCGGCGCGCAGTACGTATCCGTCGAGGAACCCGGCGGCGTCCACCGAGCGCTGACGGGTCAAGGTCACTCCGGGCGCGATCCGTTCGGTGTCCGATGCCGTCTGGATCGAGTCCGAGCCACTCCGCGCGGGGCGCCGGTCGGCCGTTGCCGAGGCGCCGTCGTCCGGCTGCGGCGGCACGACAGGACCCGACGGCGCCCGGACGCCGTCCTCGGCTTCGTCGTCCGGATGCGTCTCAGCCTGTTGGACGAGGCTGAGCGGGAGCGTGGGGCGCGCCGACGCGGAGGCGCTCGCGGCCGGGGGTATCAGCAGAGTGGCGAACAGTCCGGCGGCGGCGGTCACGACGGCGACGGGCGCGAGGGGGCGGAGCCGTGACCTGCGCGGGAGGGCGGCGGTGTCCATGGGCGCCGACCGGCCCACCCCGTCGGAGAGGAAGTGGAGTTTTTTCACCCGCGTGACCCTAGGCCGGGATCTTGGGTGGTGGGTGGGGTGCGTGGGAGCCGTTCATGTTCGTGGAGTGAACAGTGGGTGCGTGTCTGCGGTTTGTCTGCGGGTCACCGCCTGCCGGGATCCGGCCACGGGTGACGACGGTGCGGTTCCGTGGTCCGTGCGGTGCCGGGGTCTCATGTGGGGATGGTCGGAGGCCCCGGAGGCCCCGGAGGCGTACCGGAACGGAGGACGCGGAGCGCCGGTGGCCGGTCGATCCCGACGAGGTGGATCCGCTGTGCCGGGGCGGGGGCTGATGCCGCGTCACCGTGACCGCCGCCGCCCTCGCCCCGGAATGGCGCGTTCTGTCCCTCGGTACCAGCCCTCGCGGGGCATGGGGCAGTCGTGGTGGCGTGGCGGCCAGCTGGCAGTCGCCCCTCCAGCCTCACCGCCGACCCGCTCCTCGCCGCGGCCGGCACCGTACAGGACGCTCGCTCTTTCAGGCTCCGAGCAGGCCGACCGCTCCGTACCACACCGGGCCCGGGTTGAGCCGATCCGGGTAGAGGGCCGTCATCCGGTCGAAGTACTCGCGGGGGGTGGGGTTCTGGCCGAGCAGGCGGACGGCGTCGAGCAGGTACTGGCGGGTCTCCTCGATGGTGGCCGGGTCGTCGGGCAGGTGCTTGTTCTTGTGACCGGCCACGACGGAGCGCGGCTGAAGCGCGGCGACGCGGTCGAGGGCCAGGAGCCATTCCTGCAGACCGCCGCCGCCCCCTTCGAGGATGTACTGGTGCACGCCGTTGTAGACGACGTCGCCGGCCACCACGAGGCCGATCGACGGCACGTGCAGGACCGTGGTCTCGTCGGTGTCGGTGTGACCGACCTCGACGGCCTCGACGAGGTTGCCCTCCAGCGCGAAGCCCTCGGGAGGTACGGGCCGGGCCAGGACCGGGGTGTCGGGGATCAGGCCGGGGAAGCGCCTGTCCCACAGTTCCTCGCGTCCCGCGGTGGCCTGCTGGTGCATGACCTCGATGGTTCCGGGGGTCGCGTAGACGGTGACGCCGGGGAACCGCTTCACGAGATCGGCGGTGCCGAACCAGTGGTCGCCATGCCCGTGGGTGGCGTAGATGTAGGCCAGACGCTTGCCGGAGCGCTCGATCCAGTCGCCCACCCGCTGGGTCTGTTCGATGGTGAGAGGCGGGTCGACCAGCACGGCGTCCTCGTCGCCGAAGACCAGCGTCGACGTCAGGGGCGAGGAGACGAGCACGTCACCGTTGGGCAGCCGCTCGTCGCCGGCCCGGGGTGTTCCCTCCTGGACGAGAACCTCGTAGGCCAGGGGAGTGGATGCGGATGCGGATGCGGTCATGATGGTGCCTCCTTCACGGGTCCGGGCGAGCGGTTGAGACGGTCCGGCGCTCTCGCGGGGAGCGGCATCGCCCTGAAGATGCCTGTCGCCCGGTGCGGCCGGGATACGCGAGTGATCGGAGAGCGGGCTGCCGTCAGGGGGACGTGCTCGCGGCGCCGGGGCCGGTGATCGGCACCACGTCGGAGCCGGGGACCTCGTGCCCGCACGAGCAGCGCAGCTCGACGTGTACCTGGCCGCCGCACCCCGCATGGTTCAGCAGTGTCGGCGGGCCCTCAGGGCCGCCGAGATGGGTGTCTCCGTACTGCAGGAGGGCGGCCAGAATCCACTGCATGTCGTGGGCGGGCGACGTGAGGTGGTACTCGTGGCGTGCGCGCTGACCGGCCTCCTGGTAGCTCCGGCGCTCCAGCAGTCCGGCGTCGACGAGCTGCCCCAGGCGTTCGGTCAGGACGCGACGGGAGACCCCGAGGTGCTCCGCGATCTCGTCGAACCGGTGCAGTCCGGCGAAGACCTCACGCAGGATGAGCAGGGTCCACCGCTCCCCGATCAGCCCCAGGGTCGCGGCGACGCTGCAATTGCCCAGATCTACTTCACGCCACTCCATGGTCTCAGGATAGCCCCAGAGTCGCCATCTGGAACCCAGCCCTTGACTCCCTGAGTTCCAGATGGGAACTTAGTGGTATCGGGTCGTCGGCGGGCACTACCGCTCCCTCGGCCCGCGAAGCCGCTCGGTGACCACCCGGGCACCGTCGGGCTTCCGGCCCGCCGCGCGTCTCACGAGCCGATCGGCCCGCCCCGCGCCTCCGGTCCCTCCGTGTACGACCGGACGGAACCCAGGTGCGTGAACACATGTTCACCCAGCACCGCACCCAGTCATGAGCATGGAGGAAGCATGTCGAGCAACCAGGCGATCGTGGATGCCTGCCACCGCGCCTACACCGGATTCGAGAAGAACGACTCGACCGACCTGGTGGCGCTGATGTCGCCGGACGTGGCCTTCCACTTCCCCACCTCGCTGCCCTACGGCGGGACGTTCCACGGGCGGGAGGGTTTCGTGGCCTTCTACAAGGATCTCTTCGACCACTACTACGAGTACTTCCACTACGACCTGCACACGGTGCTCGACGCCGGGTCGCACGTGGTGGTCCCCGTCCGGGCCCGGGCGGGGGCGAAGAACGGCCGCACGATGGAGAACGAGCACCTCCTGCTGTTCGCCGTGAGCGGCGGACTGATCACGGAGGCGCGGCTGTACGCCGACACGGCCAAGGGGCGCGACGTGCTCGAGGGCCTCGAGTTCTTCGCCTCCGCGGCCAACTGATCCCGCGACCGCGCCAGGCACGGCGCACCTGCGACCAAGGAAACCCCCGTCCACACCGCCACGCTGATCGCGGAGCGCACCCCGGGCGGTTCCGAGAAGGCGGACGGCACACCGGCGGTATGCCGCCGTGCACGTCAGAGAGGCTGTCAACGTGATCATCAACAGCGACGAACTGGACGCGAGGTCCGCGTACAAGCTGCTCATCGGGGCGGTCACACCGCGTGCGATCGGCTGGGTGAGCACCTTGTCGCCCTCCGGTGTCGCCAATCTGGCGCCGATCTCGTTCTTCACCGTGGTGAGCCGGGTCCCTCCGATGGTGTCCCTGACCCTGCAGCCGCGGTCGGACGGGACGCTGAAGGACACGTTCGTCAACATTCGGGACAGCGGTGAGTTCGTCACCAACCTGGTCACGCTGCCACAGGCCCACGAGATGCATCGCAGTGCGATCGAGTTCGACGGCTCCCAGGACGAGTTCGATGAGGTCGGCCTGGCCAAAGCGGCCTGTGAAGTGGTCAGGGTGCCGCGTGTGAAGGACTCCCCGATCGCCATGGAATGCACGCTGGACCGGATCATCAAGGTCGGCGACGTCAACGACCAGGTCGTCTGGGGCAAGGTCGTGCGTTTCCACATCCGGGACGACGTCTACGCCCAGAACGGGCGGATCGACACCGCGGCGATCCCGGCGGTCGGCCGACTCGCCGCCGAGTACACCCTGGCCGACAATGCGTTCGTCACGCCCTTGCCGGCGGACATCCTGGGCGCACGTCTGGGCAGGCGCAGCCACCGCCTCGACGAACGCCCGGACGGATGGTCGCCGGTGGACAGCGCCGACTGGTCCCCCTCCGGAGCCACCAAGGCCTGACGGCACCGACGCCCGCACCGACCGCGTCCGCGCCCCACAGGACCGCGTTCGCGCGCCGTGGACACCCAGGGCGGCCGCGCCACAACCGGGGCCTCGATCAGGTCCTCCGAACGGTCGGGCAACCCGACACCGCACTCCCGAAGGAGCCCCCCATGCCGGTCTTCAACGCCTACATCCCCGCCAACCGCTTCTCGTCGCAGCAGAAGCGCGCGCTCGCCGACGCGCTCAACCAGTCGCTGGTACAGGGGCTCGGCATCCCCGAGGGCGACCGCTTCATCGTGATCAGCGAACACGGCGAGGACGAACTGTTCCTGGACCCGACGTTCATGGGCATGCGGCGCACCTCGGACGCCATGATCATCACGGTGCTCCTCGGGGCCCACCGGCCCCTGGAGGACAAGAGGGCGGTGTCCGCGGCCATCAACAGGCTCGTCGTCGAGGCGCTCGGTGTCTCACCCGACGACATCTTCATCGCCCTGGTCCCGGTCCCGAACGAGAGCTTCTCGTTCGGGAGGGGCGAACTGCAACTGTCCGAAGGGACTCCGCGCTGGTGAACCCCGCGACCCCGGCCGCCGGCCGGGGCCTGACCGCGCAGGCCGGCGCGAACTGTGCCTCGGGGGCCACCGCGGGACGGGACCACCCCACGGGACGGGACCACCCCGAAGGAAACCGGCGCCTGCCTGCCGAAACCCGAGGCGGCCGTCGCAGGCCCTGCCAGCCCGCTCCGCACGAGAGCGGGACCCACGGCGACCGACTTCCCCGTCGAAAGCCACGACCGGCCCCCTTCCGGGGCGACGTCCGCTCCCGGACAGTGAGGACATCCATGAACACGGAACGCGTCGCCGACACCGACGTACGGTATCGGCGCACCGGCGACGGAGACCTGGCCGTGGTCTTCGTCCACGGCTTCCTCGACGACCAGTACGCCTGGGACCGCCTGATCTCCCAGCTCACCACACCCGGCATCGAGTGCGTCACTCTCGACCTGGCCGGCTGCGGCGACCGTGACGCGGTGGAGGGGCCCTACGACTACGACCGGTTCGCCGACGAGGCGGGCCGGGTCGTCGACGCCCTCGGCAAGCCGTTCGTGCTCGTCGGTCACAGCATGGGCGCCGCCGTGGCCGAACTGGTCGCGGCGCAGCGACCCGACCGGGCCCGCGGACTCGTGCTGGTGACGCCGGTCCCCCTCGCGGGCGTGCACCTGCCCGACGAGATGATCGAACCGTTCCGCTCGCTGGGCGGCGACGCGGACGGGCAGCGGGGCGTGCGCGAACAATTGTCCGTCGCGTTCCCGGAGGCCGAGCTCGACCGGCTGGTGGCGACCGGGCGGCACATGCGTCCGGAGGCCCTCCGTGCCATCGCCGACTGCTGGAACACCGGCCACCCCCAGGGCGAACGGCCGAGCGGCCACGCCGGCCCGGTGCTCATCCTCCGCGGTGAGGGCGACGGGTTCGTCACCGAGGACATGGTCGACGACGCGATCGTGCCCCGCTTCACCGCCGTGACCGCCGTGTCGGTGGCAGAGGCCGGCCACTGGGCGCACATCGAGCAGGCGGCCCACGTCGCCACCCACCTCGACCGCCTCCTCGCCGAGGCCCACCGCACCGACAGCCTCCCCGACGCGAACACCTCCCGCCCGCAGGGGTAGGCGGGTCCCTCGCGCGGAGGTCCGCCGCCGCGTCCGGTGAGGAGGCCGACTGGCGCCGGACCGGACGCGTTCACCGAGAACGTGGCCCCGGGGGCGAGCGTCGACACCGACCACTTCCACCAGGGCTGACGGCCCTTCCTTTTGAGAAGGTTGTTCCATGATTCAGCGCAAGGATGTCCAGTTCAGGGCCGACGGCGCGCTAGAGCTGCGTGGCCGGCTCTTCCTGCCGGACGGTCCGGGCCCGCATCCGGCGATCACCATGGCCCACGGCTACGCCGCGGTCAAGGAGCACGGGCTCGAACCGTTCGCGCGGGCCTTCGCCGAGAACGGCTTCGTCGTCCTGGTCCATGACCACCGCGGCTTCGGGGCGAGCGACGGCCGACCACGCCAGGACGTCGACCCATGGCGGCAGATCGCCGACTGGCGGCGGGCCATCTCCTTCCTGGAGAGCCTCCCCGAGGTCGATCCGGAGCGGATCGGCCTGTGGGGCACCAGCTACGCCGGCGGCCACGCGATCGTGCTGGGCGCGACGGACCGCCGACTGCGGGCCGTGGTCTCCCAGGTGCCGACCATCAGCGGCTTCGAGCAGGGACGGCGCCGTATCGTCCCCGAGGCCGTCGCGGCCCTGGAGGAGGGATTCTCCGAGGACGAGCGCGCCCAGTTGCGTGGCGAGGCCCCCCGCACCGTGGCCGTCGTCGGCAGTGACCCGGCGGTGCCCGCGTCCTACCGTACGCAGGAGGCCATCGATTTCTACCTCCAGCCCATGCCCGACGGTGTGTGGGAGAACGAGGTCACGGTCCGCTCCACTCGGGCCGCGCGCATGTACGAGCCCGGAATCTGGGTCGACAGGGTCTCGCCCACGCCGCTGCTCATGGTGGTCGCGCTCAACGACACCGTCACCGTGACCGACATGGCCCTCGCGGCCTACGAGCGCGCGCTGGAGCCCAAACGACTGCGGACGATCCCGGGCGGCCACTTCGACCCGTACACCACGCGGTTCGACGAGGCGAGCGGCGCCGCCGTCGAGTGGTTCCGCGAGCACCTCGCCTGAGGGGTGCCGATCCGCCACGAACAACGCCAACTTCGCCCGAGCACGGTTCACTTCATGTGCGTCCGCACCACCAACATGCCCCCGTACAGGACCACGAGACAGACCTGACGGAGTCCTACGATTACACGCGGGAGTTCGCCGACCGGTGCGAGCAGGTGTCCGCCCGCGCCCGCGCACCACCGGACGGCGCCGCCGCCGTGCTCCGAGCCGTGGACGCCGAGGTCATGCCGGGGGCACACCGGCCAGACCACCCAGGCCCGTTCGAGCAGGCTCTCCTGAATCATGGCCGTCAGGCCGGCCAGTGCCATGGCCGGGTCGCCACACGTGCTCGGCAGGACGGCGTCGGTGCTGTGGGACCAGTCGAGCGGTTCGCAGGCGAGGGCGACGACTTGCCGCGGGTCGAGGTCGTCCTCGCGCGGCCCGAGGTGGACCGCTCGCTCCAACTCGTCGAACGCCGTCACGGCACCCGTCAGGTCCGCAGCGCAGGGGGTGAGCAGCGCGTACTGGTCGGCCGCCGCCCTGAGCACATCTCGGGTGGTCCTCTCGGGACGGCATCGAGCACGAACCCGCCCCCTCGGAAGGGGAGTTGGCGGCGCTGCCGCGGCCCTGCGTCGCCGCCGGGCGGTGGGAGAACCTCCGGTGTGTGCAGCAGTGCTGAGCCGCCGGCCGGGCGATCTCTTGCGTGACCGCCACGCGTGACGCAAGAAATCGATGAATCAACGCAGGAATCCTACTGCAAGTTGAAAAGACGTGTCCGGCGTCTTGTAAGGGTGCCCGGAGACGCCCTACTGTCACCGCACCGGCACGGCCTGCCCCTCCCCACTGCCCGCACGTAGAGCGGCCCCAGCGTCGTCGCACGCTCCGTTCGCCCGGCTCCGCCCTGCCCTGTTCGACCGTGCCCGCCCTCCGTCCGCCTTCGTCCCCCGTCGTCCCCAGTCCGCCTTCGTCCGCCCCCGCCCGTCCTCGTTCGTCCGGTCCGAGAGAAACGAGAAACTGATGTCGCGGTACAGCACGCGCGCGGCGGCGGAACGGGTCCGCAGCCGCGCCCGGAGACCGGCCAGGATCGCCACGGCGGTGACGACGGCGGTCGCAGGACTCGTCCTCACGCTCGGCGCTCCGGCCCTGGCAGCCCCGGCGGCCCCTGGCCACGGCACCGGCGTGGGCACCCCGGCGGTGACCCGCGCGGCGCTCGATCCCGCCCTGGTCGCGGGGCGTGGCGCCGCCGTGGACTTCGCCGAACAGGAAGCGGAGAACGCGTCGACCAACGGCACCGTCATAGGTCCCGACCGCACCGCCTACACCCTGCCCTCCGAGGCGTCCGGCCGGACCGCGGTACGTCTGAAGCCGGGCCAGTACGTCGAGTTCACGCTGCCGCACGCCGCCAACGCCCTCACCGTGCGCTACAGCATCCCCGACGCGCCCGAAGGCGGCGGCACCACCGCACCGCTCGACGTCTCCGTCGACGGCAGACACCGAGCCACGATGACGCTCACCTCGCGGTACTCCTGGCTCTACAACCAGTACCCGTTCACCAACGACCCCCAGGCCGACCTGCTGCACCCGGACTGGTGGATCACCGAGTGCGGATGCGTCCCCGCCGCCACCACCCCGACGCCCACCCTCGACAAGCCTTTCAGGCCCAGCCACTTCTACGACGAGCAGCGGCTGCTGCTCGGCAAGCGGTACGGGGCCGGCGACACCGTCCGCCTCACGGCGCCCAGGGGCGGTGGCGCGGCCTGGACCGTGATCGACGTCCTCGACACGCACCTCGTGGCCGCGCCGCACACCGAGGCACGTGCGGCGAACGTTCTCGCGTTCGGTGCCGACCCCACCGGCCGGCGGGACGCGGGCGGCGCGATCGACCGTGCCCTCGCGTTCGCCAGGAAGCGGCACCTCGACGTCTACCTGCCGCCGGGCACGTACCAGGTGAACCGGCACATCGTCGTGGACGACGTGACGATCGTCGGAGCGGGCAGCTGGTACACGATCGTCAAGGGTCACCAGGTCACCCTGGACAAGCCGGCCCCCGACGGGTCGGTCCACACCGGCGTCGGCTTCTACGGCAAGGACGCGGCGGACGGCGGCAGTCACCACGTCCACCTGTCCGGCTTCGCGATCGAGGGTGATGTCCGTGAACGCGTCGACACCGACCAGGTCAACGCCCTCGGCGGCGCGCTCAGCGACTCCACGATCGACGGCCTGTACCTGCACCACACCAAGGTCGGCATGTGGTTCGACGGGCCCATGACGCGCCTGCGGATCACGCGCAACGTGATCGCCGACCAGATCGCCGACGGCCTCAACTTCCATACCGGCGTGACCGATTCCACCGTCTCGGACACCTTCGTCCGCAACAGCGGTGACGACGGCCTGGCCATGTGGTCGGAGAAGACCGGCAACGCGCGCAACGTCTTCGCCCACAACACCGTGCAGACGCCCGTCCTCGCCAACGGCATCGCGCTCTACGGCGGTACCGACAACACGGTCACCGGCAACCTCGTCGCCGACCCCATCCGAGAGGGCAGCGCCGTCCAGGTCGGCTCCCGCTTCGGAGCGGAGCCGTTCACCGGACATCTGTGGATCACGGACAACACCACGGTCCGCTCGGGGCCGTTCGAGCTCAACTGGAAGATCGGGCTCGGGGCCATCTGGTTCTACGCCCTGGAGCGGGACATCGACGCCGACATCGAGGTCACGGGCGACCACTTCCTCGACAGCACCTACAACGCGGTCATGCTGGTCTCGGACTTCCCCGTGAAGGACAAGTACGCGATCCGGGGGGTCCGCTTCAAGGACATCCGCGTGGACGGAACCGGCACGTCCGTACTCAGCGCCCGCTCCGCCGGCTCGGCATCCTTCGAGAACGTGGACGCCCGCAACGTCGGCGCGGTCGGCATCAACAACTGCGGATCGTTCAACTTCCCCTCCACCGGATCCGAGTTCGCGGCGCAGGACCTCGGAGGCAACGACGGAGGCGGCACGACAGGCGCCTGGATGGCGTCGTGGGAACTGCCGAACACCATCACCTGCGACGACCGGCCTCCGGTGGTCCCGCCACCGGGCCCGGCGCCCTGGTGACCGGCGTCCGTCCTTGACCGTCACGGTGCGCACGGCCGCCGCAGCCGGCGGCCGTGCGCACCGCCGCGCCGAACAGCGGACCGGACCATCGTCTCCTGGCCGGCCCGGTCGGATCACCGGCGGTTCGGTCCAGGACGACCGCGGGGCGGCCTGCGTCAACGGCCCGTGAACGCACGGGCGTACTGCGGTGGCGCGGGCAGGGCGGCGCCCAGGGAGTGGGCGGCGCGGCGGGGCCAGTACGGGTCGCGCAGCAGTTCGCGGCCGAGGAAGACGGCATCGGCCTCACCGAGGGCGATGATCTTCTCGGCCTGTTCGGGTTCGGTGATGAGTCCCACGGCGGCGGTGGGGATGCCGGTCCGTGCGCGCACCTGCGCCGAGAAGGTCACCTGGTAGCCGGGGCTGACGGGGATGGTGGCGTCGGGCACGATGCCACCGGTGGAGACGTCCAGCAGATCCACTCCGTGGGCCATGAGTTCCCGGGCGAGGTGCGTGGTGTCGTCGACGGTCCAGCCGGGCCGTGTCTCGGTACCGTGGCCCGCGAGCCAGTCGGTCGCCGAGGTGCGGAAGAACAGCGGGAGTTCCTGAGGCCATTGGGACCGGACGGCGTCCACCACCTCCAGCGCGAAGCGCATGCGCCGTTCCAGGCCCCCGCCGTAGGCGTCGGTGCGGTGGTTGGTCTGGGGGGAGAGGAACGAGTGGACGAGGTAGCCGTGCGCGCCGTGGATCTCCAGGGCGCGGAACCCGGCCAGGTGGGCGCGCCGGGCGGCCTGGGCGAACTCGTCGACGACCGTGGTGATGGCGTGGGTGGTGAGTTCGTGGGGCGCGGGGACCGTTCCGAAGGCGATCGGACTGGGACCCACTCGCCGCAGTCCGGGGCGTGGTGGGTGGGCGTCGGACCAGGGGCGTCCGATGCCCGCCTTGCGGCCGGGGTGGTTGAGCTGGATCGCCGGTACCGCACCGGAGTCGTTCAGCGCGTGGACGACACGGGCGAAGGCCGGTGGTTGTCGGTCGTTCCACAGACCGAGGTCGTAGGCGCTGCTGCGGCCCTCCGCGCTGACGGAGGTGGCCTCCACCATGACCAGTCCGGCGCCGCCCACCGCGCGCGAGGCCAGATGCTGGAGATGCCAGTCGGTCGGTGTGCCGGTCTCCGGTCCCTGGGCCGGGGCGGAGTACTGCATCATCGGCGACATCCAGACCCGGTTGGGGATCGTCACACCACGCAGTGTCAGGGGCTGGAAGAGCTGGCTCACGGAAGTCTCCAGGCAGGACGGGACGGCTACGGAACCGGCCGCGATGCCCCGCAGGCCCTGTGCGGCGCGCGAGGCCACCAGAAAAGTGTCACCGCGCGGGGCCCGGGGCGCATCTCGGAGGCCCAACGGGTGCCGGGTCAGGGGGTCTCCCGGATGCCCGCGCCAGCGCTGGGAAGAACCATCGGCTCCCGATCGATAAAGAGGCTTTCGTGAATTTCTCCGGAGGCTTGCGCTCACTCGTTTGCCACACATCTACCGGCGATGACCAGCGTTAATGGAATATGACCCAAGCAAGTCTTTGTGCCCCGTCGTGCGCCGGAACGGCGGCGCGGCGCCTGTCCGCGGCCCGAGCCGCGGAGATCGAGCGATACACCCGCACGACCGTTGCCGCGTACTCATCGCCAGATGGGGACGTTCCGGCTGTCACCCGGCCCTGATCCGGCGGGGCGGAATCTCTGTGAACGACGACTATCCGGATCTCTCCTTCGCTCGATACGAACAACCTCCCGTATATCCCGGTGCGACGGGTACCGGCCGGCACGGCGGTTCCGCCGACGCCCTGTACGAACAGGGCTGGGACCCGGTCGAGGAGCTGACCTACCTCCTGCAGGACGCCGCGGCGGCGGAGGAGGTCACTGTGCCGCCACCCCGCGGCGAGCCGTCGTACGACGACGAACTCATCAGTGAACCGATGGACAACCTGGTGCAGATCACTGCCGAGTTGCCGCCCATCCGACGCTCCTCGACCGGGCATCGGAAGGTGCGAGTCCGCAAACCGCGCTTCACCTGGCTGCAGACCGTGAGCTTCGTGATCGCCGCGGTCGCCGCCGTCATCGTGTCGATGGTGAGTGTCTTCGGGGGCATGGTGGCCTACTCGCCCCTGCGGCACATCGCGTCCAGCACGCAGAACGGCTCGGGACCCTGGTGGCCCCTTCTCGTCTACGGCCCCTGGATGGTGGCGTCGCTCTCCGTCCTGCGGGCCGCCCTGCACCAACGCCGTGCCGTGCACTCGTGGTACGTCGTTCTGCTGTTCTCCTTCGTCGCCGTGATGTTCTGCGTGGCCGACGCCCACAAGACCATCACCGGCGTGGCCGCCGCAGTGGTACCGGCCCTCGCGTCCCTGACCTGCTTCCAACAACTGGTCCGTCAGATCACCCTGACCCGGCCACCTCGCCAGCGCACCTCCCGCCATCGGCAGCGCCCAGAACCCGCTTCCTCGGGGCGCGTTGAGAGCAAGAGCGGTTCGAGCACCCGTAAACCCTCCCGTCCCTGACCCGTACCGTTCTCCGTCCGATTCCTCCGCCTCGTCGGTCGTACGCTCGCGCGTCGGACCGGCGGCGGCACGGACCGCCTCACGCCGGGATCTGCCGGCGCTCCTCGGGGGTGGTGCGTGGCCAGGGCCCCTCGACACCCGGCGCACGACGCGGAAGGGTCCGGTCGCGATGAGTTTTGGCCGGGGCGCGAGTCCGCAGAGGTGCATGTCGTGGGACGTCGTACGACGCTCACCCGCACGAGACATCACGGAGGACACCATGGCGATCACGCCCGGCCACCCGAGCACCGACCTCACCGGCAAGCCGCCCGTCGTCGACCTGGCCACCTGGCAGGCGGCGCGCGATGAGCTGCTGGTCCGCGAGAAGGCCCACACCCGCGAGGGTGACGCCCTCGCCGCGGCCCGCCGCCGGCTGCCGATGGTCGAGCTCGACGGGACGGCCGAGGTCGTCGGACCCGACGGCCCGGTCCCGTTCCTGGACCTGTTCCAGGGCCGCGACGAACTCGTGGTCTACCAGCACATGTGGTACGACGGCGCGCCGCACCAGGGGCAGTGCGAGGGCTGCACCACCACGGCCTGGCACTTGAAGGACGCCGTCTACCTCAACGCCCGCGGTGTCTCGTCGGCGATCCTGACCACGGGCCGCTGGGACGAGGTGGCCCCGTACGTCGCGTTCATGGGATACACCCAGCCCTGGTACTCGGTGCGCGACGTGGCCGCGCCGGTCGGCGGGACAATGGGGCACATCGTCTGCTTCCTGCGTGCCGGCGACCGCGTGTTCCTCACCTACTCCACGACGGGCCGTGGCAACGAGCCGGTCAACGGGTCCTTCGGACTGCTCGACATGACGTCCTACGGCCGCGGCGAGTCGTGGGAGGACAACCCCGAGGGCCGGCGCGTGATCGGCGACGTCCGCGAGGGACACCCGTCCCAGGGCCGGCAGGCCTGCTGGTACTGGCGCGCCGACGCCGACGGTGCCCCCACCTGGGGACCGACCAGCCGCCCCGTACCCCAGTGGACCCGCCCCGGCGCGACCCCTGTGGAGACCCTCGGCCGGCAGGGCCACCACCACTGACGTGGCCGCGGTCCGGCACCGCGGAGGTGTGCGCGGACGTCGGCGACGGGACGACATCCCCTCGCGTCGCTGCTCGCGCCGGCAGGGCTCGCCGCCCACGGCACCTGGGACGCCGTCGCGGAACAGGCAGGACAGGCAGGACAGGCAGGACAGGCAGGACAGGCAGGACAGGACGGACAGGACGGACAGGGTGGGTCGGACAGGACGTGCCGCGTACCACCGGTGCCGTCGCCCCGAGGGACCGGGGGACCGGGGGACCGGGGGGAGTGCAGGGCGGCGAGGGCGCTGTCGACGAGTCGGTCGAACTCGCCGCCGAACGCGGTGTGGTGCCGTACCGGCTGAGCCTGTGACGGGCCGGGAGCTCAGCCGGTACGGGGTTACATGAGCCCGTCGGCGATGGTGCCGAGGGACAGTGCGGGCAGGAAGTTGAGCAACGCCAGGATGACGGCCGCGGCCGTGGCCAGGACGACGAAGTTGACACCCTGGGCGCGCAGCGTGCCGACGGTGACGACGCCCGGCCGCTGCTGGGCGAGCCGCCCGGCCAGGGCCAGGACGGCCACCATCGGGAGATACCTCCCCGCCAGCATCGCGACCACCATCAGGAGGTTGTGGAAGTCGGTGGCGCCGTTGAAGCCCGCCATCGCGCTGCCGTTGCTGTTGGTGTTGCTCGTGTAGGCGTAGATCAGCTCGGTGAGACCGTGCGCCCCCGGGTTGCCCATCGAGGTCCGCCCGTCGTCGAAGGCGAGCGCGACGCCCGTGCAGGCCAGGATGACGGTGGGCGGGATCAGCGCGTACACCACGAACCAGCGCATCTCCCCGAACCCGATCCGCTTGCGCAGGTATTCGGGCGTGCGGCCGACCATCAGACCGCCGATGAAGACGGCCACCAGCACCACCATGATCAGGCCGTACAGTCCGCTGCCCGTGCCACCGGGCGCGATCTCACCGAGCATCATCGCGGACAGCAGCACCCCGCCGCCGAGGCTGGAGAAGCTGTCGTACGAGGAGTTGGCCGCGCCGTCCGCCGAGCCGGTGGCCCCCACGCCGAACAGTGTCGAGCCCGGGACGCCGAAGCGGGTCTCGGTCCCCTCGTACGGTCCGCCGACCGCCTGGGTGACCGTGCCGGTGTGCGCGGACTGGGCCAGCGTCGCGGCGGCCAGGAGCAGACCGAAGAGGATGCCGACGACCGTCAGCAGGGTCCAGCCCTGCCTCGGGCTGCCGATCATCCGGCCGAACATGCGGACGCAGGCCGTCGGGATCAGCAGCATCAGCACGATCTCGAGGACGTTGGTCCAGGCGCTCGGGTTCTCGAACGGGTGGGCGCTGTTGGCGTTGAAGACGCCGCCGCCGTCACCGCTGAGCAGTTTGAGCGGCTCCCAGGAGCCGACCGGTCCGCCGAGGATCGTCTGCCTGCCGCCCGCGACCGTGGTGACGGTGTGGCCGGCGCCGAGACTCTGGATGACCCCGCCCGCCATCAGGATCAGGCCACCGATGACCGCCAGCGGGAGCAGTACGCGGAAGATCGTGCGCAGCAGGTCCACCCAGAAGTTGCCGAGGCCGGTGGTGCTGCGCCGGACGAGCCCCCGCACGAGGGCGAGCGCCACGCAGATGCCGACCGCCGCCGACGCGAACGCCTGGACGCCCAGACCCGCCATGACGGCGAGGTGCCCGGTGGTGGACTCGCCGGCGTAGTTCTGCCAGCTGGTGTTGGTCGTGAAGGAGACGGCGGTGTGCAGCGCGAGCCGCCACGGCATGCCCTCGTGGCCCGTCGACCAGGGCAGCTTGCCCTGGAGGGTGAAGAGGGCGAAGAGCGCCGCGACGCTCATGACCGAGAAGGCGAGCAGGGCGGTGAGGTAGTGCCGCCAGGTCTGTTCCCTGTCCGGGTCGATTCCGCACACGCGGTAGAGGGCTCTCTCGGCGCGCCCGTGCCGGCCGCCGTCGAGTGCTCGGGCCATGTAGTCGCCGAGCGGCACGTGCAGCCCCACCACCACGGCGAGGACGAGCGATGCCTGGATCCAGGCCGCCATGATCAGGCTCCCTGCTGGGGGTAGGTACGGTCGAGCGCGACGTTCAGCTCGAGGACGTCGACGCCCGGCTCGCCGAGCACGCCGAGCGTGCGGCCGGTGGTGTACGTGGCGATCAACCTGCGTACATCGGCCACGCTCGCGCCGCGCTCGCGGGCGACGCGGGGCGCCTGGAGCTTCGCGTACGCCGGGCTGATGTGCGGGTCGAGCCCGCTGCCGCTCGCGGTCACCGCGTCGGCGGGGACGACCGGGTCGGCCGGCGCGTCGCCGCGTACGGGGACGGTCACGGCGCGGCTGTAGTCCGCGCCGTGCTCGGCGCAGCCGACAACGACTCCCCGGTAGGAGCGGATGAACGGTCTGGCCGGGCAGGCCTGGTCGAGGCTGACGACCCTGGTGACCCGTCCGCCCGTACCGCCGTCGTGGAAGACGCCGAGGACCGCCCCCACACCGTCCGGTGTGCAGAACGGGCGGGAGCCGTCGACGCCTTCGAGCTCGCCGACCGCCTTGCTGCGCCCGCAGACCAGGGTGAGCAGGCTCGGCCTGTCGGCGGTGTCGACGACGGACTCGGGGCCCTGGTTTCCGGCTCCGGACGCGGTGGCGTCGTACCCCGTACCGGCGTTGGACGGCCGGGACTGGAAGTACCGTCTCAGCGGATGGCCCTTGGCGTCCGTGAAGGACTGGCCGATCAGGGAGGACCCGGCGTCCCGGCCGTCGGCGGCGGTGACCCCGGACCTGCCCGCCAGGCCGGGGACCTGGGCGAAGGCCGTCATGGCCAGCGGATAGGCGAGCCCGGTCAGGAGGGTCAGCACGAGGACCACCCGGAGCGCCGCGAGGTGCTGGGCGAGCCAGTGCGGGATGCGTGTCATGGTCAGATCCCCGGAATGAACTGGACGAGGGTGAGGTCGATGAACTTGATGGCCAGGAAGGGCGCGACGACGCCGCCGAGCCCGTAGATCCACAGGTTGCGGGTGAGCAGGGCGGACGCGGACGACGGCCGGTAGCGCACACCGCGCAGGGCGAGCGGGATCAGCGCCACGATGACCACCGCGTTGAAGACGACCGCGGAGAGGATCGCGGACAGCGGCGAGTGCAGGGCCATGATGTTGAGCCGGTCGAGCCCCGGATACACGGCGGCGAACATCGCGGGCAGGATCGCGAAGTACTTGGCGATGTCGTTGGCGATGGAGAACGTCGTCAGCGCGCCCCGGGTGATGAGGAGTTGCTTGCCGATCTCGACGATCTCGATGATCTTCGTGGGGTCCGAGTCGAGGTCGACCATGTTGCCGGCCTCCTTGGCGGCCGACGTGCCCGTGTTCATCGCCACGCCGACGTCGGCCTGCGCGAGGGCCGGGGCGTCGTTCGTGCCGTCACCCGTCATCGCGATGAGGTGACCGCCGGCCTGCTCCCGCTTGATCAGCGCCAGTTTGTCCTCCGGCGTGGCCTCGGCCAGGAAGTCGTCGACGCCCGCCTCCTCGGCGATCGCCCTCGCGGTCACCGGGTTGTCGCCAGTGATCATCACCGTACGGATGCCCATCCGGCGCAGCTCGTCGAAGCGTTCCCGCAGGCCCGGCTTGACGACGTCCTTGAGGTGGACGACGCCGAGCACTTCGGCCCGGCCGTCGCTCGTGGACCGCGCCACGGCAAGCGGCGTACCGCCCGACGCGGAGACCTGTCCCACGACCGCCTCCAGCGCGAGCGGGACCTCACCGCCCTGTTCGCGCACCCAGGCCGAGACCGACGCCGCGGCGCCCTTGCGCAACCGCTGCCCGCCGGGGAGGTCCACTCCGGACATGCGGGTGGCGGCGGTGAACGGCACCCACTCCGCGCCGTTCGCGACCTGCTGGGTCGACTCGTGCTTCTCGTGGGCGAATTCGACGATGGAACGGCCCTCGGGCGTCTCGTCCGCCAGGCTGGACAGAAGCGCGGCCCGCGCCAGCCGCTCCATGGACACGTCCCCGACCGGGAGGAACGCGCTCGCCCGCCGGTTGCCGAAGGTGATCGTGCCCGTCTTGTCGAGCAGCAGGGTGTTGACGTCACCGGCGGCCTCGACGGCCCTTCCGGACATGGCCAGCACGTTCCGCTGCACCAGCCGGTCCATCCCCGCGATACCGATCGCCGAGAGCAGCGCGCCGATCGTGGTCGGGATCAGACAGACGAGCAGCGAGACGAGGACGATGGCGGTGACACCGTTCGCGTTCAGCGCCGCGGTGTCGTGCGCGACGGCCATCGCGTCCTTGGAGAAGATCGCCATCGGCTGGAGGGTCACGACCGCGACCAGGAAGACGAAGGTCAGCATGACCAGCAGCAGGTTGAGGGCCAGCTCGTTGGGGGTCTTCTGCCGGTCGGCCCCCTCGACCAGGGAGATCATCCGGTCCAGGAAGCTGTCCCCGGGCTCCTGGGTGACGCGTACGACGAGGTGGTCCGAGAGCACCCGGGTGCCGCCGGTGACCGCGCTGCGGTCGCCGCCCGACTCACGGATGACCGGCGCCGACTCACCGGTGATCGCCGACTCGTCGACGCTCGCCGCGCCCTCGATGACATCGCCGTCACCGGGGATGAACTCCCCGGCCGGTACGGACACGATGTCGCCCCGCCTCAACTCCGAGGCGGCTACGGCTTCTTCGAGGTACGCGTCCTTGGCGGCCCCGGGCTCCCAGCCCGCGAGCCGCCACGCGGTGGTCTGCTGCCGGGTCCTGCGCAGCGAGTCGGCCTGCGCCTTCCCGCGGCTCTCGGCCACGGCCTCGGCGAGGTTGGCGAAGACCACCGTCAGCCACAACCAGCCGGTGATCATCCAGGCGAAGACACCGGGGTGGACCATGGCGATGCCCGTGGTCAGCGCGGCGCCGACCTCGGTCACGAACATGACCGGGTTACGGAACAGGGTCACCGGATTCAGTTTGGTGAACGCCTGCGGAAGCGCGCGCCACAGCTGCGTCGGATCGACCGTTCCGGCGCTGATCCGGCGCGGCGGCCTCTCGGGTCCGGGCGGAGGGGAGTCCGGTACCTGTGCGGGCAGCGTCTGGGCGGGGGCGGACATCAGAACTTCTCCGGCTTGATCAGGGCGATGGTCGGACAGACGAGCAGGGTGACGGCCACGATCAGGCCGACGGTGTTCTCGACGGTCATCGAGGCCTCGTTCTCATGGGTGAGGGAGCGGTGCGGCGGGGTGGAGGAGACGCGGGGGATCGGCACGGCCCTTCGGGCACGGGTGCCTGTCGCGGCACCCGTGATCGCGACCGTGTGCCTTCGCCGGGCGGGAGCCGCGGCACGGGACCGGATCGGACGGGGGGCTACAGCCCGATGTCCCGGCGGCTCATGTCGTCCAGGGACTCGCGGCGCACCAGGACGCGGGCGCTACCGTCGGACACCCCCACCACCGGGGGCCGGCCGACCAGGTTGTAGCCGGAGGCCATGGAGAGGTGGTACGCGCCGGCCGCGGGGACGGCGAGGAGGTCGCCGGGGTGCACGTCGCCCGGGAGCGCCACGTCCTCCGCGAGGACGTCCCCCGCCTCGCAGTGGCGGCCCACGACGGTGACGAGACGGGGCGGTACCGCCGAGGGCCGGCCGACGAGCCGGGGCGCGTACCGCACCCCGTACAGCGCGGGCCTCGGGTTGTCGCTCATGCCGCCGTCGACGGCCACGAAGGTGTGGTCCCCGGTGCGTTTGACCGCGAGGACGCGGTAGACGGCGACTCCCGCGGGGCCGACGATCGCCCGGCCGGGTTCGAGGGTGAGCCTGGGCACGGGCAGTCCGGCGCGAGCGCAGCCGTCCTCGAGTTCGGCGCGGACCCGGCCGGCCAGGACTCCGGCATTCAGGCTCTCCTCGCCGGGCCGGTAGGCGATGGCATGACCGCCGCCGATGTCCAGCTGGGGGAGAGCGACGCCGTGCTGGTCGCGGATTCGGGCCATCAGCCCGACCACGCGGCCTACCGCGGTGACGTACGGCTGCGCGGAGGAGATCTGCGAGCCGATGTGACAGTGCAGGCCCACGAGTTCGAGCTGCGGCTGGTCGAGTATCCGGGCGACGGCGTGTTCCGCGGACCCGTCCGTGATCGACAGACCGAACTTCTGGTCGTCGGTCCCGGTACGCACCTTGGCGTGCCCGCCCGCCGCGACGCCGGGCACCACCCGCACCATGACCTTCTGGCGGCTGCCGGGGGGAACGACCGCGGCCAGCCGGGTGATCTCGGAGTCACTGTCCACGACGATGCGGCCGACGCCGTGCCCGAGCGCCGCGCGCAGGTCCTCGGGGCTCTTGGCGTTGCCGTGCATCACGATCCTCTCCGGCGGGAAGCCGGTGGTCACGGCGAGTTCGAGTTCCCCGGCGGAGCAGACGTCGAGGCCGAGGCCCTCCTCCCGCACCCAGCGCACCATGGCCCGGGACAGGAACGCCTTGGCCGCGTAGACGACGTCGGCCTCGGGGAACGCCGTGCGGTACGTGCGACAGCGTTCGCGGACCTCCCGCTCGTCGAGTACGTAGACGGGGGTGCCGAAGCGGTCGGCGGTCTCGGTGAGGGAGACCCCGCCGACACGGACGTCGCCGTCGGCGGCGGAGCGGGCGGAGCGGGGCCACACGGACAGGCCTTCGGCGTCTCTGATGTCTGTGGCGTCGGCGCGGGACGGTGCCTGAAACGCCATGTCCTGAAGGGGGGCGTCCTGGATGGACATGATGTCTCCTCAGCCGATCAGCAGGTTCAGGCACGCGACGACGGCGGCCGCGCCGGTCACCCGCAGGGCCAGGTGTTCGGGATGCCGGCGGCGCCGGGAGGTCCCGCGCTCGCGGACCGGGACCGCCGCGCGGTCGGCCGCGGGGGCGGAGAACGACGGGTCGACGACGAGGGCCGTGACGCCCAGGGGCGCGGCGAGCGCGCGCAGCGCGGGTTCGGAGAGCCTGATGTGGGCCTGGCCGGCGCCCAGCGTGGCGGTGAGCTTCGCGGCCGAGGTGAAACCGACGGCCGTACGGCCGCCCAGGGGGGTGCGGAAGAACCGGGTCGTGCAACCCGCGGACCCCGGCCGGACAGGAACGAAGAGAAGTCCGGCCGGGAAGCGTTCGGAGGGTTCGGGGTCCTCGGCATGCTCGACTGGAGACATGGTGCTGCTCCTCGAAGAAGGCGACGTGCGTCGTCCGGCCGGATCGGCCGGACACTTCGATGAAGCTATGCCTCGCCGGCCTGGGCGGGGGTCCGTCGCTGACGCATGCTTGACGGGAAGCGGCGTACCCATAACGCGTCACTGACGGCCGGGGGACGACCGGCCGGTGTGCGCCGGAGCCGTGGCCACCGAGGGCCGCGCGTCCGTGTCCGTGTCTCTGTCTGCGTCGGCCGAGGGGTGAACGGACGGAGGGGCCGATTCCGTAACCGTCCGGCGCACGCTGGATCGCACCGCCTCCCCCGTCCGCCGACCGGTCCCCGCGGCAGGGAAGGATGGGCCCACCATCCACCCCGCGGCCTGGGGCATGGCTCTCCCTCCGGGCCTGTTACTGCGAGGATCCATCCTTTGATTCACCACCGGACGACGCCCCTGATCCTGGCGCTCTCGGGACTGCTGCTCTCGGCATGTGCCGCAGGCTCACCCGCGCGGGCGAAAACCGGCCCGCAGGTGGTTCTCGACCGGCTGGCCGCGGCCGACGACGCCCCCTACTCGGCCGCGATCAGAGCCGTCACGCAATCCGGAACCAGACGACTGCAGCTCATGACCGGAAGGGTCAACCTCAACGCGCCCTTGACGGGGCGTACGACGGACAAGACCGAGCAGTACACCGAAGACGTCGTGATCACCCGGCGGAAGGTGTACCGGCGCGCAAGCGGCTCCGACGGCGGGTGGCAGGAGTTCCCCGCGTCGGCGGCCGAGGGCGGCATTCCCACGGACCGGCTTCCGAGGTACGCGCGCCTCATACTCGGTCACAGCGGATCCGTGGACCGGGAGAGCGAACCCGTCCGTGTGTCGGCCCGCCTCACCCCGGAAGACCTCGAAACGGTCGACAGGACCATCGGGCGCAATCTGCGCCCCGCCACCACCATCGACGCCGCCGTGTGGATCGACAAGGAGGGCCGGATCGTACGCGTACGACAGGACATCCACTTCGCTTCCGACGCCGACCTTCACAACACGCTCACCCTCAGCGATTTCAGGAGCGCCGTTCCGGTGAGCGCGCCGGTCGCGAAGTGAGCATCGGCCGGGGCGCGGTAGGGCTTTGGCCAGGCCGTGTCCTACCTGCGATCGTGGTGATCCCGGCCCACATGAGGGGCGCGGCACCGGCCGGGTCCGGGCGCTCGGGCAGGTGGTAGGTGACCTTCGCGGGCAGGACGTACTGCGGGCCAGGCTGCCGCCGCCTCCCCGGGTTCAGTCGCGCAGCGACGACAGCGCGGCGGCCACTCGTTCGGACGCCTCCCGCGGCGTCGACGCGTGCGGGGAGAGCCGGAGCGAGTCGGCGCGCACCGTCGGAGTGACACCCTCGACGTGCAACGACTTCGCGACGACGGAGGGGTCGCGGTCCGGCATCGTGAAGGAGAGGACGCCCGCGCGCCGCGCCGGGTCGGTGGGGGAGAGGATGTGGCCGCCACGCTCCTTGACGACTTCGGTGAGTTCGTCGATCCGCGTGGCGATCGCGGCCTCGATCGCCGCGACGGTGTGCCGCTCGACGAGGTCCAGCGCGGCCGCGAGCGCGGCGGCCGTCACCGGGCTGAGATTCGTGATCGACCACCGTCGCGCGTCCGGGGCGGGCGGGTGCTCCGTTCCGTCGAAGAGGCCGACGTCCTCGACGCCCGTCCAGCCGGTGAGGACCGGTTGCAGGGTTTCCAGCGCGCGATCGGACAGTGCCGCGAAGCCGGTGGCCCATCCCGCGCGCAGCCATTTCTGACCACCCGCGACCACCACGTCGGCCGCGTCCCAGGGCATCGCGGCGACGCCGAACGCCTGGATGGCGTCCACGATCAGCAGCCGGTCCGGTCCGATCGCCTCGCGCAGCGCCGCCAGGTCGGCACGGAAGCCGGTGCGGAAGTCCACGGCGCTGACGGACACGGCGACGACGTCGTCGCTCAGCGCGGCGCGGACGAGGTCGGGGGTGACCCCGCCACCGGGCGCCGGCGTGAGCCAGCGCGGCGTGGCCCGGCCCAGGTCCGCGGCGCGGCGCCACGGATAGTGGTTGGCGGGGAAGTCGGTACGCGGCGCGAGGACCACGCCCCCCGGGATGCCGAGAGCGGCGTGGAACATGCCGGTGGACGCGTTCGGCAGCAGCACCGTGTGACCGCTGTCGGTGCCGGCGAGGCGGGCGGCCGTGTCCCGCGCGATCCCCTCCGCCCGCATCAGACCGTCCACGGTGGTGTGGTCGGCGCGGGCGGATTCCTCCATGGCTCGCGCGGTGGCGGCCACGGCGTCCCGCGACGGCGGACCGAACCGTGCGAAGTCGAGGTACCCGGCGGGCGTGTCGAAATGGGCTGCGTACGACGTGAGCACGGGGCTCGTCCTTCCAGGAGGCTGCGGTACGGGCGGGCGGTGCGGGCGCGCCCGGTGGGGAGTGCCGTGTGTCGCGCCGGGTGGAGGGCGCCGCCTGTCGGACGGGCCGGTGCCCCGCCGTCCACCGCAGCGAGCGCATCCGTCCCCACCTGCCCGAACGGTACGTGTTTCGCGCCGCGCGGGTCCGTCCGGGGTGCGGGTCGCCGTCCGCGGCGTGCGCCACCACGTCTCCGCTGGGGCTCGCGGCCGGTTGGAGCGGACCGGTGTCCTGAACAGCGCGGCGGCCCTCTGCCCGCTCCCCCTGCGACGCGGGCGAGGGACCGTGCTGCGCCGCGGGCCGGGACGGGCGGGCACCTCTGAGGAGATGTGCCCGCCCGTCCGGTTCGCCGCCGCCTGTGCGGGCAGGGGTCAGTGCCCGGCGGATTCCTCGGGGCGCGCGTGACGCGGCAGGAGGAACGCGAGCAGGAAGGTCAGGGCGAGCATGCCGTCGACGATCCAGAGCACCGTCTTCATGACAGAGCCGAAACCGCTCCGGAAGGCCGACGACGCGGTCTCCTGCAGCACGACGGGTATCCGGGCGCCGGCCTGGGGCGAGGTCAGGGCGGAGCGGGTGTCCTTCTCCAGGCGTGCGCAGGACGCCGGGGTCGTGGCCGGGTCCTTGGCGACGGCGCGGTCCGAGGCGCACTCGCGCAGGTCGGCCACGACGCGCTCCTGAGCCGCGGGCGCGACGTGCGCGGCTGTCAACTGCCCGCGCAGACCGTCCGATCGGTGGTCGACGGCGGTGGCGATCCCGCCGCCCAGCAGGCCGAAGAAGACGGTGCCGAGGATGGCCACGCCGAAGGCGCCGCCGAGTTGCTGCACCGCGGTCATCGTGCCGGACGCCGAACCCGTCTCGTGCTGCTCGACGCTGGCGAGCACGATGTCGAAGAACGGTGCCATGAGCAGGCCCATCCCGATGCCGGTGACGAGCAGCGCGGGCAGCAGCTGCCAGGGGCCGACGCCGGACCCCACCTGGTCGAGGGTCAGCCACACGCCGAACACACCGACGGCCATGACCAGCGCGCCCGCCTGAAGGACGGTCCGCCCGAACCGGGCGACACCCTGGGCGAGCCCGAAGCCGACGATCATGCCGCCCGACCAGGGCACCATCACCAGTCCCGCCTTGAGCGGCGAATAGCCGAGGCCGATCTGGGTGTAGAGGTTGAAGACCAGCATGAACCCCTGCATGGTCGAGAAGAAGACCAGACCGAGGATCATGCCGCCGCTGAACCCGCGCTTGCGGAAGAGGCTGGGGACGACGAGCGGGTCCTGTCCGGCCTTGCTGCGCCGCGACTCGTACGTGCCGAAGGCGATGAAGACGACCACCGAGCCGGCCATCATCACGAACGTCCAGACGGGCCAGTCGTACTCACGGCCCTGGACCAGCGGGAAGATGATGAGCAGCGCGGCCAGCGAGACGAGGAGCATGCCGGGGACGTCGAGGCGCGGCTTGCTGCCGGACAGGCCCCTCGGCAGGTAGCGCATGGCGCCGAGGATGGCCGCGGCGCCCAGGGGCAGATTGATCAGGAAGATCATCCGCCAGCCGGTGCCGAAGTAGTCGGCGTCCACGAGCCAGCCCGCCAGGATCGGCCCGCACACCGCGGAGAGTCCCATGACCGGGCCGAACAGGCCGAAGGCCTTCTGTGACTCCTTCGGTGGGAACATCTCCTTGATCATGCCGAGGCCCTGCGGCAGCATCACCGCGCCGAACAGCCCCTGCACGACGCGTGCGCCTATCAGCATCTCGGGCGACATCGACACGGCGCAGAGCAGCGAACCCACGGTGAAGCCGGCGGCCCCCACCAGGAACATCCGGCGGCGCCCGTGGATGTCCCCGAGCCGTCCTCCGGTGACGAGCCCGACGGCCATCGAGAGGGTGTACGCGGCGGCGAGCCACTGCAGGGTGGAGGCGCCGCCGCCGAGGTCGGCCCGCATGGAGGGTCCGGCGATGTTCGTGACGACGGCGTCGAGGAGGTCCATCACCTCCGCCGCGAGGATCACGAAGAGGGCGGCCCAGCGCCACCGGTAGGGCTCTGGTGAGTCGATGGGCGTCTCGGTGGACGCGACACCGGTGGTGGACATCGGAACTCCTCACGAAAAGGTCGCGCCACGGTGACGCGTGGGCGCGGTGGCGCGGATGGATGGGGCTGCCCGACTCGCCGGTGAAGCCCAGAGAGCGGGAGAGCCGGTGGGACGGACGGCCGGACGCGGAGAACGGCGTTCACCTTAACAGAACAGCGCTCACCGAGAGAACGGCGTTCATTAAGATATAGCGCAACTTCGCGACGGGGACAAGATATATCGCGTTTGTTCGAGGTGAACGCCGCTCACCGCAGGAGAACGCCGCTCTCCCATGCCTAGACTGACGTCATGACCGACGCGGCCCCCGGCACCCCCGCACCCCCTCCGCCGTCCCCCTGGGAGCGCGAGCGCCCCGCCCGTGCCCGCGTCGCCCCCGCACGCACACCGCTGTCGCGCGAACGCATCGCGGAGGCCGCCCTCACCGTGCTGGACCGCCAGGGGCTCGACCGTCTGTCGATGCGCCAGGTGGCGGCCGAGCTGGATGTCACGGTCTCCGCGCTCTACGCCCACGTCAGCTCCAAGGACGACCTCCTGGAGCTCATGTACACCCGGCTCTTCGACGGTTTCGAGCCACCCGCGGCCGACCCGGAGCGGTGGCAGGAGGAGGTACGGGACTACGCCCGCTCGGGGCGCCGGCGCCTGCTGTCCCACCGGGACATGGCCAGGATCTCCATGGCCCACGTGCCCTTCACCGCCGAACTGCTGCCGCACGTCGAGGCGTTGCTCGCTGTCTTTCGCACCGCCGGACTGCCCGACCGCATCGCGGCGGAGGCCGGTGACCTCATCTCCACCTATATCGACGGGTTCACCCTGGAGGAGGGCATGTGGCAGGACCGGGCCGCTCAGCAGGGCGGAGCGAGCTCCTCGCCGGCCCGCCCCGACTGGCGTGAGATGGCCGGCGAGATGCAGGACTACTTCGCCTCCCTGCCCGCGGCGGACTTCCCCCATCTGCGGGCCCTGGCCGGGGTGATGGTGACGGACTCCTCCGACGAGCGCTTCGACATCGGTCTGGAGATCATCCTGCGCGGCCTGGCGAGCTACCTGCCGGACCCGGCGCCCCGTACGGGCGCGGACGCCCCCCGGACGCCGGACGCCGACTGATCCGCCACGCCTCCGGCAGCCCTGTGGCGATGAGCTCGGGGCGGGCGGACGGTGGTGAGCGGCGACGGGCGCCGCGGAGTCCCGCCGGCCGTCTCCCCATGGCGTACGAGGGGGAGTTGGCCTTCGGCCGTCCCCGCGGCCCGGCACTCCAGTGACATGGGGTCAGCGGGTGACGGATCGGGCCCGGAGTGACCGTGACGTCGCCGGCGCGGTCCGGGCCGGCGACGTCGGAGGGACTCCCGTGCGGCTCCGGAAGAGGGCATGATGGGTCATCGGTACCGGTCGGGCGAGGCTATGCTGTCGTCAAAAGTGAATCATTTATCGTTCAAATACGTCGAGCGAACGTCGCTCCGTCCTACCCGTCACCCGCTGTCCGGTCACACCGGCGCAGAGGTGCGTCCCGGTGGCACCGCGGCAGCAGCATGTCGTCAACCCTGGAAGGAAGTGCCGTGGCGCCGGTGCTTGTTGGACACGAAGGCTTGCTGGCCGGAGAACGGATACCGGTCATCGGCACCCGGGTCACCTTCGGACGCAACCCCGATAACACCGTCGTCATCTCCAGCCTGAGCGTCTCGCGCTTCCACGCGGAAATCGTCCTCGACGAGACCCAGGGCTACGTGCTGCGGGACTGCGGCAGCAGCAACGGAACGCTCGTGAACGGCGAGGAGATCGAGTCCCAACTGCTCAAAGCAGGGGACGACATCACCATCGGCGACCAGGAGTTCCGGTTCGAGGTCGCGGACGCCATGGAGACGATCATGGCGCTCTCCCTGCCGAGGTCCCTGACGCACGGCGGCGAGGAGCTCGCGCACGGGCCGGTGCTGCGGGTCACCGTCGCGGGCGGCGGCCCCGTCGGCCTGTCGCTCGCCCTGCTGCTGGAACACTTCCTCGGCGCCCAGGCGCAGATCACCGTGTACGACGGCAGGTGGCGCAAGCAGGGCCGCAAGATCGTCTGGAAGGACGCGAGCCAGGGCAACATACGGCGCCAGCAGGTGGTGACCGTGCAGAGCCGCCAGTACCTCGGCCTTCCCCAAGAGGTGCGCGACCGGCTTTTCGACGCGGACAACTACACCGAGATGTGGCCCTCGGGGCCCGACTCGGTCGGCGATCACCACCCGCGCAACATGCGCATCGCGTACATCGAGGACCGACTGCTGGAGGTGGCGAACGAGAAGAAGGGCCGGATCCAGCTCGTTCCCGCCCGGTTCAGCATCGAGGAGCAGCAGGACGGCCTGGCCGCACAGCACGTCCTCGCGATCTGCGACGGCGGGCGGTCGCGCACCCGTGAGCACTTCGCCGCCAAGTTCGGCAAGGCGGACGAGTCCATCTACTCGCTGGACGGCCGTCATCTGCAGGACGTGGTGCTCGGCCTGCGCGTGAAGTCGGGCCTGACCGACCCCATGGCGGTGCTGCTGACCGTCGCGCAGAACCGGTTCCTGCTCAACTCCCTGCGCGGCGAGGGCTTCCTCAACATGCGTCTGACGGACGCGGAGACCGCCGAAGTGGTCGGCATCGACCCCGTGCGCCGGGTCTTCGAGGAGTGCATCGCCTCCCGCCCGTGCCTGATGGGACGCGACGAGCACGGCGACTTCCAGTGCTCCACGCACAGCACCCTGTTCCTGCCGGCCCTGATCAGGGGCTCGGCGCTGTGGAAGCGGGTGCACGAGGGGCTGCGCCTGTTCGGCGTCGAGGCGGACGACCTGAGCGCGGTCACCTCGTTCCGTCTGGACATGGTGCAACGTCCGCGATTCACCGCCGAGTTGCTGCCGCCCACGGCCAACTCCACCGGCACGTACGGGTTCCTGCTGGGTGACGCCGCCAACGCCATCCACTTCTGGCCGGGACGGGGGCTCAACAGCGGCCTGGCGTCCGCCATCTCCCTCGCACGTTCACTCAACGGGGCCTGGAACGGGAAGCCCTTCCGGGACGCGGACTTCCTGCGGCACGAGGCCGCCATGTCGATGCTCCAGTACCGCCACAAGAGCCGCGCCTGGAAAGCGATGGTGACCACTGACGACCAGGGTGCCACCTGGGCGATCAAGGACATCATCGCGCACGGCATCGACGGGATCGCCGACGAGCCGGACCGCGAGGCGGACACCGCGACGCTGCTGGAGCGGATGCGCGGGATCCGCTCCCGGCTGGCGGCTCGTATGTCCGGTCTGCCGGACGACGAGGCGATCCTGGAGCGGCTGGGGACCCTGGAGAGCAGCACGCTGCGCATGCTGGTGCTCAGCGGTGCCTGGGACACGCTCACCATGGGTGGCGAGGAGGTCGACATCGACATCTTCTACGGCCAGGACTCCGCCGCGGCCGCCGCCGCCGTCGAGGCGCTGGAACCGGTCGCCCAGCTCTGAGGATCCGCAGGGCCGTCAGGACCGTCGGTACGCGCGGCCTTCCGGGCGGCCGACGGGCCGCGCCCCGGCCTCGTCCCGCCTCCCGGAGCCTCCTGGACGTCTTCGGATCGGACGTCCTCGGAGGGGGGCGTTCGCGCGGGATCCGCGTCCGGAGGGCAAGGCGGCACGGCAGCTCGCGCAGCCCTGATGGGCCGGATGCCCGGGTCCGGATGCGGCCGTCGTCCGGACCGCCACAGAATCCTGGTCATGTGGAGATCTCCTGGGACCCGGCACTCCCGCCGGGCCGCGCGCCGCGGCGGATCGCGGCACCTCGGCGGTGCACGGCAGGCCACGGCCGCGACCGCCGCGTGCGGTGTCCTGCTGAGCGCGGTGACGGCATGCGGTGCCCTGACCGCGGGGACGCACCCCGGCGGGGCGCCGCGGACCGACGGCCCGGCAGCGTCCGCCCGGCCCCGCCCGGCACCGGCCCCGCGCCCGGTGTCCGTCTCCCGAGTCCCCGGCATCGGAGACATGATGTGGGACCAGGTTCCGGCCGACACCGGCCAGGTGGTGGCCGTCTACGGCGATCACGAGGACTCGCCCGACGCTCTCGTCGTGCTCTACGAGTGGCGTGGCATGGGCTGGGAACGGACCGCCGACTGGCGCGCGCACAACGGCAGGCTGGGCTGGACGACCGACCACCACGTGGACGACGAACACACCCCGGTCGGCGTCTTCACCCTCTCCGACGCGGGCGGGACACTCGACGACCCCGGGAGCCTGCTGCGTTACCGGCAGGACGCCCACGCCTTCGCGCCCCCGGAGGACGCGGACGCATCCCACCGTCACGACTTCGACTACGTCATCGCCATCGACTACAACCGGCTCAGGGGAACCCCGCCGTACGACTGGAACCGCCCCCTGGGCGAGGACAAGGGCGGCGGCATCTGGCTGCACCTGGACCACGGTGACGGCACGTCGGGCTGCGTCACCGTCCCCGAGTCCGCGATGAGAACCCTGCTGCGCACCCTCGACCCCCTGCGTCGTCCCGTCGTGGTGATGGGCGACAGGGAGCACTTGCGGCGCTGAGGCCGGGTGTCATGCCGGGAGGCGACGGACGACCAGGGTGTGACGAGGCGCGGTTCCGCAGCGGGGGAACGACGCCCCGGTCCGCCCCGGCCCCGGCGGCCGCGGTGCGAGGATGGAACGGTTCACCTTGGCGTCGTCGGATGTGGGGTAGGGACCGTGCTGGACGATCAGTCGGCGGAGGCCGCGGCAGGACAGGAGGGTGATGTCCCCGGCACCTCGGCACTGCCCGCGGAACCCACCGGGAGGAAATCCGCCGGGAGGGGACGGGCCGCGACGGGGCGCCGGCTGTTCGGCGGGCTTGTCGTCCTCGCCGTGCTGGTGTTCCTGTTCTTCCTGCCGTGGTGGGTGCTGCTGGCCTCGGGCACGGCGTGGCCCTTCCCGGTCGCGCTGGGCGGCGGCGTCCTGTTCGGGGCCGCGCTGGTCGCGTTCCCGGTGATGATGGCCCTGGGCCACGGCGGTAGGCAGTCGGACCCCGCGGCTCGTACGGGCGACACGATCCTCGGTGTGATCTGGGTGCTCTTCGCGTGGTCGGCCCTCGGAGGTGTGCTGCGGCTCGGCCTGGGCGCCGCCGGGGCCGGTGGGCAGACCGCCGCCAGAAGCGTGGCGGTCGCCGTCGCGGTCATCGCGGCGCTGCTGCTGGCCTGGGGCTACACCGAGGCCATGCGGCTGCCCCGGGTCCGGCGGGTCGATGTCACGCTCCCGCGGCTGGGCGCCGGACTGGACGGGACCCGTGTGGTCGTGCTGGCCGACACCCACTACGGGCCCATCGACCGGGCCCGCTGGTCGGCGCGGGTCGTGGACGCGGTCAACGCCCTCGAACCCGACATCGTCTGCCACGCGGGCGACATCGCCGACGGCACGATCGCCAGGCGCCGCGAGCAGGCCGCGCCCCTGGGGAGGGTCCGCTCGCGCCTGGCCAGGGTCTATGTCACGGGTAACCACGAGTACCTCGGGGAGGCCCAGGGCTGGCTCGACGAGATGGCCCGGCTCGGCTGGGACTCGCTGCACAACCGTCATGTCGTGGTCGAACGCGGCGGCGACCGGCTCGTCCTCGCGGGCGTGGACGACCGTACGGCCGCCTCCTCCGGCCTGGCCGGGCACCGCGCCGATCTCCCCCTCGCCCTCGCGGAGGTCACTCCCGATCTGCCGGTGCTCCTGGTCGCCCACCAGCCCAAGCAGGTGGCCCAGGCGGTGGCGGCCGGGGTCGACCTCCAGGTCTCGGGTCACACCCACGGCGGACAGATCTGGCCGTTCCATTACCTGGTACGACTGGACCAGCCTGTGGTGCAGGGCCTCAGCCGGCACGGCGAGCGGACCCAGCTCTACACCAGCCGTGGCGCGGGCTACTGGGGTCCGCCGTTCCGGATCTTCGCACCGAGCGAGATCAGTCTGCTCGTCCTCCGGTCGCCCGTGTGACCTGCGGCGGTCCGCGGTGTTCTGCGGCGGGTCGCGGCGGGTCGCACGCGGGCCGGTCCGGAGTGTGCCCTTCACCCGGCGCGACTGCGCCGGGTGAAGGGCACGGGGGACCGTTCGGGTTACTTCCCGCTGCCCGGCTTGGGGTGGTAGGCCTTCCTGCCGCAGTCGTTCACGTCGATCCGGACGACCTGGGGGTCGTGGTCGCTCGCCTGGTCGGCGAACTCCGCGTTGATGTGGACGACGTCGTAGTCGTAGCGCGTGATGGAGGGGCTGGTCAGGATGTGGTCGAGGGTCTGGCTGTTGCCGTCGAAGACGTAGCTGTAACGCTCCTTCACCGGCAGGGTGTTGATGAGGTCGGTGAGGACGTCGCCGTTGTCGGTCAGGGCCTTGACCGCGTCGGAGAACTCGTAGTCGTTGAGGTCACCGAGGGCCACGATCCGCGCCTTGGGGTCGGCGGCGAGGACGGAGTCGACGAAGGCGTTCTCCTCCGCGGCCTGCAGCTTGCGCTGGGTCTCCGAGGAGCGGGTCGGCTCCTGGTAGCGGCCGTGCATCGGATCGTCGCCACCCTTGGAGTTGAAGTGGTTCGCGATGACGAACACCGGGTCGCCCTGGAACCTGAACTCGCCGACGAGGGGCTTGCGGCTGTTGGTCCAGGCGTCATTCGTGGGGTCGATGCGGCCCGGTGACGCGGAGAGGTGGGCCTCGCGCTTGTGCTTGTCCCTGACCACGGAGACGGCGGTGGTGGAGGCGTCACCGGCGGACGCGCGGTCCACGAAGGAGACCCGCTTGGGGTTGAAGAGGAACACCTGGCGGATGTTGCCGCCGGGCTCGCCGCCGTCCTGGTCGTTGACCGGGTTGACGTAGCGCCAGGAGTACTTCGGGCCACCCGCCGCGGTGATCGCGGCGGTGAACCTGGTCAGTGTCGCCTCGGCGGAGACGGTGCCGTCGTCGGTGGCGCCGTTGTCGTCCTGGATCTCCTCCAGCGTGACGATGTCGGGGGAGGAGAGATTGGTGACGATGCCCTTGGCGAGGCGGGCGAACTTGTCGGCGCTGTCCGTCGGGTCGAGGTTCTCGACGTTGTAGGTGGCGAGGGCGAGTTCCTTGCCCTTCTGCTTGCGCGTCACCTCCTGCTTGAGACCGTTGTCGACGGCCGTGCCGGTGGTGGCGGCGGAGGGGGCGAGCAGATAGCCGCCGAACGAGGCGTAGTCGACCGGGCCGGTGGTGGTGCCGGACAGTTCGTCGCCGACGTTGAGGGTCGGGGTGGAGCCGTCGGCCGCGACGATCTCGATGCGGCCGGTGTTCTGCTGGTCGTAGGCGCCGTAGAGGGTGCCGCCGCGTCTGGTGGGCCGCTCGTGGGGCTTGGCGGTCACGAACATCTCGCCGTACGAGTTGGTCGCGCCGGTCACCCGGGCGTCGTGGACCGAGGCGCGCATGCCCTCGACGGACTCGTAGAAGTCCTGGGAGTAGACGTGCGGTTGGAGGGGGAGGCCCTCGATGGTGCCACCGTTCGCGGTGGGCGTGTACGTGCTCGGGACGGTCGAGTCGTCCAGGACGACCGCGTCCGGGAGGGCGTTGCCGGTGGAGACGGTGGTGGAGACCGGGCTGCCCAGCTCGGTGACCGACTGCGTGCCGGTGCCGGGGTAGTACTCCGTGACCTTGCCGCTGACCAGGACCGAGTCGCCCACGGAGACGGTGGGTGCGGCGGAGCCGGTGTAGACGAACAGGCCCTCGCTGGTGGCGGGGTCGGTGTCCGGGGTCGGGTCCTGGATCCAGTAGCCCTTGCTGCCCGTGGTGCGGACGGCGGTGACGATGCCGGGGACGCCCACCACGCTCTGGCCCTTGAGCGGCGAGAGGCGGGTGGTGCCCTGGACGTCGTGGATCCGGAACGCGCCCGGGGCGGTGGGTCCACCGGGTCCGCCACCGCTGCCGCCGCCGTTCGCGGTCTCCCCCGCGCTGTTCGTTGCGGTGGGTGTACCGGCGGTGAAGTCGGCGGAGTTGTCGTCGGTGTCGGCGAGCGAGGCCTTGCGGGACACGGAGGTGGTGTTGCTCGCGACCGGGGCGGCGGTGCCCTCGCGGACGACGGCGGTGCCGTAGCCGAGGAGGTCCACGATGGTGGGGTCGCCGGCACAGTCCGCGGCCGTCTTGCAGGTCAGCGCCGTCGTCGACTTGACCAGGGCGACGGTGCCGCTGGCGGCGGCCATCGCGATGTTGCCGGAGGCGTCGGCGGTCGGCAGGGCCGTGCTGCCGCCGCTGCCCGCGCCTTCGGCGACCAGGTAGCCGCCGCCGGGGGCGAGCGCGCCGGTGAGGGGAGTGACCTGCCAGAGGGAGCCGGCCGACGGGGAGGCCGGGAGGTATTGGACGCTGTAGCCATCGAGCGGGTACGCGGCCGTCGAGCGGTTGGCCAGCTCGACGAAGTCGTTCGTGAGCGTGGCGCCGGAGTTGCCGCCGCCGCCGTACGCCTCCGAGATCACGACACTCGTCGACGGCGTGGCAAAGGCGGCGGGCAGCGGCGCCAGGACGACGGCCGCCGTGGCGGTCGCGGCCACGAAGGCGGCGCCGGCTACGCGCACTGCGCTGGGTCTGTGCATCGGCACGTGTGACTCCTTCAACGTCCGCCGGACGAACGGCGCATGAGGTGCGGTCAGACAGGCTGGAACCCTGCGATCGGCTGAGGTTACGCGCGTAGAAATGGGCGCATCAAGGGGTGTGTCGTTAAATCTGTGGGTCCAGTGGCCGACTTTCCGTCTCGTGCCGCACCCCGGGGGCCGCTCCGGCGGGCCGCCGGTCCAGGGGTGCACCTTCCGCATACGTCCGACCAGGGGTGATGGCCCGGGCGCGAGCCCAAGTGCCGTGCGCAGGTGTGGGTGTTGGTGGCACTCGGCTCGGATGCCTCGCCCACCTCTGGCTCGGTGTCGCCGAGCGGTTTCCGTGCGTCGCCTCCGAACAAACCGGCGTGGGGGCGCAGTTGTGCGCGTAAAGGCGCCGCTGTCCGGGAGGGACGGTCATTCCTTGTCCGTGGTGGTCGCGGTGGTCGCGAGGGATGCGATGGCCGAGCTGTGACGGCGGGCGGCGCGATCAGGTCCGGGAAAATCCCGACCGCGGATATGTATGGCGCGCGAGTGCGTGGCGGCGTTCGAACCGGGACGGTGCGGCGCCGTGAATGGCGTGACGTCCAGCGGGTGGAATCCGCCGGCGAATCGGATTCCCGTGCGGCCTGGGAAGGACGCTGAAAAGGAGGTCAGAGCCGCCCGGACGCCGCGAGAACGGAAAGGGCCGCGTGCCTGCCGACATCCCCTTCCGCTGGAGTCACCCGCCGAGCGGTTACTCCATTCGTGTCAGCGATCGTCGAACACTCCGCGACACGCGTACTGAAGTATCGGAAAGTCGGCTGGAATTATGAGCTGTCATGAGCGTGCTGTGAAGAGCGTGAGTATGACGTGCGGGTGTGTTTCTTTTTGCCGCATGGGTGAAGGGCGCGTGCCGGCCGGCCGGGCGTGCGCTGTTCGGCAGCCGGCGGCGTTCTGTACGTGGATGCGCCGTGAACGCGCTCTGATGCGAGGTGGCGGCCGGACCCTACCTTGATGGCGTCGGGGTCATGACATCCCCGACAAGCGCAAGGGCCTTATTCCTCAAGGGTTGTTGGGGGAAATGTGGCCTGTCGGGGGATCGGCCTTCCTGTGCGGTCGTCCGTCGTTGCGTGCCGGTTTCGCCGGGACACGTGTTGCCGCTGTATTCCGCCGTGACTATGGGAGGGTTCGAATGGACATGCGTTACGAGGCGTATTCCTACGCCGACCGGCTGTTCTATGACTCACCCGTGCAGTGGGCCGTGCGGGAGGAATTCCCGGCCGCCACCGAGGCCGCGCCCCCCGGTTGGGTGCGCAGCACCCGGGAGGTGTGGGTGGGCTTCCAGCCCGTGACGCCCGAACTGCCCGAACAGGGCTGGAAGATTCATGTCGCGGCCCGCCTCGACAACGCCCCGCACGTCCTCGACGTGGTCCGGCGATACTGCTTCGCCAACGGCGTCGCCTTCAAGTTCCTGCGCAGCCCCGGACTCGTGCAGACGCAGAACGCCAAGTACGCGGCCCGCGCCTCCAGCGGGAAGTTCCTCACGCTCTACCCTCGCGACGACGCGGCGCTGGAACACTGTCTGAGCAACCTGGACGCCGCGCTCGACGGCGCGCCCGGACCGTACATCCTGAGCGATCTCCGCTGGCGCAAGGGACCCCTGTACTTACGTTACGGCGGTTTCGTCGAACAGTTCTGCCGCTCCGAGACCGGTGAGCTCGTCCTCGCCTTCCGCGAGCCGTCGGGGAAACTGCGCCCGGACGTCCGCGCCGCCGTCTTCGAGGTCCCGCCCTGGGCCCCCGTTCCGGCGGTACTCGCCGACACGCTCGCCGCCGCCTCCCAGGCAAGCGTCGACGACTTTCCCTACACGGTCGAAAGCGCCCTGCACTTCTCCAACGGCGGCGGCATCTACCTGGCCCGCCGGACGGCGGACGGTCAGCAGGTGGTGCTGAAGGAGGCCAGACCGCATGCCGGCCTCGACCAGCGGGGCGACGACGCGGTCACCCGACTGGACCTCGAACACGACACGCTCGGCCGGCTGGCCGGACTGGACGCCGTGCCGGCGGTGCTGGGCCGGCTCACCGCCTGGGAACACCACTTCCTGGTGCAGGAGTACATCGAGGGCGAGCCGCTGCACCGCTGGTTCGGCCGCAACTACCCCTTGGTCCACCCCGAGGTGACCGACGAGGACACGGCCGAGTACCGCGTGAAGGCGCTGCGCATCCTCGACGGCATCGAAGAGGGCCTGCGCTCGATCCACGCCCGAGGCATCGTCTTCGGCGACCTGCACCCCCGGAACCTGATCGTGCGGCCGGACGGCCGGGTGGTGTTCGTGGACTTCGAACTCTCCTCGCCCGTTGACGCGTTCGTCCGTCCCGCACTGGGTGCGGCGGGTTTCGCGGCGCCGCCCGAGCTGACCGGGTTCGCCGTCGACGACCACGCGTTGGCCGCCCTGCGACTGTGGATCTTCATGCCGCTGCTGCCCCTGACGGTACTGAGCCCGTACAAGGCGGAGACGCTCCGGGCCGCCGCGCGGGAGAGGTTCGCGCTGCCCTCCGCGGAACCACCGGGGCTCGACGGCAGGCCCGCGACCCGCCCGCACGAGGTTCCGGCGGTGGAGTTCGACGAGTTGTTCGGCGGTGAGCCGGCCGCGTGGCCCCGGCTGCGCGACGAACTGGCCGCGGCGATAGCGGCCAGCGCCACCCCGCACCGTACCGACAGACTGTTCCCCGGCGACCCGAGCCAGTTCACCCACGACGGCCTGGGACTGGCGTACGGCGCGGCGGGTGTGCTGTGGGCCTGCCATACGACGGGCGCCCGGGTGGACCCCGCCCATGTGGGCTGGCTGCTCAAGGCGGTCGACCGTCAGCCGCTGCGGCCCGGTCTGCTGGTCGGCGGGCACGGCGTGGCCTACGTCCTCGACCTGCTCGGACACCAGCAACAGGCCATGGACCTGCTGGACCGTCTGATGAAGGACGATTCCGAGGGATACGGCCCGGATCTGCTGGGTGGTCTGGCCGGCATCGGGCTGTGCCTGCTCGACTTCGCCCGGACGACCGGGGACCGGACGTTCTACGACGCCGCGGTCGAGGCCGCCGAGCGGGCCGTCGCCGGACTGCGCCTCGACCGGGCCGCGCCCCCGGACGGATCGAGGGCCGGCCTCGTGCACGGTGCCAGCGGAACCGCGCTGCTGTTGCTGCACCTGCACCAGGTCTCGGCCGACAGCAACCTGCTCGATCTGGCGGGCCGCGCCCTGGAGCACGACCTCGCGCGGTGCGTGGTGGCCGAGGACGGCACTCTCCAGGTCGACGACGGCATCCGCGTCCTGCCCTATCTGGAGTCCGGCAGCGCGGGCATCGCCGCGGTGCTGCAGGCCCACCTGAAACACCGGCCCGACGCCGGACTCGCGGAACAGCTGGAACGCATCGGCCGCGCCGCCGTACCGGAGTTCATCGTCCAGCCAGGGCTGTTCAACGGCCGCGCCGGACTGATCGGACTGCAGGCGCTGCTGGATCCCGACGCGACGGAGCGCGCCGACGTGATCCGGCGGCACGTACACCGGCTGCTGTGGCACGTCGTTCCGTACGAGGGCCATCCGGCCTTTCCCGGGGAGCAGTTGCTGCGTCTGTCCATGGACCTGGCCACGGGGAACGCGGGTGTCATGACCGCCCTCGGCTCGGTGTACGCGGGCACCCCGACGCTGCCCTTCCTGACCGTTCCCACCGAGCCGGCCGAACCCCTCGCTCGCCAGGCCGACATCGCCCGGCAGCGCCCACCGTCCGGCGCACTCCCGACACCGACCGGCTGACGTCGACCGGCCGACGTCGACCGGCCGAAACGACCGGCTGGTACCGGACGACTGACTTCGACCGACCGGCACCCGACGACCGGCACGGCACCAGCCGTCCGACAGCGCGTCGGCGCATCCCGCCCGCGGCCCGGGAAACAGGCCGCCCACAGAGTTCCGGCAGAGCGCCGGAAGCACCCACCACCACCCGGAAGGGGACCATCATGTCCATCCTCAGCCTGCAGGCCCTGGAGACCCCCGAGGAAATCCTCGAGTACCGCTCCGTTCTCAGCTCCCTGAGCGCCGTCAACTGCACCAACAGCACCGTGAGCACGCTGCTCTGCCTCTGATCCACCCGCCGGCCGCGCCACCTCGGCGCGGCCGGCACCCCTCGACGAACCGGTCCGGGCGGCTTAGGCCGCCCGGACCGGCCACTTTCCCCCGGAGGGCTTCATGCACAGCGACCGAACCGACGCCGCTCCGCCACAGCCCGCCCCGACCGGCTCCCCGGACCGGCCCCCCACACGACCGGTTCCCCTCACCGCAGACGACACCCGGCCGGACGACGACACCCGGCGGGACCATGACACCCGGCCGCACGACGGTGACCGGCCCGAAGTGACCCGGTCACCGCGCCTGTTGCTGCCGGCCGCGGGCGGACGCTGGGCGCTGGTCCTGGCCCTGGCCGTGGCCGCGAGCACCACCGCGACCCTGCTGCTGCCCGCCCTGCTGGCCCGCGCCGTCAACCAGGCCCTGGCCGGAGCAGGAACAGCCACCGGCCGCCAACTCGTCGCGTTGCTGGTTCTGTTGACCGTCGCTGAGGCCGCCGCCCAGTACGCCGCCCCGCGCTCCGGCGCCGACGCGGCGGCCCGCATCCGGACCATGGCGATCCGCCGCACGCTGGCCGCCGGTCCCGCCGCCGTCGCCCGCATGCCGGTCGGAGACCTCGTCGCCCGTCTGACCGCCAGCGCCCCGCAGGCCGCACTGGCCGCGCCCGCCCTGGTCTATTCGGCCGCACAACTGATCATGGCCGTCGTCGCCGTCGTCGCCCTGACCCTGCTCTCCCCCTTGCTGTCCCTGGCGTTCCTGGCCACCGCGCCCACCGGCTACGCGGTGATCCGCCGCCAGCTGCGCCGCACGACCCACGCCGGTGACGGATACCAGCGGACCCAGGCACAACTGGCGTCCGGACTGCTCGACGCACTGAGCGGCAGCCGCAGCATCGCCGCCTCGGCCACCGTCACCCGGGAGATCGAGCGCGTCCTGCGTCCCCTGCCGCACCTGTCGAGACTGGGACACGAACTGTGGGACACCCAGCGCCGCACCGCCTGGTGCACCGGCCTGCTCGCCCCGGCCACCCAGCTCACGGTCCTCGCCGTGGCGGGGACCCAGGTCGCCGCGGGCCGCCTCGGCGTCGGTGACCTGCTGGCCGCCCTCGGTTACACCGGAATCGGCCTCAGCGGTCTCGGCACAGCACAGAGCCTCCTCGACGTCGCCCAGGCCCGGGCGGGCGCCGCCCGGCTCAGCGACGTACTCACCCTGCCGGTCCGCAGTGTCACCTCCCGTCCACTGCCCGCCGGTCCGGGCCGTCTGGAACTGCGGGACATCGTCGTACGCCGTCAGGGAGCCGTCGCCCTGGACGGCCTGGACCTGACGGTGCCCGACGGCTCCTGGACCGCCCTCGTGGGCGCCCCCGACTCGGTGACCTCGCTGGTGGCCGCGCTCGCCGTGGGCCTGACCGAACCCGACGAGGGCACCGTCACACTCGACGGCGTCCCGCTGGCGGCGATCCACCCCGACGAACTGCCCACCGCGATCTCCTGCGCCTTCGCCGACCCGGTGCTGACCGGCGCCACGGTCCAGGACGCGCTCGGCCCCGGCCCGGAGCCCCCGCCGCCGTGGCGGCTGCGCGGGGCCGCACGGGCCGCGCAGGCCGACACCTTCATCCGCCGGCTGCCGGACGGCTACCGCACGCCGATGTCCTCCCTCGTCCTGTCCGGTGGGGAGCGCCAACGCCTGGGCCTGGCGCGGGCGTTCGCCCGCGACAGCCGCCTGATCGTGCTGGACGACGCGACCTGCGGCCTGGACGGCGCCACCGAGGCCGCGGCGCTGCGCGCCCTGCGCGAGGAGTCGGCCGGGCGGACCGTCCTGCACATCACCCGGCGCGCCACCGTGGCCGCCGCGGCCGACCGGGTCGCCTGGCTCCACGAGGGCCGCGTCCGCACCGTCGCCGCCCACGACGAACTCTGGCCCCTCGCCGCGTACCGTGACGTGCTCGACGGCGGAACGCCCGGTCCCCGGCCGGCTCCTGCAAAGGCCTCGGCCGGTGACTGACGACACGACACCGGCCGTCCGGGCCACCGCCCCTTCCGCCCGCCGCCCGTCATCGGAAACCACACCGACGCCCGGCCCCCCAACTCCCCTCACCCTCACGGCCCCTGTGGTCCACGAAGCCTCCGTCCCGGCCGCCCGACCGGTGCCGCGGCGGCCCGCACGTGCCGCCGCCGAGGTGCTGCGCTCGGCCTTCGCCGAGAGCCGGCCGGCGGTGCTGCGACTGCTCGCGTGGACCCTGTTGTCGGCCCTGCCGGCCCTGGTGTCCGGCAAGGCGATGGCCCTGGCCGTCGACCGCGGGTTCCTCGACCACCGGCCGGGACAGGCCGCGTGCTGGCTCGGCGTGTTCGCGGCGGCCGCGCTGACCGGCGCGTGGGCGACCCGGCAGACCTACCCCCAACTCGCGCACGTCGTCGAGCCGTTGCGCGACCGGCTGGTACGCCGACTGGTGTCCGGCCTGCTGCACCGAGGGGTCGCGGCCCGCGGCCGCCCGGACGCGTCCGCCGCCACGGCCGTGGCCCAACTGACCCGCCAGGTCGAGGCGGTTCGCGACGCCACCGCCGGACAGCTCCTCGTCGTCTCCCACTTCGCCCTCACGGCGCTGGCCGTGCTGGGCGGCACCGCGATGCTCGCCCCGGCAGCCACCCCGCTGATCGCCGTACCGCTGCTGCTCGCGCTGACGGGGTTCGCGGCGACCACTCCGGTCACGATGCGGCGCCAGCGACAGGCGTTCGCCGCCGACGAGAACCTGGCGCGCCTGTGCGCCGAAACCCTGACCGCGCTGCGCGACATCGTCACCTGCGGGGCCCGCCGGCCCACGGAACAGGATCTGCTCGCCGCGGTCGCCGCCGGCGTCCGAGCGAACCGCGCGCTGGCGGTCACGGCAGCCGTCCGGCGGCTCCTCGTCGCGCTGGGGGCACACCTGCCGCTCCTGCTCGTCGTCCTGGCGGCTCCGGCCCTGGTCCGCCGAGGGCTGACCCCCGGCGAGGTCATGGGCGTACTGGCCTACCTCACCGGAACGCTGGAACCGGCCCTGCGGCTGCTCGTCCAGGGAGTGGGATCGTCCTGGCTGCGCCTCGCCGTCGCCGCCGAGCGCCTCGCCGCCGCCTCCGAGCCGCCACCCACCTCCGTCGACGCGGACGACGGTCCACGCCACATCGAGTACGGCACGGACGCTGAGTACGGCATCGACGGCCCGGACGGTGAGCACCGCATCGACGGCACGGACGGCACGCGTGGTCATCGTCCCGCCGACGGGTCCGTCCGCCTCCTCGGCATCTCCTACTCCTACGGAGCCGCCGCGGATCCCGTCTTCGACGCCCTGGACCTCACCCTGGACGACGGGGAGCACCTTGCCGTGGTCGGCCCCTCGGGGGTCGGCAAGTCCACCCTCGCGGACGTTCTGGCGGGCGACGTCCCGCCGGATCGGGGGAACGTCCTGCTCGGCGGCGCGGCAGCGGGCCGGCTCACCCCCCGGGAACTGGCGCACGTCCGCGTCCTGTTGCCGCAGGACGCCTATGTGTTCGCGGGCGAGCTGCAGGAGAACCTGCGTTGGCTGTGTCCCCGCGCGTCGGAGCGGGACGTCATGTCCGCCGTACGTGCCCTCGGCGCGGCTCCTCTGGTGGAACGCCTCGGGGGACTTCAGGCCACGGTCGATCCGGCCGCGCTGTCCGCGGGCGAGCGTCAGATCATCGCCCTGGTCCGCGCCCACCTCTCGCCGGCCCGGCTGGTCATCCTCGACGAGGCCACCCGCCACCTGGACGCGCAGGCGGAGCTGCACGTGGAAGAAGCCTTTCGCACCCGTCCCGGCACGGTCGTCACCATCACCCACCGGCCCGGTCCCGCACGTCGCGCCGACCGTGTCCTGTTCCTCGACGGAGACCGTGCCCGGGTGGGGACCCATAGCGAGCTGCTGGCCACCGTCCCCGGATACCGGGCGCTGGTCGGCGGCCACGGCGGGGATCTCGACTCCACGGACTGACCCCAGCGCCGCCGGCGGCCGCCGGGCGGATCCGGCCCGCCCGGCCCGCCTGGCAGGTGCGGCCGGCGTGGCGGCAGCGGAGTGTGCGGCGGGCGGACCGGAATCCGGCCCGCCCGCTTCCGTCCGCTCAGCCGGGGCGGAGCATCAGATCGCTCACCGTCCCGTCCCGCGACAGGTCCAACGCGCCCGCCACCACCCGGGCGACGGAATCCACGGTGAGGCAGGTGGCGGGGTCGTAAGCGATGCCGAGCCTGGCGTGCAGTTCGGCCTGCATCGGTGTGTCGACCTCTCCCGGGTAGACGGACGTCACGCGGACACCGTGCTGGTACTCCTCCGCGCGGAGCGACTCGGCGAGTGCCTTGAGGGCGAACTTCGACGCCGCGTACGCGGCCAGTCCCGGTGGGGCGTGCAGGCCCGCACCGGAGTTGAGGAACACGACGTGCCCGCGCCGGGTGCGCAGCGCCGGGAGCAACAGCCGGGTCAGCTCGGCGGGTGCCAGCAGGTTCACCGCGCAGATCTCCTGCCACGGTCCGGCTCCCAACTGTCCCACCGCACCGGGCTCCAGGACACCGGCCACGTGCAGCAACGAGTCCAACTGCTCCGGAAGTCCCTGGAGTTCGAGTGCGGCCGCCAGTTCCCCGGGCACGGCGAGGTCGGCCACCAGCGTGCGGCTGCCGGGGAATGCGGTGCGCAGGGCCTGCGCCCGACCCGGATCTCTGGCCAGCAGCCACAGATCCTCCCCGCGCGCCGCCAGCAGCCGGGCCACCGCCGCCCCGATCCCCGAATTCGCGCCGGTAATGAAATGAACGCTCATAGAGGCATGTTTCCCCTAAGACGCCTTTTTAAGGAGCGATTTCATGCCATGCTGAGAGCCGTTCAGGCCGTGGTCCGATACCTGGACGCTCCCCGGGCGGGCCCGCGCCCGACGATCCGCGAACCCAGAGCTCAGCCGGCGGACCGGGCCGCTTCGACGAGAGCGTCCGCCGCGAGAAGGCCGAGGCCGTGGGAGGCGAGCGGACTGTCACCCGTGAGGAGCTTCCGGTCCCGGTGGGTTCGGCCGGTCATGTCGTCGTTGACGATCTTCAGGCCCTGCTCGCTCAGGAGGTCGGCGACGAGCCAGGGCAGGCGGCCGGGGAGATAGCCGATCTCAAGGTTCGGCCCCTCGTCGAGTGCGTCGGGGAAGACGCAGGCCGAGTACCCCTTGAACGGCGACTGGTCCTTGCCCAGTGTGGCGGCGAGAAGAGCGGCCGGACCGTGGCACAAGGTGATGACGAACCTGTCGTTCGCCAGGGCCCAGTCGAGCGTTCGCCCCACCGTCTCGCTCGTCGGCAGGCCGACCACCGCTCCGTGACCGCCCGGGATGAACACCGCGAGATAGTCCGAGTCGTCCCCGAGACCGTGGGCGACGACCTCGGAGAGCCTCCTGGGCTGCTTGAGCCGCGGTTTCAGGGCCGCGTACGTGGCCATCACCGCTTCGTCCTCGCGCGGCATGGCCCACAGTTCGAGCTTCGCGGGGTAGCCCGCCACGGTGGCGACATCGACGTCGAAGCCCGCTTCCATCATATGGTGAAGCGGGAGAAGCATCTCGACCGGATGGTTTCCGGTGGAGAACATCTTCCCGTTCTCCACCAGTACGTAGCGTTCCCCGGCCGCGATCATGAGCACCTTCCACTTTCCCTCCGTGTAGGCGCCCTTGTGTCGCACTCCGTCGAAATCGGTCTTCGGCGACGTGTACTTGCTCAGTGAATAAGGTGAAGGGAAGAACGCGTTCTCCTCCGCCGGATCCGGCGTGGGGTCCCTGCTCAGATCTCCTACGGCGTGAGACATGCGAACACCTTCTTTTCAGCCCGGCTCGTCGGTGACCACGAAGGGGGTGCGCGACCGGAGAAAATGGCGTGACTGCGACGTCGAGTTGAGTCACCCCATGCTACTGCGACCGGCACGTCCCGGCAGGTTGTGGCCGAAGCCCGAGGTGAATGCCCGAAGTGAATGCCGGAGGTGAATGCCGGAGGTGAATGCCCGAGGTGGATGCCGTAGGTGAATGGCGAAGTGAATGTCCGAGCTGCAAAGTGTCTATGGTGAATGTCGAAGGCGGGAGTCTTTTTCGCTCTTTCCCGAACCGCCGCTCGACCGCTCAGTCCGGCGACGCGGCGACCCGTACGCGATCGCTGTCCTTCTCGGAGAGGAACAGGGCCAGTTCCCTTCCCTCCTCGACGACGCCGGCGAGCTCGGCGCGGGAGAGACGGCGCAGCGGGGTGACGACCACGGCGCGGATGTCGGCGCCGGCCTTCCAGGTCGCGGCGACCCGCCCGTCGACCAGTACGACACGTTCACCGGCGACCGAAAGACCGCGGTGGGCGTCGTCGATGATCCGGCCGCGGTCGTGGTAGCCGAGGATCGCGTTGTCGAACGCCGGCAGGAACCGTACCGGGGCGGGTGTGTCGGGGTCGGGGCGGGGCGCACCGGGGAGGTCCAGCAGCTCCCGGCCGCGCTCGTCGCGGAAGGCGACCAGTTCCCCGCGGACCGCGGCCACCGCGGCCGGCAGCCCGGCCAGACCGCACCAGGCGCGCAGATCGGCCGAGGCCGCGGGACCGAAGGCGGCCAGGTAGCGGCGTACCAGTGCCTGGCCGACCGGATCGGCGCCGTCACCGGCGGGCGGGTCGATCTCCCGGCCCAGCCAGGAGGAGAGCGGGAGGTTGCGCACCCCCGCCTTGGTCCGCCACAGCCCCCGGGGCGGCAACTGCGCCATCGGGACGAGCGCGGCGACCAGCATCTCGCCCAGCGCCCGCTGCCCCGGTTCCGGCCAGCGTCCGGCGAGCGTCCGCGCGAGCTCGGCCATCGACCGGGGTTCGCCGTCGGCCATCACCGCCCGCCCCGCCGCGGCGAGTTCGTCGAGGTCCGTACCGCCGAGCTCGCGACGGTAGGTCCCGAGCACCCGCTGCCGCAGCATGGTGTCGTGGCGCCCCCGCCATGCGAGGGCGTCTTCGGCGGTGACGAGGTGAACGGTGCGGCGCATGAGGTGGGTCCGCACCACGCTCCGCCGGACCAGCAGGTCCGAGAGCACCACCGGGTCGAACGCCCGCAGCCGCGACCAGAGCCCGACGAAGGGTTCCTGCGGTTCCTGGGCCTGGAGGCCGCAGAGATGCGCTACGGCGTCGAGAACCGGCATGCCGGCGCGATCGAGCAGCAACTGCCGGGCGAGCGTGGCCCGGTTGAGAGCCCGGCTGTCGAGCACGGTCATCGCCACTCCTTTCGGTTCTGTGTGTTCCGTGCGCCGGCCGGACCGCCGGACACCGCCGCTCCGTGCGAGTACTGCTGGAGGGCGCAGGAGATGCCCGTTGGTCCAGGCGTTGCCCGTCGGTCCGGACGCCCCCCGACCGCGCCGGTGACGGCTGCCACCGGCGCGGATGTGCCCCTTCGTCAGGGTCGTCCGACCCGCGGCGCCCGGCGAAGCCGATGGCCCGGTCCGCCAGGGATCCGGCGCCGGTCAGGTCGACTTCTGTCCGTCGAGCGTCTCGCGCAGGATGTCCGCGTGCCCGGCGTGCTGGGCGGTCTCGGCGATGACGTGCGTCAGCACCCGGCGCACACTCCACACCGCTCCCGGCTCGTTCCAGGGCGCCTCCGGCAGCGGATGCGTCACCGACAGGTCGGGTACGGAGGCGACGGTCTTCTCGGTCCGGGCGGCGACCTCCTCGTAGTTCTGGACGATCCCGGCCAGCGTCTCGCCGGGCAGCATCAGGAAGTTGTTCTGGTGGTCGATCGCCCACCGCGGGAACTCACGGGCGGTTCCGGCCGCGAAGTCGGCCCAGGTGACCCCCTCGGGCAGGTCGAAACACATCGCCGAGGGGCCCTCGACCGCGAACCGCATCCACGCGTCCTCGATGGACGCGACGTGCTTGATCAGGCCGCCCAGGCACAGCGTGCTGACCGTCGGCCGTTCACCGGCCTGCCCGTCGTCGAGACCGCGTGTCGTGTTCGTCAAGGCGGAGCGCACGCTCGCGAGTTCGGCGAGCAGGTCGGTCCGCTCGCCGTCGAGGGGCGCGGAGGAGGTGGTCGTGACGTTCACAGTGATCGGGTCCTTCCGGTCGTTCTCGTTGTCCGGCACAGGACCACAGTCCCAGGGGAAGCGGTCAGGTCGTGTCCTCTACTCGGGGCAACATGGGCGGCATGCCGAAGACCTCAGCGCGACTGCTGACCCTGCTGTCCCTGCTTCAGGCACGCCGCGACTGGCCGGGGCAGACGCTGGCCGAACGGCTGGAGGTCAGCCCGCGCACCGTGCGCCGCGACATCGACCGCCTGCGCGGCCTCGGCTACCCCGTGGCGGCCACGAAGGGTCCTGAGGGGGGCTACCGCCTCGACGCCGGTACGGAACTGCCGCCGCTGCTGTTCGACGACGACCAGGCCGTCGCCCTCGCCGTCGCGCTCCAGACCGTCGGCACGACCGGTGCCGGCGTCGAGGAGGCCGCGGTGCGCGCGCTGAACACCGTCCGGCAGGTCATGCCCGCCCGGCTGCGCCGGCGCGTCGACGCCCTCCGGGTCACCGCCGTCGAGGGCAGGGGAACCGGTCCGGACACGTCGGCCGACGCCCGGGTGCTCGCGACGCTCGGCGCGGCCGTCCAGAGCCGCGAGGTGCTGCGCTTCGACTACACCGTCGCCGCCGCACCGGGAACGGCCGGGGCCGACCCCGGCGCGGCCCGCCCCCGCCGGGCGGAGCCCCACCACCTGGTCACCCGGGGCGGACGCTGGTACCTCGTCGCGTGGGACCTCGACCGGAACGACTGGCGTACCTTCCGCGTCGACCGGATCACCCCGCGCACCCCCACCGGGCCCCGGTTCACCCCGCGTGAGCTGCCCGGAGGGGAGGTGGCGGCCTTCGTCGCGGGCAGGTTCCAGGGCTCGGACGGTTCCGCCGGCCCGCCCTGCACCGGCGAGGTGATCCTCGACCTGCCCGCGTCCGTCGTGTCCACGTACACCCGCGACGGAGTCGTCGAGGAACTCGGCCCGGACCGCTGCCGACTCGTCCTGGGCGCGTGGTCGTGGCCCGGACTGGCCGCCGCCCTCTGCGGGTTCGACACCGGCATCGAGGTCGTCGGGCCGGCCGGGCTCCGGGACGCCTTCGCGCTCCTGGCCCGCCGCTGTGCCGCCGCCGCGGCGAACGGATCCGCCGGGCCCGCCACGCCGCCGGCGAACCGGTGACCGACGCGCACAGCGACCGACGGGATCAGACGGGACCAAGGCGCGGCGGGACGCCGGTCCACGGCACGACGGGCACGACGCAGCGCACATGACCCGGCCCAGGTGCCGCTACTCGTCGGGCTCCTCCCGCAGGAGTGCGTCCAGGTCCGCGTCGAATCCCTCGGTGCTCGGGAACATCCGGTCCAGGGCCTCGGGCGGCACGTCCTTGTGGCCGTCGGTGCCGAGCAGCGGCTGTTCGGTCCAGATGCACTTACCCGTCGGCGTGTACCGCGTGCCCCAGCGCTGGGAGAGCGCGGTGATCAGTTGCAGGCCGCGCCCGCCTTCGTCGGTGTCGGTCGCGCGGCGGATCCGGGGCATCGTCAGACTGCCGTCGAAGACCTCGCAGATCAGCCCGGCGCTGCGGAGCAGACGCAGACGCAGCGGGCCCTTGGCATGGCGTACGACGTTGCCCACCAGCTCGCTGGCGAGGAGCTCCGTGGTGGGTGTCAGGCTGTCCAGCCCCCAGCGGGTGAGCTGCTCCCGGACGTGACGGCGGGCCTGACCGGCCGCCCGCGGGTCCTCGGGGAGGGGCCAGGAGGCCATGCGGTCGCCGGTCAGGGCGTGCAGGCGGGCCACGAGCACCGCCGCGTCGTCGGCCGCCTGGTGCTCGGCGGGCAGCAGGCCGGTCGTCAGGATGTCGCAGAGACGGTCGAGGTCCGTGTCGGTGCCGTTCTTGCGGACCGTGCGGAGCAGTTCGGCGAGCTCCGCCATGCCCTCGTCGATGTCCCGCTTCGCCGACTCGACGAGACCGTCGGTGTAGAGCACGAGCAGGCTCCCCTCGGGCACGGGCAGCTCGACCGTCTCGAAGGGCGGCTCCGCCGCGCCCAGTGGCGGGTCCGTGGCGAGCTCCGGGAAGTGCACGGTGCCGTCGGGGTGGACCAGCGCGGGCGGCGGGTGCCCGGCGCGGGCGATGGAGCAGATCTGGGTGGTGGAGTCGTAGAGCGCGTACAGGCAGGTGACGTACGAGCCCTCGCCCATGCCGCCGACGATGTCGTTGAGGCGGCTCATGATCTCGTCGGGGGGCAGTTCGAGGTCGGCCAGGGTGTGCACGGCGGTGCGCAGCCGTCCCATGGTGGCCGCCTCGGGAAGGCCGTGGCCCATGACGTCGCCGACGACGAGGGCGACCTGGCCGCCGGAGAGCGGGATGACGTCGTACCAGTCGCCGCCCACGTCCATGCCCTGTCCGGCGGGGAGGTAGCGGGCGGCGGCCGTGCACGCGGGCAGGCTGGGGAGGTCCTGGGGGAGGAGGCTGCGCTGGAGTTCGCGGGAGCGGGTGTGCTCGGCGTCGTAGAGGCGGGCCCGCTCCAGGGCCTGGGCGACAAGCGCGCTGATGGTCGCCAGCAGGGTGCGTTCCTCGTCGGTGAGGAGCCGCGGACGGTCGAAGGACAGGACACACACGCCGAAGGTGTGACCGGAAGCCGTCAGCGGCAGGAACGCCCACGCCTCCTTGTCGGTGCGGTCGGCCCGGTGGGCCAGCGAGGGCGCGTGCGCGGTCAGCTCCTGCACCGAGGCCAGGAACAGGGGCCGGCCGGACGCGATCGCGTCCCAGGACGGGTCGCCGGGCGTCCGCGGGCGGTTGTCGAGGAGGTCGAGGAAGTCGGCCGTGTACCCGACCGCTCCGACGTTGCGGAGCAGGCCGTTCTCGACGGCCTGGACGAGCAGGCCGGCGGCCGCGAAGGGGGGCAGGACCCGCCGGGCGACGGCGTCCACCACATCGCGTGAGGTCGTCGCCTTGGCGAGTGCGGCGGTCAGCTCGCCAATCCGGGCCGACCGGGCGGACGCGGCGAGCTCGGCGGCCAGGCGTTCCTCCTCCATGCGCCGTCTCTCGGTGACATCGGTGAAGTAGAGGGTGCGGCCGTCGGGCCCCGGGACGAGGCGCACCTGGTAGCGGCGCCCGTTGTCCACCATGCGCAGGTCGAAGCTGGCGGGTTTCTCCTCGGCGGCGGCCTCGCGGCACTGGCGCTCCAGTCCGGGGACCTGTTCTGCGGCGGGCAGGTCCCACAGGACGCGTCCGAACAGCTCCTCCTCGGAGAAGCCCAGCGTGCGTTCGGCCTCCAGGTTGGCGAAGGTGATCCGCCACTCGTCGTCCACCGCCAGGAAGCCGTCGCTCATGTGGCGCAGGGCCCGGCTGAGCGCGTCACGGGCGGAGCGGGACTCGTCGCTGGTCCATCCCAGGCCGCCCATCCGGAGCGGTTCGCCGTTCTCGTCGTACGTGGCGCCGGCGCGGGTCTGGGTCCAGCCCCAGGTGCCGTCCCGTTTGCGCACCCGGTACTCGGCCTCGAACACGCCGTGGTCCCGGATCGCCCGCTCCGCCGCCGCGAGGGTCGGTGCCAGATCGTCGGGGTGGACGATCCGCATCCAGTTCTCGATCCTGCCGGTGAAGTCCGCCGGCAGGGTGCCGTAGAGCTCCAGGGCCTCCTCGTCCCAGATCAGATCGCCGGTCCGGATGTCCCAGTCCCACGCTCCGACGCTGACCTCCTTCAGCGCCTCCCGCAGACGCTCCCTGTTCAGCTCCGGGTGCGAGGGTCCGGACGGCGGCGGTGCCTGTACCATGCGCTCCTCGGCCCAGCTGACGACGGCCCTGAGGAACTCCCACTGCTCGGCGGTGGGCTCCCCGGCGTCGCCCATCAGCACGGTCAGCGCGCCGATGCCGCGGTCCGTGCCGAACAGCGGCACGGCGGCCAGGCCGGTGCCGGGCCAGACGGCCTCGGCGGGCTCCGTCGGGGGGCTGCCGGGCCCGGCGGGACCGGCGGGCGGCACGGCGGTGGGCAGGGGCACCCACACGCCACTGCCCCGCTGCAGGGCGCGGGCCGGGGCGAGCGGACCCTCCTGGTCGACGATCTCCCAGGCCTGGATGAGGGCGGGCGGGAGACCGGCTGACGACACCATGCGCAGCATCGACATGGGGCCACGCAGATGGATCGTTCCGCCCAGGGCGCCCAGCTCTCCCAGCGCGTGCTGGAGCGCCAACCGGAAGATGTCACTCTCCGTGACTCCGGGGGCCACTGTACGCAGCAGAGCCAGCCGTGCGTTCATGGTGGAAACCCTATCGTCCACGTTTCGCCCGAAACCGTGCCTCGCAGGATTCTCACGCCGCGTCGCCGTACGCGCCACCCGAGCCTCAACGGCGCGGCGACCGGAACGAGTTCGTTCCGGTCGCCGAGGGCCTCGGAACGCTGTACGCGGGTGGCGCCGTCGGCGTACCGGACCCGCGTCCCCGCCCCGTTCCCCCGAGGGCGCGAGCCGGGCGCGGAACGCCGGAACGGGGCGGCAGGGGGAACGGGGCGGCAGGGGGCGCTGATCTCCGGCGGACAGTGGCATGATCGCGCGCGGCATGCGACGGTGGCGCGATGACGACGAACGACTACGACCGCGTACGCCTCGGTATCGAGGCCATGACCGCCTATGTCTCCGGCGACAACCTCATGACGAAGTACATGATGGAGCGCGCCGAGTCGGACGGGAACCTCGACCAGGTCGCCGACGGTGTGACGGGACTGTGCGCTCTGCTTCTGCGTCAACTCGCCGAGATGACGGGCAAGCAGGAACTGGAGATCCTCCAGGAGATCGCCCGGGGCCTCAATCGCACCGAGCAGCGCGAGCAGTAGCCACCCGCCGGCCCGCTCGGGGGCGGCCGTCGGACGTGGTGCGGCGGCGGCCCCCGTTCGCGGTGCGCCGGTCCGTCCGGGACGTTCCCCGGCTCATTCGGAGGCCGGGAAGTCCACGCCGCGGGAGACGGCCTCGCGTGCGCGGATGCCGGCGAGAGTCGCGTCGAGCCGCTCGACCACGGCGTCGTATCCGGCGCCGCCCAGGACGAGGTGGTGCGGCGGCTCCTTCTCGTCGAGGGCCTCGACGACGGCACGGACACCGAGGACGGGATCGCCCGGCTGGTTCCCGTTCTCGGTGATCATGAAGTCCCGTACGGACTCCACCATCGGCCGGTAGGCGTCCACGGTCTCGGCCACCGGCTCGTCCGCGAAACCGGCGTAGGCCCGGGTGCGGAAGGCGCCCGGCTCCACGGCGAGGACCCGGATGCCCAGCGGCGCGACCTCTTCGCGCAGCACCTCGGTGAGCCCTTCGAGCGCGAACTTGGTGGCGGTGTAGTGGCCGAAGCCGGTGACTCCCCTCAGGCCCGCCACGGAGGACATGTTGACGATCCATCCGCTGCGCCGGGCACGCATGCCGGGCAGAACGGCGCGCAGGACGGCCACGACGGCGAAGAAGTTCAGTTCGAAGGTGCGCCGGACGGCGTCGTCGGTCATGCCCTCGACGGACCCGTACCAGCCCCGTCCTGCGTTGTTGACCAGGACGTCGATGCCGCCGAAGCGCGCCTCCGCCGCCGTGACGGCGTCCTCGATCTGCTGGGCGTCGGTGACGTCCAGCGGCAGGACCAGCACCCTGTCGCCGTGGGGTACGGCCCACTCCCTGAGCAGTTCCGGCCTGCGTGCTGTGAGGACGACGTTGTCGCCGCGTTCCAGGGCCGCGTCCGCGTAGGCCGAACCGAAACCGCCAGGGGTACCCCCGGTGATGAACCACGTCTTCATGGCCTGCTTCCCTCGGCTTCCTTCTCGTTCCTTCTGCTGCGTTCTTCGTCGTACTGCTTGGTTCCGGCTCGTTCCGGCGCGTTCGTTCTCACGCGTTCGGCGTGGTGAGCACGCATTCGCGCGCGGGTCGGCGGCGGACGTGGTGGCTCAGGCCTCGATGACGAGCCGCTCGACGAGTCCGTCGCGCAGGGTGAACCGGAAGTGCAGGTCGACGACCCCGCCGGGGAAGTCGCCTTCCAGTCGCTGGGTGACCGTGTACTCCCGGTCGGAGGTCTCGTGGACCGCGACGGGTTCGATCGTGTAGCTGTACTCGCCGGCGGTGCGGTTCATCCACCGTTCGATGGCGTCGATGCCGCTGTGGGTCGCCCCGTCGTCGGTCACCGTCGCGTCCGGGGTGAAGTTCGCGAGCTCCGCCGCGGTGTCGTGCAGACGATGGGCGGCCAGATAGCGGGTGACGGCCTGGGGGAGGGCGTCGAGTGTGACGGGTCGCATGGGAGGTTCCTCGGGGTTCGGGTGGGCGTGGCTGCCGTTGGACACGGCGCGTCGCGCGTCGAGTCACTGCTAAATCAGAAGTGACTGACTTCGACTGTAGCAGTTACTACTGCTAAGGTAGGCCCCTGTAGGCGTCGGAACGGAAGGGGGCGCGCGTGCCGGCCCGAATTCGCCTGGAAGACCGCGAGTGCCCGCTGTCCCGGACCGTCCAGCACGTGGGCGAGTGGTGGACGCTGCTGATCCTGCACGACGCGTTCGACGGCTTCACCAGGTTCGACCAGTTCCAGGAGAACCTCGGTATCTCGTCCAGCATGCTGACGAGCAGGCTCAAATCCCTGGTGGCCGAAGGACTCTTCGAGCGTCGCCTGTACCAGACCCACCCGGACCGCTACGAGTACGTCCTCACGGAGTACGGCCGCTCACTGCGCTCGGTCGTCGTCGCCCTCGCCGCCTGGGGCAACTCCCGGCTCGACGCGGACGAGCGGGCCATGATCCTGGTCGACGCACGGACGGGCGCCGAGGTGGATCCCGTGGTCGTCGACCGGACGACGGGTCGGCGTGTCGACACGGACGAGTTCGTCTTCACGGCCGGCCCGGCCGCGAGCGAGGCCATGCGGACCCGCTACGCGGATCCGGTGAACGGCGCCTGAGCGTCCCCGTCGGTCACCTTCACCTCTCCGGTGAAGCCCTGGTCAGGACTGCGTGAGCAGGGTGAACTCCGCGCGGCCGCGGACTTCACCGTTGACCTGGAGTTCCAGGGCGTGCGCACCCGGATGGAAGACCCGGGTGGTGATCCTCCGGAACGAGTGCCGACGACTGAGGGAGACGCGTTCGCCTGCCTCCAGTGTCCTGGTGGTGAGCTTGAAGACCTTGGGCGCGGTGCTGCCGTTCGCCTTCTGGTAGTGGATCACGTAGTCGATCACCAGCTTGGCGGGCGCCGCCCCCTCGTTGGCGACGTCGAACGCGAAAGTGATCTCGTCGCCCACGGTCACCCGGTCCTCGCCCAGCTGCGGGCCGAAGACGGCGACCTCCGTCGCGGGCTCGAAGCCCATCAGGGCCAGCGCCCCGGGATGCCCCTTCTTCACTGCCGTGCGCAGCGCGTGTCGTACGACTCGGGGCGTGTGCTCGTCCGGCGCCGCGCTCCACCCGGCCGCGATCTCGACGGCGAGGTCGGGTACGGCGTGGCTGATGTCGTTCACGTGGTTGGCCACGGAGCGCCGCACGTACTCGGACGGATCGCGGTAGAGCGCGTCGAGGAGGGGACGGGTGACTTCGGGGCTGTCCAGGAGTGCGGGTACGCGGACCGCCCACGGCAGCCGGGGCCGCGTTCCCTCGCTCGCCAGGCGCCGCACGTGCTCGTCCGGATGGCCGGTCCACCGCCGGACGACACGGAGACTCCGCTCGAGATCGGCTCTGAGCATCCGCCGGATCGCGAACTCCGCGGTCAGCCGGGGGGTCAGGTCCGCCAGCAGGCGCAGCGCCGCCTCGAAGGCGTCCGGATCGTCGTCCTCGAGGGCGCGCGTGACGACGGCTTCCGTCACCGGCCAGATCATCCACCCGGTGAACCCGGGATCGGTGAGCGCGGTGCGAACGACGGCCTGTGTCGCGGCGTAACCCTCGGGGAGGTGCGCCGTCAGGACATCTCGCAGCAGATCGCTGCGTTCACGCAGGGCCAGTCCGTCGAGCCTCGCCCCGCACTCGCGTACGGCCTGCCCGTCGTGTGGCCGGCCGGCCCTGTCGAGGCAGTCGGCGAGACCGGCCACCGCCGCCGCTCCCAGCAGTTCCTCGGCCAGCGGCACGTGACGCTCCTTGGTCTCCGCGCACGCGGAACTCGGTGGGACGTTTCGGGAGGAGCTCCTGGTGCGGGGTGCGGGGTGCGGACCGTGCCGGTGCGCGGCCTCCGAGCCGGTTACTTCTAGATTAGCAGTAACCGGTGACGGGGGCCGGGCCGAGGCCCGCACCGTGACAGGCCGGTGGGCCACCAGCACCTCACCAACTGCGTGAACCAGCCCGTCACCGCCCGCGGCGGGACGCGATCAGGCAGGCTGCCACAGCTCGACCCGATTGCCCTCGGGATCGGTGACCCAGCCGAACCGGCCGACACCTTCCATGTCCTGCGTCTCGTCGGCCACGTCCGCTCCCTCGGCCCGCAACTGCGCGAGCATCGCGTCCAGGTCGCGGACGCGGAAGTTGAGCATGGCCTGCTGGGCGCGGGACCCGAAGTAGTCCGTCCCGGACTCGAACGTCGCGAACACCGTCGGCCCGTCTCCCTGACGCCACAGGCCGTGCTCGTCGGCGTCCAGGCCCAGACAGTCGCGATACCAGGCGCTCAGGGCCGCCGGGTCCGCGGCCCTCATGAAGTACCCACCGATTCCCAGCACACGTTCCATGCCGCCATCTTGCCAGGGCGCCGATCCGGCGGGCCGGCCACCACACCCATGTCCGCCCTTCACCCCACCGTCGGTCTCCCCCTCCCCCTCTCCCGAGGGCGGGGACTCGTCAGTGGTGTCGTCACGGCGTGCCGCGCGGACTCTCCTTCAGGGGGTGGGAGCGACGCAGAGGGTGGGATCGACGGCGCCGGGAGCGGGCCGCCGACGGCTCCCCTTTCATCGGGTCCCATCGGGTCCCATCGGATCTCGTCGGGTCTCATCGGTGTTCATCGGTGTTCATCGGGATTTCCCCGGGGCCCGACGCCATGCGCCGCCATTCGGGTGAAGCGCGCGTTACTCCAACGGTGCGGGAGGCCAATGAGGAGCGGCTTGTCGTACGGTGCCGTGGTGTCCAAGCGGCCGATTCGGAGTGGCAGCCTGACGGCCGACGAATGAGACTGAAGCCCGCGGTTTCGTGATCACGTAAGAGAGTACGGTCTCGTGGCTCGGAAACGGCTCGGCCGGGCCATTCGCCGGAGCGTGAGGACACCGGACCGGCCGCCCGCGGCAATCGGGAGCCGAAATGTCTTCTCAGGAGGTCGAATGGTGGAGCAGTCCTCCGAGGTCTTCATAGTCGGACCGGACGAAGCAGCCGCCGCCAGGCCGAGCGGTGCCGACCCGACGACGGCCGAGACCGAGAGGAAACTCGCGGAAGTACTGGCGGGCGTCGTCTCCGCTGAACACGTTCCGGTCGACAGCCACTTCTTCGACGACCTCGGTGCCAACTCGCTGGTCATGGCCCAGTTCTGTGCACGGGTCAGGAAGCGGCCGGATCTGCCGTCCGCGTCGATGAAGGACATCTACCGGTACCCCACGATCCGAAGCCTCGCGACGGCTCTCGCGGAGGTCGTCCCCGCCCCCGCCGACGCGTCGCTCCCCGCGGCGCCGTCCGTACCGGCACCGTCGCCGACCCCGGTGCCGCGGCCGAGCACGTCGCGCTACGTCCTGTGCGGGACCGCGCAATTGCTGATTTTCCTCGGATACTCCTTCTTCAGTGGCCTGGTCGCCGCCCGCGGCTACGAATGGATCGCCGCCGGATCGGGCCTGGCCGACGTCTACACGCGGTCGTTCCTGTTCGGCGGCCTCGGATTCCTCGCGCTGTGCGGATTCCCGATCGTCGCCAAATGGATTCTCATCGGCCGCTGGAAGCCGCGTGAATTCCCCGTCTGGGGTCTGACCTATCTGCGTTTCTGGCTCGTCAAGGTGCTGCTCCACGCCAATCCGATGATCTTCTTTGTTGGTAATCCGCTGTACGTGCTGTATCTGCGCGCACTCGGCGCGCGCATCGGCAGCGGGGTCACGATCCTCTCCCGCTCGGTCCCCGTCTGCACCGACCTGCTCACGATCGGCTCCGGGACGGTGATCCGCAAGGACTCGTTCTTCCTCTGCTACCGGGCGCACTCGGGGCGGATCGAGACCGGCCGGGTCACCCTCGGCCGGGATGTGTTCGTCGGCGAGAAGACCGTCCTCGACATCGACACGGCGATGGGCGACGGAGCCCAGCTCGGCCACTCGTCCGCCCTGTACCGCGGCCAGGTCGTCCCGGACGGTGAGCGCCGGCACGGCTCCCCTGCGGAACCCACGCGGATCGACCACGTGCGAGTCGCGCCGGCGGCCTGCGGCACCCCGAGCCGGGCCTGGTTCGGGATCGCGAGCCTGCTCCAGCTGTTCTTCCTGTACCTCCCGCTGGCCGTCGGCGGGCTGTACATGCTGTTCACCCAGATCCCGGCGCTCGGCCGAAGGCTGGACTCGGCCACGCCCGCGATCACGTCGTCGGGCTTCCTCGTCGACGCCCTGATCCTGTCCGTCGCGCTGTTCTTCGGCTTCGTGGTCCTGGGCCTCGTCGCCCTGTTCACCCTGCCGCGCCTGCTGAGTCTGGCCATCGAGCCCGACCGGGTCTATCCGCTGTACGGCTTCCACTACGCGCTGCACCGGGCGACGACGACCTTGACGAACATCAGGTTCTTCGCCTGGCTCTTCGGCGACAGCTCGTACATCGTGCCCTACCTGCGCGGCCTCGGTTACGACCTTTCGGAGGTCGAGCAGACCGGGTCGAACTTCGGCTCGGAGATGCAGCACGAGACCCCGCTCCTGGCGACCGTCGGCAGCGGGACGATGATCGCCGACGGTCTCTCGCTCATCAACGCGGACTTCTCGAGCACGTCCTTCCGGGTGTCCCGGGCCACGATCGGGCCGCGCAACTTCCTCGGCAACAACATCGCCTATCCCGCCGGAGGCCGGACGGGGGAGAACTGCCTGCTCGCCACGAAGGTGATGGTTCCCCTGGACGGCGAGGTCCGTACGGGTGTCGGACTGCTCGGTTCACCGTGTTTCGAGATCCCCCGCTCGGTGGAGCGCGACTCCCGGTTCGACCACCTCAGGACCGGTGGGGAACTGCACCGCAACCTCGCCGCGAAGAACCGCTACAACCTCCGCACGATGGCGCTCTTCCTGTTCCTGCGCTGGCTGCACACCCTGGCGCTCACGGCGTTCGCTCTCGCCTCCGTCAGCCTGTACGGAGTCCTCGGGCACCTCGTGATCGGCGCGTACGTGGCCATCACCCTGACGTTCACCGCCCTGTACTTCGCCCTGGTGGAACGTTGCGTCGCCCGGTTCCGCGGGCTGAGCCCGCGACTGTGCTCCATCTACGACCCGTACTTCTGGTGGCACGAACGCCTGTGGAAAGTGCCGGACCACTACCTCAACATGTTCAACGGGACCCCCTTCAAGAACGTGATCTGGCGGCTGCTGGGCGTGCGTATCGGACGACGGGTCTTCGACGACGGCTGCTATCTGACGGAGCGGACGCTCGCCGCGATCGGGGACGACTGCACGCTCAGCGCCGGCAGCAAGATCCAGTGCCACTCGCAGGAGGACGGCACGTTCAAGTCCGACCGCACCACCCTCGGCGCCGGCTGCACCCTCGGGGTCGGCTCCCATGTGCACTACGGCGTGACGATGGGTGACGGCGCCGTGCTGGCACCCGACTCCTTCCTCATGAAGGGCGAGGAGGTCCCCTCGTCCGCGCACTGGGGAGGAAACCCCGCCGTGGAGACCACGACCGCCCCGTCGCACCCCGACGGCACCGGTGCGGCGGCGGGAACGTACTCGGCCGGCAGCGACGCGGCTACGGCGAGTTGAGGAAGGCCATTCGATGGGAGCGAACGTGGAGGCGGACCGGGAGTACTGGAGCCGTGTACTGGCCGCCGGGGGGTTCACCCCGGCCCCACGGTGGTCGCGCGAGCCGGTCACCGGTGTGGCCGAGTACGAGGCGGTGGTGCCGGGCGACGTGATGGAGGCGGTGCGCGGCCTGGCGCGCGATGTGGGCGCGCCGGTGAGTTCGGTGCTGCTGGCCGCGCACGCGAAGGTACTGGCCGCGCTGTCCGGCGAGCGGGACGTGGTGACGGGATACACCGCCGCGGGGACGGACGCCGGTCCGCTGCCCTGCCGGCTGACCGTCGCCCCGCAGTCGTGGCGCCGGCTCCTGGTGAGCGTCCGTGGGGCCGAGGCCGACCTGCTGGCGCACCGGGACTTCGCCGTGGAGGCGCTGCGCCGGGAGTCGGGGACGACCGGGCCGCCGTACGAGATCACGTTCGACCCCGCCGGGACCTCCGGCGTACTGCCCGAGGACGTGGTGCTGGACGTCGGCTGGTGCGAGCGCGGCGCGGACCCGGTGCTGCGGCTGCGGTACCGCACCGAGGTGCTGGACGCCGAGTGCGCGGCCCGGATCGCCGGCCACCACCTCACCGCGCTCACACTGATGGCCGCCGACGCGGACGCCGATCACGCGCGGCAGAGTCTGCTGTCGCCCGAGGAGGTGCGGTACCAGCTCCAGGCCCTGGCCGGACCGCGCCGGCCGCTGCCCGAAGGACGGGTGCACGAGCTGTTCGAGCAGCGGGTGCGCATGCACCCGGAGACGGTGGCGGCGGTCCACGGCGAGCGGGCGTGGACGTACGGGGAGCTCAACGCGCGCGCGAACCGGCTCGCGCGGGCCCTGCTGGCGCGCGGACTGGACCGCGAGGAGCCGGTGGCCGTCGTCACCGAACGCAACCTCGACTGGCTGGCCGCCGTGCTGGCGGTGTTCAAGGCCGGCGGCGTCTATCTGCCGATCGAGCCCCACTTCCCCGCGGGACGCATCGAGGCGACCCTGTCGCGTGCCGGATGCCGGCTCGTGCTGACCGAGTCCGGCTCCACCGGCACGCTCGACCGGGCGCTGGGCGCGCTTCCGGGCGTCGCGCGACTGACGGCCGGGACGGCGTACGAGGAACAGCACGACGACAGTGACCTCGGGGTGAAGGTGACGGCCGGTCAGCTGGCCTACATCTACTTCACCTCCGGCTCCACCGGCGAGCCCAAGGGCGCGATGTGCGAGCACGCGGGCATGCTCAACCACCTCTACGCCAAGATCGACGACCTCGGGATCGACCAGGACCGGGTGGTGGCGCAGACGGCCCCCCAGTGCTTCGACATCTCGCTGTGGCAACTGCTGGCCGCGCTGCTGGTGGGCGGCCGGACGCTGCTCGTCGGACAGCAGGTGATCGTCGACGTGGAGCGGTTCGTCGACACGCTGGTCCAGGGCCGGGTGGGGGTGGCGCAGGTCGTGCCCTCCTACCTGGAGGTGGTGGTGTCGTACCTGGAACAGCACCCCCGTGAACTGCCCGACCTGACCCGGGTGTCGGTGACCGGAGAGGCACTGAAGCGGGAACTGGTCCAGCGCTGGTTCGCGATCCAGCCGGGGATCGGGCTCGTCAACGCCTACGGGCTGACCGAGACCTCGGACGACACCAACCACGAGATCATGGACGGCGTCCCGGACCGAGTGCTGCTCGGGCGCGCGGTCAACAACGTGCACGTCTACGTCGTCGACGAACACCTGGCACTGGTGCCGCTCGGTGCCCCGGGCCTGATCGCGTTCTCCGGGGTCTGCGTGGGCCGGGGATACGTCAACGACCCCGAGCGGACCCGCGAGGCGTACCGGAAGGATCCCTACCGGTCGGGGGAGCGGCTCTATCTGGGCGGCGACCGGGGACGCTGGCAGCCGGGCGGCTCGCTGGAGTTCCTCGGCCGCCGGGACAACCAGGTCAAGATCCGAGGCTTCCGCATCGAGATCGGCGAGATCGAGAACACCTTGCTGCGGGTGCCCGGTGTCCGGGACGGCGCGGTGGTGGTCGCCGAGTCGGCCGGCGGCACGCACCTGATCGCCTACTACTGCGGCCGGTCCCTTCCCGTGGACGTGCTGCGCGAGGCGCTGGGCGCCGTACTGCCCGCCTACATGATCCCCTCCGCCTTCCACCGGCGGGAGAGCCTGCCCCTGACCGCCAACGGGAAGACCGACACAATGGCCCTGACCGCGCTGGCCGAACTGACCGCGAAGGGTGCCGCCGACGGCCGCGAGGGAGAGAGCGGGAGCGCTCCGCACACCCCGGCCGAACGGAAACTGGCCGGTGTGTGGGCCGAGTTGCTGGGCGTACCCGAGCACAGCGTCGGCCGGCGGGACCACTTCTTCGACGCCGGGGGCACCTCACTGACGGCCGTGAGACTCACCGTCGCCCTGGACCGCGCGGTGTCCCTCAAGGACATCACCTCGCACCCGGTGCTCGCCGACCTCGCCGCGCTCCTCGACGGCGCCGCGGGGCGGCGCCACGAACTGCTGCAGCCGCTCGTGGAATCGGACGGCCCCTCGGAGTGGGCCCTGGTGTGCTTCCCCCACGCGGGCGGCAACGCGGTCAACTTCCGGCCGATGGCCGACGCTCTGGCGGCCACGGGCCACGGACCCTCGGTCTACGCCGTCGACCCGCCCGGTCACGACCCGGCCGCCCACGAGGAGCCGTTCGCGCCGCTGGCACTGGTGGCGCGGCAGGTCGTCGGCGAGATCGTCGGGCGCGGCCTGGCCCGGGTCGTGCTCTGGGGTCACTCCTCGGGCGCCGCTCCCGCGCTGGAGACGGCGCGGCTGCTGCGGGAACGGGGAGTGGACGTGCCCCGGGTGTTCCTGGGCGCCCAGCTCCTGGGCACCGCCGACGACCGGCGTGCGGCCCTCATCGAACTGGCGGGGCGGAGCAACGCCGAGATCGCCGCCGGGCTGAGTTCGGACAGCGGGTACACCGAGCTCGGCGAGCTGGACGCGGTCCAGGCCGAACAGGTCGGTGCCGCCTACCGGAACGACTGCGTGGCCGCCCACCGCTATCTCACCGACGCCCTGGAGAGCCCTCCGGCGGTCAGGCTCTCCATGCCGGTCACCGTGGTCGTCGCCGCCGACGACGACCACACGGCGGGGTTCGCCGACCGGTACCGCGACTGGCAGCTCCTGGCCGAACAGGTGGAACTGCGCGAACTCGCCGACGGCGGCCACTACTTCCCGCGCACCCGGCCGGACGCGGCCGCACAGGCGGTCCTGGACGCCGCCGAACTGCTCACCTCCCCCTCACCCACGTGAGCGGATCTCACCCACCTGAGCGGCCGCACCCCCGTGAGCGGCAACCGAAAGGAATCCCGATGTCGTCCTCGTTCCTGGCAGCCCTGCCCGAGGTGGAACTGCACCCCGGCAAGCCGCCGATCCTGCATGTCGACGCCCCCGGTGACGCGCCCGCCTGGGCGGCCGAGAACCGCGAGGCGCTGCGCGGACAGGTCACGGAGCACGGCGCACTGCTCGTCCGGGGTCTGGGACTGCGGGCGGCGGAGCAGGTCGGCGCCGTCTTCAGGGGACTGGGCGGCGATCCGATGGAGGACAGGGAGGCGTTCGCCCCCCGGCAGGTCCGCGGGCCCGGGCTGTACTCCTCCTCCACCTGGCCTGCCAACCAGCCGATGTGCATGCACCACGAGCTGAGCTACCGGCTGGAGTTCCCCGGCCTGATGCTCTTCGCCTGCCTGAGCGCACCCGGCCAGGGCGGAGCGACCGCGGTGGCCGACGCCGAGCGGGTGCTCGAGGCGCTGCCCGCCGCGCTGACCGAGCGATTCGAGCGCGAGGGCTGGCTGCTCACACGCAGTTACAACGACGAGATCGGCGCGTCCCTGACCGAGTCGTTCGGTACCGACGACCACGCCGCCATCGAGCGCTACTGCCGCGACCACGCCATCGACTTCACCTGGGAGCCCGACGGGTCCCTGCGGACGCGGCAGCGCCGCGACGCCGTCGTGCGGCACCCGCTCACCGGCAGGCGCTGCTGGTTCAACCAGATCGCCTTCCTCAACGAGTTCACGCTGGCCCCCGAGGTGCGCGAGTACCTGGTGGACGTCTACGGGCAGGACGGGCTGCCCTTCAACACCCGCTTCGGAGACGGTTCCCCGATCGGCGAGGACGTCGTCCAGCTCATCAACGCCACCTACGAGGACCACACCCGACGTGAGCCCTGGCAGGCAGGCGACATGCTGCTGGTCGACAACGTACGGGCCGCGCACAGCCGGGAGGCCTTCACCGGGGAACGCGAGGTGCTGGTCGCGATGGCCGAGCCCCAGCGGGCCGCCGACCGCCGCCCCACCCCCGAGGGAGGCCCGCGATGACCGTCCTGCCCTCTCCTCTCACCGAGGCGGCCACTCCCCGGTACACCCCGGCGCCCACCTTCGCGGTGATCTCCGGCGCTCAGGTGCAGCAGGCACTCGGCGGGCGCGAGCGACAACTCGTGGAACTCGTCGAGGCCGCCTACCGGCTGCACGGCGCGGGCGACTCGGTCAACCCGCCCTCGTACTTCCTGCGCTTCCCCGACCGCCCGGCGGACCGGATCATCGCGCTGCCCGCGTCCATCGGCGGCCCGATCCGGGTGGACGGGATGAAATGGATCTCCAGCTTCCCGGGCAACGTCCAGGCGGGCATCCCCCGGGCCTCCGCGGTCCTCGTCCTCAACGACCACGACACCGGCTACGCCTTCGCCTGCCTGGAAAGCTCCGTCATCAGCGCCACCAGGACAGCGGCGTCCGCCGCGCTGGCGGCCGACCGGCTCAGCCGCGGCCGCCCCCGTCCCACCCGGGTCGGATTCGTCGGCACCGGTCTCATCGCCCGCTACATCCACACCTTCCTGGCCGGCACCGGCTGGCTCTTCGACACCGTGGGTGTGCATGACCTGTCGGCCGACAGCGCCGCGGGTTTCTCCGGATATCTGCGGGAGGCCGGAACCACCGGACACGCCCCTCGGATCACGGTGCACGACAGCGCCGAGGAGCTGATCCGCGCCAGCGACCTGGTGGTCTTCGCGACGGTCGCGGGCGAACCCCACGTCACGGACCCGGACTGGTTCTCCCACCATCCCCTGGTGCTGAACGTGTCGCTGCGCGACCTCGCCCCCGAGATCCTGCTCGCCGCCGCCAACATCGTCGACGACGTCGAGCACTGCCTGAAGGCCGACACCTCGCCCCACCTGGCCGAACAGCTCACCGGCGGCCGGGACTTCCTGGACGGCACCCTCGATGACGTCCTGACCGGACGGGTGACCCCGCCGGCCGACCGGACCGTGATCTTCTCGCCCTTCGGACTCGGTGTCCTCGACCTCGCCGTCGGCAAGTACGTCTACGACGAAGTGGCCCGAAAGGGGGACCTCCGGCTCGTCGACGACTTCTTCCACGACCTGCGTCGGTACGGCTGAAGCGGAACCACTTCAGCTCTGGCATCAGGAGGCCCACCGTGCCCGTCATCTCCGCTCCCCACGCCTTCAACGAAAGCCAGCTCTACGTCGACCTCCAGTCGATCTTCGGGCGCTCGCTGTATCTGAAGTGCGAAGGCTTCAACTTCGCCGGCTCCATCAAGTTGAAAGCCGCGAACGAGATGGTGGAGAGCGCCGAGCGCGAAGGGATCCTGAAGCCGGACTCGATCCTGGTGGAGTCGTCGTCCGGGAACCTGGGCGTGGCGCTGAGCATGATCGCCGCGAGCAAGGGCTACCAGTTCCTGTGCGTCACGGACTCCCGGTGCAACCTCTCGACCCGTCTGCTGATGGAGGCGCTCGGCAGCGAGGTGCACGTCATCTCGGAGCTGGACGCCAACGCGGGTTTCCTCGGCGCGCGGATCGACTACGTCCGCGCGCTGTGCGCGTCCGACGACCGTTACGTGTGGCTCAGCCAGTACACCAACCCGGGCAACTGGCAGGCTCACTACCGCACGACGGCGCCGGAGATCGCCAGCCACTTCCCGGGCCTGGACGTTCTGTTCGTCGGGGCGGGTACCACCGGGACCCTGATGGGCTGCGCGCGCTTCTTCCGGAAGTGGCACCGGCCGGTGCGGATCGTCGCCGTCGACAGCGTCGGCTCGGTGGCCTTCGGCGGCAAACCGGGCCGCCGGATGATCCCGGGCCTGGGCATGAGCATGCGGCCGCCCCTGCTCGACGAGTCCCTCGTGGACGAGGTGATCCGGGTCGAGGAGGCGGACACCATCCGTACGTGCCACCGGCTGGCCCGCCGCGGCTTCCTGTTCGGCGGGTCCACCGGGACGGTGGTCAGCGGTGCCATGGACTGGCTGAACCGGCAGGACACGCCCGGTATCACCGCGGTGGCCATCTCTCCCGACCTCGGCGAGCGCTACCTCGACACCATCTACCAGACCAACTGGCTGCAGGATCTCTACGGCGAGAGCATTCTGGACCCCGAGCAGGTGGCCGTCGGCCGACGCACGGAACGGCCCACGCCGGACCCACCCGACACGCCGGAAACGCCGGAAACGCCGCACCGGAGCCGCTGAACGCCGCGTCAGTCCCCGGTCCCCGGCCGCGTGAACCGTCGGGCGCCGGGCCGGGCACAGCCCGCCCGACGGCAGGGAGCCGGCTCGCGGGCCGCGGTCGTGCGACGCGGCGAACCCGAGGCGGAGACACTACTTCGACCGAGCCCACTTCGGCCACGAATTCCGGGCGTTCACCGGGCTCACGCCGACGCGGTACGTCGAAGTCCGGCAGCGGTTCCTGCGCGAACATCCCGGGCACGTGCTGGACAGCGGGCCCCTGCCGGCCGATTGATCTCTTTCAAGAGCGACAGCTCACGACACGCTAATTTGGGGGCACCCCGAAGCAGAGGAGAGCCCCGTGGGCAAGGTGGTCATGTACAGCTCGGTGTCGGTGGACGGCTTCGTCGCGGACGAGAACGACCAGCCCGGACCGTTGTTCGACTGGTTGTCCAGCGGTGACGTCCCGTTGGACGGGAGCGGCGAGCTGAAGGTGTCGCAGACGTCCTACGACTACACCCGGCCTTACTGGGACCAGATCGGGGTGACGGTCGTAGGCCGCCACGTCTTCGACCTGACGGACGGCTGGGACGGGAAGCCCCCGGGCGGGATCGACCACGTGGTCGTCGTGACGCACCGGCCGGAGCCCGAGGGCTGGGACCCCGAGGCGCCGTTTCACTTCGTCGACGGCGTCGAGGCAGCCGTGGCCAAGGCGCAAGGGCTCGCGGGTGACCGCATGGTCGAGGTCGCCGCCGGCGACGTGGGTGGCCAGGTGCTCGCGGCCGGTCTGGTCGACGAGGTGCGCATGGACGTCGTACCCGTGGTGTTCGGGTCCGGCAAGCGCTACTTCGGGTCGGTCCACGCGCAGCACCTGTTGGAGGATCCTGACGTGGTGATCCAGGGCAACCGGGTGCTCCACCTGCGCTATCGGGTGCGCCGTTGACCGATCTGAGCGGGCACGCGAAGAAGTCCACTGCGAACGGTGACACACGATCGCGCCTCCGGCCGCGCTCGCGCATCGCCGTCTCCGGTCGGGCAGCCGACGCCGATCCGCCCCGTACCGTCTCCGCGCCGGTCAGCCGGGCTTCTCGCCGGTCTCGCAGACCTGGCGGGCGATCTCGCGCAGTTTGACGTTGCGGTCCTGTGACGCCTTCTTGAGCACCTTGAAGGCCGCGTTCTCGGGCAGCCCGTAGCGCTCCATGAGAATGCCCATCGCCTCGCCGATCTCGTGACGGGTCTCCAGGGCGTCGCCGAGTTGTTGGTGGGTGCGGGCCGCCGAGAAGGCCACGGCCGCGTGCGAGGCGAGGATCCAGCCGGCCCGCCGGGCGGCCTCGCCGAAAGCGCGGGGCCGGTGGGAGTACAGGTTGAGGGCGCCCAGTTCGTCGTCCTCGGTGAAGAGGAGGAAGCCCATCACGCTCCCCATGCCCAGTTTCCTCAACTCGGAGGCGAAGCGGGACCAGCGTTCGTGCGGCCTGCTCAAGTCCTCGATGACATAGATCTGCTGACGGTCGGTCACGGCGTCGAAGCAGGGGCCCTCCCGCAGGTCCTGCTGGACCCGGTCCGCGCGGCGCACCACGTCGCTCGTCGCCGCCAGGGCGTGCACCTCGCCCCGTCGCACGGTGAGGATTCCGGCGTCGTCGCAGCCGTTGATCAGCACCGTCGCGTGCTCCACTATGCGGTCCAGGGTGTCCTGGACCGAGTCCTGGGCCAGCAGATCGCGCGCCATTTCCGCCAGGGCGACGGCGAACTGTTCCCAGACCTCGCCGGGCTCATGTGACATCTGCCACCTGCTCTGCTGTCGAAGCCGCGTCGTCGCCCACCAGGGCTCCCATTTTGCCACCCGCGCCTCCTCGTCGCGCCCCACGGGCGCCCCCGGAGGGCGGGCCCGCGCACGGCCGACGCTGTCATTTCGCGTTCAAGCAAAGCTGTCCCGGCAAGACCCTGTGTTTCACCCGTGGATCAACGGTGACCCGAAGGGGGACCGAAGTCCGACGAACGACACCACCGTGATCGCAGGAGGTTCCCATGGACAACTGGCGCGAATCGGCGGCATGCCGCACCGTCGACCCCGACCTCTTCTTCCCCATCGGCAGCACGGGCCCCGCGCTTCCGCAGGTCGAGGAGGCGAAGGCCGTCTGCCGGCGGTGCCCCGTCCGTGACGAGTGCCTGCGCTGGGCGCTCGACACGGGCCAGACCATCGGCGTCTGGGGCGGGACGAGCGAGAACGAACGGCGCGCGCTGAAGCGGCGCACGGTCGGCCGCGCCGCCAGGGATGCCGGAACCTAGTCAGTGCCGGCGTACTGAACGAGTGGGACCGGCGCGTGGGCAGGAGCGCACGAAAGGTGGCGTCCGCGTGATGTGGAGCAAGAGGAGAGATCCCGCCGAAGAGTCCGGGGCAGACGTGATGGAAAGTGATCCGAGCGGGGACAAGCGGCCGTCGGACGAGGAGTTGGAGAGCCTCGCCGTCGTCTTTCCCGGTCAGTTGCGCGACGTGACCGACGCCCGCCTCTCGGCGGAGGGCTATCTGCGGGTCCTCGCGCGGGCGTCACCGCCCTCGTCGCCCGAGTACTGGGACGACGTCCTGCTGGTGGTGACGGAGCTGGCCGCCAACACGATCCAGTACGCTCCCGGCCCCTTCGAACTGCGGGTACGCCCCACCGGCGACGGAGTGCAGGTGACACTGCGCGACAGCAGCACCACGCCGCCCGCGCCCCGCCGCATGAACCCGTCCCGGGGCGCGGGCGGCATCGGCTGGCACCTCCTCCACGCGCTCTGTCATCGGGTGAGCGTCGTGATACGCCCCGACGGGAAGGACGTGCACGCCCTCCTGCCCTGGTGACCACCCGGTCCCGGCGCATTCGGGGGGCGAGCGCCCACCTCCGGGCGTACCGCGGGCCGCTCCCCGTACCGTCCCGTCGCTCCCGGCAGGTGTCGGTTTTCCAGTCGGGGGCACACGGAACCGCTGTAGGACAGATCAGTTCCGTACACCTGAACGAGGTGGAGCAGTGAGCCAGGAGCAGGACCGAGCGTCAGCACGGGGCGACGTGACGGACGACGAGGTGCGTGAGCCCTCCGAGGAGGAACGTGCCGCCTGGGCGCGCGTGTGCCGCACGGCCACCGGTATGCGGCACCACGAGGCGAAGGCCGCGCTGGAGGCCGCCCGGGAGACGGTCCGGAGCGACACGCTCACCGACCAGGAGGCGCTGATCGCGGGCGCGGAGGTCGAGGAGTGGGAGCGGATCACCGAGGCGCTCGCCGACCACGCGGGGGCGTACGACCCCGACCACGACCCCTTCGTCCAGGGCGAACTGACCGCTCGCGCGCATCGGACGGCGACGGCGCCCCGCCGTCGGTGAACCGGCTCCGCGAGCGCCGCCTTCGCGTTGTCAGTGCCGTCCGCAACAATGCCGAGCAGCAACGAAGATCGTTTCCGCTCCCCGCGGGACGTGATCGCACCCGTCCGTCGAGAGGCCGCCCGCACATGACGACCGCCCCACACCGCCGCGCCGTGCCGAGCCCGGAACGGAGGCCGCGGACGATGCTCCGAGCTCTCCCGGGCCCCGCCGCTCCCCTCGGCCCCGACGGTGGCGAGGTGCTGCGTCTCATCACCGCGCAGCGTGCTCCCGTCTGCCTCACGGTGCAGGCCAGCGGGCGACGCCGGTACGGCTACTGGCAGCCCATGGATGCGGGCGCCGGGCGTGGAGGGTGTTACGTCGCCCTGCCCACCGACGAGTGCGACGCGTTGCACGCGGCGGGCCGGATCGTGCTGGGGGACGCGGTGGTGGACCCGGGCAAGACCACCTATCCGGTACGTCCCGTCGTGCGGGGCGCGTCCTCCTCTTCGCCCGGTGTGCCCCGGCAGGCCCTCACCGCGTGAGGGCCCCGAGGAAGGGTCACGACGTCGTGGGGCGGCCGCGCACCCACATCGGTACGGCGAACCAGCAGATCAGGTACCAGACGACGATCCCCGTGACGAGCCAGGGCACATAGGCGTCGTGGGTGGCGACCCGCAGGATCAGCAGGAGCGACGCGGTCATCGTCGCGAGCAGCAGCACGAGCCCCGCGAGCGTCATCCGTGACGCCCATACGACCGCCTGCTCCTTCACCCGTCTGCCGGCGACGATCCGGTGCAGGGACACCGGGCCGATCAGCGCTCCGGTGGCGGCGGCTCCGAGAACGACCGTGACGATGTAGATCGTTCTGTCCGCCTGTTCCAATTGCGTGTACCGGGGCGTGAAGACGACCGTGAGCAGAAATCCGAACAGGATCTGCACCCCCGTCTGGGCGACCCGGATCTCTTGGAGGAGGTCACCCCATGTGCGGTCGGCCCTCTCCTCCCCGGTTTCCTCACGCCCTGTGTCGCCCCGTACGCGCTCCGCGTCGCGGCGGGCTTCGTCATGTGCCGACTCCGACAATGTTCCTCCCGGGTGACCCCGGACGACCGGGCGACGGTTTCGGTGGATCCCATGTCCTCGAATACCTGAAAGAAAGGTGCGCGCTTTCGGCTCCGGCCCGTCCGGGCCGCGAACAATTCTCTTTACCGGGGAGAGAGCGGTACGACGGCCGTGATGCGCTTTCCTCCCGCCCGAAGATACGAGATCATGATGTCGCGGGCCAGCAGGCAGATGATCGGCCAGCCATGGCCGCCGATCTGCAGGGTGCCCGGACCGTCGGCGCGCCGTACGGGTGTCGGCACGTCCTCGCTGCGGTCGCTCACGGACAGACGCACCTCGCGCTCGCCCGGTATCACCTCGAACGCCGTGACCCCGCCGCCGTGCAGCATCGCGTTGGTGGTGAGTTCGGAGGCGACGAGCAGGACGTCACCGACGGCTGTCGCGTCGGCCGTCGCTCCGGCTCCGCGGGATCGTCGCGCGCTGTCGAGCGCCTGCCGTACGGCCTCGCGCACCTCGGCTGGACTGCGCGGTCCGGGGGAGTGCGACTCGGGCGGATCGGCCAGTGGGTCGTTGGAGGGCGCCCGGTACTCTCCGCGCATTTCCTCACTCCTTACTCGAAAAGAAGCGGGCCCGCCGCATGAGCGTGCGGCGGGCCCGATGCGGCGCGTGACGCTCAGTGCCGGAAAATGTCCTTCATCTTCTCCTTGGCCTGACGGGTGTCACCCTTCGCCTTTTCCGCCCTGCCTTCGGCGGTCATACGCTCGTTGCCGACGGTGCGGCCGACGGTTTCCTTGGCCTTGCCCTTGGCCTGTTCCGTCTTCGCCTGTGCCTTCTGGTTCTTGGTCACCGCAGATCACGTCCTTACCGCATTGACTGTGCGATCCACTATTACGGCTGACCTGAGAGGGCCGTCCCAAACCCGCCTGACTGGAAATGAGGGACGTTTCCCCTCGAAGAGTCGACTCCCCGGTCGTGACTCGACTCGCGTGCCGCGGCCACGGCGAGTCACGGGCGGCATGTCAGGACGGTTTCCGGACCCGTCGGCGCGGGCCCTCGCGAAGCGCCCCCCGGCCCAAGGTCGGCGCCGCCCTCCAGGCACGGCCCAGTGACCGATCTCTTCCGGCGCGAGCGTCCGTCCCACCATCCCCCCGCATGGGTACGGCCCAGCGCGGCCCCCGCTGCCCTGCCCGCGTCACCGCCCCTTCCCGCGCCGCGCCGCCGGGCCCCGTCATCGCGCGCAACCCTCCACCCCCCTCGGGCGTGACAAGGAGGTGAGGGCAGGGCCCCTCAAGTCACCGATGTGGAGGGGGAAATGCGCGATGCACGCGTCTTCGACGATTTCTACGCCGGCCATGTGCACCGGCTCACGGGGCAGATGTACGCGATGACCGGCAGCCTCGCCGAGGCCGAGGATCTGGTGCAGGAGGCCTTCGCCCGGGCCTGGCAGAACTGGGAGAAGGTGTCCGGCTACGCGGACCCGGCGGCCTGGGTGCGTTCGGTGGCCTGCCGCATCAGGGTCAGCGTCTGGCGGAAGGCGGTCAACCGGGTCACGGCCCACCGCCGTCACGGCGTGTCCGACGATGTCCCCGGCGTCGGCCCCGACTATGTCGCGATCGTCGGGGCGTTGCGGCGCATCCCGTATGAGCAGCGCCGGGCGATCGTGCTGCATCACCTGGTCGGGTTGTCGGTCGAGGAGACCGCGCGTGAGACCGGAGTCGCAGCGGGCACGGTCAAGGCCCGGCTGTCGCGCGGGCGTCAGCTGATGGCTCCCTATCTGTCCGACATCGCGGGTGACGGTCCGCGCGTGGCCGGCCGCCGGCCCCGATCGCGGCCGGCGGCCGCGGCACCTCGCGACGCATCCGCGGCCGCGGCTGATGCCGTCGGTTCAGCCGACCGGGAGGTGCACCACCATGACTGAGGACTTCGAGGCCGTTCTCCGCCGAGGATCCGAGGAGCTTGCCGCGCGGACCAGCGCCCGTCCCGCCGCCGTGGTCCGGGCTCGCGGTGACGAGCTGCGTCGCCGTCACCGGTTGGCTGTCGCGGCACTGACCGTCGCCCTGGTCGCCTCGGTGGCCGGCGGAACCTTCGCCGTCACCGCGTACTCCCGCCGGGCGTCTCCGCCGGCGGCGGTCGTCACTCCGGCCACACCTGCCCCGACTCCGTCGACGTCCGCGTCGCCGTGCCGTTCCCTGGTGGTGCCGCAGGAGGTCAAGGACGCGGTGACCCTGGCGTATCGGCGAGCGCAGCCCGGGCTGACGCACTTCGCCCCGGTCAAGGGCACGTTCTATTACGGCGAGTGCGACGGCGTCTTCTACGCGGGGACCTCCTTCACCCCGACGGCCGGTGCCACCGAAGGCGAGCTGGTCCAACTCCAGGACGCCGGGGGCGCGGAGAAGTACTTCACCAAGGCCGAGGACGGCGCGTGGACCTTTGTGGCCAGTGACGGGCTCCCGCGCGATCCCCGGGGCTGTGCCGCCCGCCACGAGATCCCGGCTCGGCTGGCCGAACTCTGGGGCAACTGCCTTGCGCGGCCCTGACCTCCGGTCACCTACGACGGGCCGAGCCTCCCGTGACGAGGCAATCCCTCCGAGGGGCGGGGCTCGCACCGACCCGGTTCGGTCTGTACACCTGGTCGGCGTTCACGGTGTGGCGGTCGCGCCGGGCTCGGTCCTAGGGATGCCGCCGAGGGACGTACGGCGCCAGGCCGAGGGTGGGAACGCCGCCGCACTCCACTCCCTCGGTCACGACGCCGGGCAGTCCCTTGCGCCATCGCTCGGCGATCTTGGCGAGCCGGGCCGCGTCGAGAGGGTTCCGCCCGAGCCCGATCGCGTAGGCCGCCGACGACGGACCCGCCTCGAAGGGGTGGGGCCAGGCGTGGGCATCGGCGGTCCCGGCGTCCTCCAGAGCGGTGAGCAGGGCCCGTACGCGCCCGCGCACGCGACCCTGGATCTCGTCGAACTCCTCCGTCCCGGCGGCACGTACACGCACCACCAGCCATCCGGCGTGCCGGCGGTGCAGAGGTGGGGGAGACAGCAGTTCGGGCAGAGGATCGGTGCCGGTGCGCGCGGCCGTTTCCAGGATGTCCCAGGCGCGGTACAGCTCGTCCGCCAGGAGGTCGAGGAAGCCGGGGCCGACCTGTGTCGTGCAGGAGCGGACCGGCTCGGTGGGGGTCATGACCGACAGCGCGGAACACGGCTGTGTGAAGGCGCCGTCCGTGCGGCCGTGGACGTCGGATTCGTGGCCGACCGGCTCGAGACTGACGGGTTCGAGGCCGACGGGTTCGACACCGGCGGGTTCGAGGCGGACCGGTTCACGCCAGTCCCAGGCGGCCCAGGTCCCGAAGAAGTCCCGGAGAAGTCCGGCCGGGGACAGGACGTCAGCCTCGCGGGTCGTACGGGCGGCGAGCACGGACCAGGCGAGGCCCGGCAGCCCGCCGAACGGTGCCGAGTCGAGACCGCGCGCCTTCGCCCAGGCCTTGACCTCCGCGGCCAGCCGGGCGAACGCGGCGTGCCGGCCGCCGACCGCGCTCCGCACGGCGTCCGCGTCGCTGACCGCGCTGAGGGCGGTCGCGGCCGGCGCGCCCAGATCGGCGCGGTGGTCCACCGCCTCGGCGGGAGCCAGGGAGCCGGTGGCGATCACGCCCAGGTCGACACCGAGTCCGCCGACGCTCAGCCGCAGCCCCGGCACCCGGGCGCCGGTCACCTGCCGTACCCGGGTGGCGTCCGTAAGGGCACTGGTAACCCGTGCCCGGATGTCCGCCATGTCGACGACGCCCGGCAGGGCCGCGACCAGGTCCAGATCGGCTCCGGGCAGCGCGCCGCCCATGCGCCGGGACCCCACGACATGCACGGTTCCTTCGCCGAGGGCGTCGGCCAGGCACCGTGCGGTCCGCTCGGCGCGATCGTCCGGGGGCACGGCGGCGGTGGAGGCGGTGGCCGGGTCGGGCAGCCACCGCACCTCACCCGTGCCCAGCGCGACCGTCGCCCGCGGACACATCGGTTCGTCGCCCCGACGGGAGAGCAGGACGAGGTGCCCGACCCGGGCCGGGACGGCGGAGCCGAGCCGCGCGGCGCAGACGGCGGCGACAGCCCGCGGGTCCCGGACACGGCCCAGGGTCAGATGCGGGGTGAATCCCTCGGCACGGCCCCGGCACCGTGGGAACCGCTGTTCCAGCGCGGCGCGCAACCGTGCCCACGGCTCCGGGCCGGCCCCGGCCGGGTCGAGCCACACCGTGGCGTCGTCCCGGTGCCCGAAGGTGTGCACGCCGTCGAGCCGGATGTCGAAGGGCGGTGACGTGGCCGCCGCCCGGGACAGCAGCGGGACGGCCCGTTCGAACGCGGATTCGGGGACGAAGCCGAAGAGCAGGTTGACGTGCGGCGGCCAGCGACGGGCCTGCGGGTCGTACGCCCGCCGGAGTTCCTGGATCACCGGCCACTGATCCTCGGGCGGCAGCCACGCCACCGCCGTCCGGGAGGTCGGAGCGACGTCGAGGGCGTCGCCGGCGGCGAAGATGTCGGGCGTGTGGTGGGCACCGGCGGAGCCGGGGCCGGAAGCGGAGGCGGGATCCGGCACGGATCCGGCGCCGTCGCGGGCCGTGGTGACGCCCGCGCCGTCCAGGCTCACGACCGCCTCCACGCCGAAGTGGTCGGAGATGTACAGCCCGCCGGGACCGGGGGAGTCGCCCCGCAGGCCCGCGTACGCCGGGCGGAGCGCGCGGCCCCGCAGCAGGATCCGGTCGAGCCGGGAGGAACGGCCGGAGCGCGAGGAGACCGCGGCCAGCGGATTGACGGCGGGGTCGAAGGTGGGGCTCCGGTCGGCGGGCCCGCGCACCTCGGTCCAGGCGTCGCGCAGCCGGAGGGCGGCGGCGGGTCCGGCCGGGCCGTCGTCGCCGTCGTTGAAGTCGCCGAGCAGCATCAGCGGACCGTCCACGTCGGCAAGTCCCTCGGCGATGCGCGCGAGTTCGGCCTCACGGCGGGCCGGGCCGTTGTCGGAGTGGTCGCTGCTGAGGTGCGTGGCGGCGACCACGAGCGGGCCGGACGCCGTCTCCAGGGTGAGGGCGGTGATGCCCTTGTGCGGCCCGAGCGCGTGATGGGCGGCCTCGCGCACGGGCAACCGGCTGAGCAGCAGCAGTCCGGTGTCGTCGACCCGTTTCCCGCGGGGGTCGCTGCCCACCGTGTAGGCGGCGCGGATCCAGGGGGCCCGCAGCAGCAGGTCGAGCAGCCCGGCCTCGACCTCCTGGAGCGCGATGACGTCGGCGTCGGCGTCCTCCAGGGCCGCGAGCAGCAGGGGCCGGCGGCGTTCGGTGTCGATGCGGTCGCTGTCGTAGCGGTCCCACAGCGTGTTCCAGGTCAGCACCCGCACACGGGTGGCGTCCGCCGGCGCCCCCGTACGGTCGGGGGTACGCCACCGTGCCGCCGCGTCGTCCCACACGTGCGGCGTGTCGGCCGTGAAGAATGGGGCCCGCAGCAGGCGCGGGTCCCGCACCCGGCCGGCGGTCGACATGTCGATCCGGTCGACGCCGGTGGCCCGGTCCCACACCACCTCGCCGTCCGCCTCGACGAACAGCACCCGGTGCCAGGGGATGTCACCCCCCGGCACGAAGGCGGGCAGCGGAACGCGCTCGGGGGCTGCCCCGCGCTGGTTGACACCCAGCACGAACCGCGCCGGGTCGAAGCGGGGGTCCCAGCGGACCCGGTGGTAGATCTCGTCGCTGGTGCGCATCACCGCTCGCCCCCGTCCTGAGTGCCGTCGACCAGTGTGCCGTCGACGTCGTCCACGGTCCCGCCCGTGCCGACGTACCACGTGCGGTGGGCCTGGCCGGGGTAGGGCGGGTCGAACCGGCGCAGTTGTGTGTCGAGCACCTCGGGCGGCACCGGGTGCGCCCGCTCGGCGTTGCGCCCGCTCAGTTCGTCGTCCGTGGCCAGCACGACCACCTGGGTGATCAGCGCGTCACGGCGGTGCGCCACGGCGTCCACCAGGGAACGCTGGTGCCGGCCGAGCGAGGTGGCGTCCCACACCACGGTCGCGGGACCGGCCGCGAGCGCGGAGTCCAGCCGTCGCAGGCCCTCGCGCAGGACGTCCGCGTTGGCCCGCTGGTCGGAGCGTGCGCCGCGCGCCGAGCGCAGGTCGTCCAGGCAGACACGGGTGTCGATCCCGGTCAGTCCGGCGGCGAACGTGCTCTTGCCGCTGCCCGACGGACCCACCAAGTGGATCAGCCGGGGGAACGCGCCGCTCCGCAGCCGCCAGGTCGCCGCCACGGCCGCCTCCGCGGTGACCACGTGCCCCGCGGCGTACGACGCCCGTGCCTGCGCCCAGCAGCGGTCGGCCGCATCGGCGTCCCCGAGGCCGGTGAGGGCACGGCACAGACTCGCGCGCAGCCGCTCGAACGGTTCCTCCGCGAGGAGCCCAGCCTCCTCCGCGTGGAGCGCCGACCAGTCGACCTGCTCGCGCGCCGCGGCACCCTCGGTGGCGGCGACGGCCGCGGCGACCGCGTGCAGCACGCCCAGGTCGGCCGCGACGGCCATGCGTCCCAGTCCGGCACGCCGTTCCTCGTCGGGGTAGGGGCGGCGCAGCAGGGACTGCAGCCCGACCAGGTCCGCTACCCGCCGTGCCGACGGCATGCCGAGCGGTCCGGCCAGCCGGGGAGCCAGCCGGGCACGACGCCGGCCGTGCAGCAGGGCGGCGAGCACGCCCGTCAGCCGGGCGTCCCCGGTCCGCCCCAGCACGTCGAGCCTGGCGGACACCTCCGCGACGAGGGCATCGCCGGCGGATGTCTCCCCGGCCGTCCCCGAACCCGCTGGTCCCGCCTCCGACCCCGTTCCCGTCGCCGCCGCGAGTGCCTGGGCGTCGGGGGCCGCGCCCGACCGTACGTCCCACAGTGCGGCGGCCGTGCCCCGCCCGTTGGCCACCACTTCGGCGTGCATCCAGTGCGTGTCGGTCCGCACATGCCCGGGCCGCACCCACTTGGCCACCCGGCGGCCGAACTCCTCGTGTCCGAAGCCCTCGACGGTCCGTACGACGTACCCCTCCTGCCGGGCGGGATCCAGCCGCAGGACGCGCAGAGCCCGTACGGCCCGCTCGTCGAGGACGCCCCGCCACAGCACCCGCGGCACCGGGACGCCCAGCCGCCGCAGGAACCGCACCGTCCGGTCCCAGCCCAGGCACCGGTCACCGTCCCAGACGGAGAACCCGTAGAACCAGCTGTCGAGTCCGGTGTACGCGATCGAGTGCCGCGCGTACAGGTTCTCACCGCACACCCGCCACCCCGGCGGAAGGGCCGCGCCGATCCGTCCCTGCAGAGCCTTCACCCACGCCCGCGACGGATGGTGCGCCGAGTCGAGTGACCGGGCGTGCAGCCCGTCGGCGTACAGGGTGGTGTTCTCCCCGTCGAGCTTCTCGGTGACCACCACCTCCAGGTCCCGCAGGCCCGCCAGGTCCACCGCCCGCACGTCGTCCGAGGTCGCCCCCGGTGACCACGGCAGATGCGGGGTGCGCGGGTAGTGCACACGCGCACCCCCGCCGGGCAGGCCTGAACGGTCGGACCCCATGGTGCTCTGTCCCCCAGTGAAAAACGGCGCGGCCCCGGTCACGGCACGGGTCCGGAAATGAGAGCGCCGACTGTAATCGCCCGGGGCTGCGACGGCCCCCGGTTTTCCGGTCCGTGCGGTCCCAGCGGGGGCGAGCAAGAGCGAGCAAGGGCGGGCAGGGGGGAGCCAGGGACGGCAAGAGAGGACAAGGGGGGACAGCGGAGGGACAAGGGAGGGGGGCAACGGAAGGGAGTGGACCGGGACGCTTCCCGGCTCTGCTTCAATGATGAGGACATGATCGGACTTTTCTCTCGACGTCTCGACCGGCGGCCACCGTCCGCGCAGCCCCGGCGTGCCCGGCAGCTGCTGATCAGCGGCCAGTTCCTCAGGTTCGCCGTGGTCGGCGTGGCCAACACCGCGGTGTACTACGGCTTCTACCTCACGCTGCTGACGGTCCTTCCCTACCTGGTCGCCCATCTCGTGGCGTTCGCCGGGGCCACGGTCGTCTCGTTCTTCCTCAACGCGCGTTTCACCTACCGGACGCGTCCCACCCTGCGGAAGTTCGTGCGCTTCCCCCTCGCCACCGCCACGAACCTCGTCGTCTCCACGCTCGCCCTGCACTTCCTGGTCGAGGTGGGCCACTGCGGGTCCCGGACCGCGGCGCTGCTCGCCTCGGCGGTGGCCGTGCCGTTCACGTTCCTCGCCAGCCGGGCGATCATGATTCCGTCGTCCTGACGCGGAATGTCCCGGCCGTGGACGGGTACGCGCGACGGGAACCGCGCCCGGGACGGATCACGTGCCGGGCGGTCCGTCCGCTACTCATGGGGATCTGCCATGGACACACCCTCGAACGACCACCACCGGCCCACGCCCGCGACCCCGGCCCAGCGGGCCCTGGACACCCTCGCGGAGAACACCCGCGACGTGGCAGCACTTGACACGCTGGCCGACAGCGAGGTGCTGGTTCCCGTGCCGGACGACGCGAGCGACCAGGACGCCACCGATCCCGCGGCCGTGGCGCTGCCGGTGCTCGACCAGCCGGGCGGGGAGCAGGTGGTGCCGGTGTTCACCTCGGAGCTGGAGATGGCCGGGCTGCTGCCCTTCGTTTCCCGCTACCGGATGGTTCCCCTGGGCGCGCTGGCCTCGCAGTGGCCGTCCGGCGATCTGGCGCTCACCATCGACGCGAGTTCACCGCACGGTCTGACGCTCACCTCCGAGGGCGTCCGCACGCTCCTGGCCCGCCCGGCCGTCTGATCCGGAGCGACGCGGCGACGGGCCCTCGACGAGATGCCGGTCGGGGGCCCGCCCTCCGTCGCCATGACCACCGCCGGGCCGCGGGCGGACGCACCCGGCATCGGTAGGCACCGGTAACTGGAGACACCGGGATCCGCAGGCACCGGTTCCCGCAGGCACCGGCATCCGCAGGCACCGGCATCCGCAGGCATCCGAGCCGCCGCGCGGGCCGGCCCGTACCGGGCGTGACAATGGCCGCATGAACTGGATCTCGGGCGTCGCCGGCGGGCTGCTTCTCGTCCTGGTGCTCGCCAGCATCCTGCGCACCCTCGTGGTGCCGCGGGGGCTCTACTCCTCGCTGGTGATCCGCTGGTGGCGCGGGCTGCGTCTGCTCCTGCGCCTGGCGGCCCCCGGCGGCGGCTACGACGCCATCGACCGCGCACAGACCTGGCTGGCCCCGCTCATACTGGTCGGCATGCTCGCGAGCTGGCTCGGCGGCGCCCTGCTCGGCTTCGGACTGCTGCTGCACGCCCTCTCCGCGCTCACCTGGAGCCAGTCCGTGCGAGAGGCCGGATCGAGCCTGTTCACGCTCGGTTTCGCCAGCGGTGACCGTCTGCACCTGTCCGTCGTCGACTTCCTCGCGGCGGCCACGGGACCGGTCGTGATCGCCCTCCAGATCGCGTACCTGCCCACCCTGTACGCGGCCTACAACCGCCGCGAGCTGGAGGTGACCCTGCTCCAGTCGCGCGCCGGGGAACCCGCCTGGGGACCGGAGATCCTGGCCCGGCAGTGGCTGGTCGACACCGAGATCGCGCTCCCCGAGCTGTACCGCTCCTGGGAGCGGCTCGCCTCGGACATCGGCGAGAGCCACTCCACGTACCCGGTCCTGCTGGCGTTCCGTTCCCCGCGGCCGTACCGCAGCTGGATCGTCGGTCTGGTCTCCGTGATGGACGCGGCCGCCCTGCACCTTGCCCTCACCCCGGGCAGCGCTCCGCCCGAAGCCCGGCTGGTCCTGCGCGCGGGCTTCACCGCACTGCGGGACATCGCGCGCTCCCTGCGCTTCGCGTACGACGCGGACCCCGCCCCGGACACCCCGATCCGGTTGTCCTTCGCGGAGTTCGACGCGGCGGTGTCCATGGTGCGGGCAGCGGGCTTCCCCGCCGGTCGGACAGCGCGGGAGGCATGGCCCCATTTCCAGGGCTGGCGGGTCAACTACGAGGCGATCGCCTATGAGTTGTGCCGGCGCGGCGACGCGGTCCCCGCGCTGTGGACCGGACCACGGGACTTCGCCACCACGCCCATCCCGCCGGCCCGGCCGGTGGACCGCCGCCCGGGCGCCGGAGACGCGGCACTGCCCCCGGCCACCCCGTAGTCCGGGCCGGGTACGGAGCGGGTCCGCGACAGGCGGCCCTCAGCCGGCCAGCGTGCGGGCGAGGACGGCGCGCTGCAGCGGGCGCACCTCGGCGTGCAGGTCACGGCCCTCGCGGGTGAGCGCGACCCACACTCCGCGCCGGTCCTCCGCACACACCGTGCGCTGGACCAGTCCGTCCTTCTCCAGCCGCCCGATCAGGCGGGACAGGGCGCTCTGGCTCAGATGGACGCGGTCGGCGATGTTCTGCACCCGGCACTGCTCGCCCGCGTGCGAGAGCTCTCCGGAGGCGAGGATGTCCAGCACCTCGAAGTCGCTGGCGCCCAGACCGTGCGGATGCAGCGCACGGTCGATCTCGCACATGGTGCGCGCGTGCACCGACAGGATGTCCCGCCACCGGTCCTCGAGCCGGACCTCATCCGCCGTGTTCGCTGCCATGTCTGCACGGTAACAGAGCCGCCGCTGTTCATTGAGCGTGCAACCAGTGCGGTTGCATCTTTATCGTCGGGACCGGCCCGGGGCTAGGCGCCGGGGGCGTCCTGGAGGAGCCCGACGAGGTTGCCGTCCGGGTCCTTGACCGAGGCGATCAGCCTGCCGCCGCCCACGTCCTGGACGTCCTGCAGTGTCTCGGCCCCGCCCTCCAGAAGCCCGGCGAGCGAGGCCCGGATGTCGTCGACGTGCCAGAACGGAACCGGTCCGGTCATTCCCTTGGCGTGACCGTTGGGGTCGAGCCCCACGTCCTGGCCGGCGTCCTTGAACCCGACGTAGTACGCGGTGTCCGCGTACGGTTCCGCCCCGAGCAGTCCACTGAACAGGGCCTTCGCCCGTGCGAGGTCCTTGACGGGGTAGACGATGGTCTTCAGGCCGGCGGTCATGGCGGCTCCTTCGTGATGGGTGTCGTTGCTGTCCGGCCGACGGACTGCGCCGGCTCCTCCACGCTAGGACGGGGGACTGCCCGACGGCTTCTCGAATCCTGACCATCTCGCTCCCCTCGTGGGGATCCGCACCGCTCCGGGCCGCACCGCGCGGACGGGCCCTGGTGCGGTGACGCGCGGTACCGCATCGCCGAGTGCGGGTCTCCGGGGTCCGGCGTCTGTTGGAGAAGGGCCGGCGGGGGTACGGAGGCGGACATGACGCACTCTCCGAAGCCAGCCCGCCCCACGGCCCTCGTACCGCGCCACTGCGTGTCCCTCGGCGGTCACGGTCCCGAGGACGTGGTGGCCGACCCGCACGGCCGGGTCCTCACCGCCGTCGAGGACGGCCGTGTCCTGCGGGTCGAGGGACTCGCCGACCCCGCGCGCACCCGGGTCCAGGTGATCGCGCGGACCGGAGGCCGGCCCCTCGGGCTCGAACTCCTCCCGGACGGTGACCTGTTGGTCTGTGACGCCCGCCGAGGGCTGCTCGGCGTCCGTGTCCGCGACGGCGCCGTCCGCGTCCTCGCGGACACGCTGGCCGGCGCACCCCTGCGCTTCTGCAGCAACGTGATCGCGCTCTCCGACGGCACCGTCTACTTCACCGTCTCCAGCCGCCGGTACCCGCTCGACCGGTGGATCGGGGATCTGGTCGAACACACCGGCACGGGCATGCTGCTGCGTCTGGCGCCCGGCGCCACGGAACCCGAGGTGGTCCTGGAGGGACTGCAGTTCGCCAACGGTCTCGCGGCGGCCGCCGACGAGTCCTTTCTGGTCGTCGCGGAGACCGGCGCCCGGCGTCTGACCCGGGTCCGGCTCACCGGATCCGCCGCGGGCCGTGCCGACACCCTCGCCGAGGATCTGCCGGGTCAGCCGGACAACGTCTGGCGCGAGCCCGGCGGCCCGCTCTGGGTGGCCCTGGCCGGGCCCCGCGTCCCCGCCCTGGAACTCCTGCACCGCCGCGGTCCCGCCCTGCGGCACGCGGCGGCCCGCGTCGCGGTGCGCGCGCCGTTCCGGCCGCCGGGCACCACCGGGGTCCTCGCGGTGGACGACGAGGGCCGCGTCGTCCACCGTCTGGAGCGCCGGCACGCACGGTTCCGCATGGTCACCAGCGTGTGCGTGGCGGACGGCCGTCTGGTCCTGGGAAGCATCTGGGAGCGGGGGATCGCGGTCTGCGACCTGCCGCCGGACGCCCGTCCCGCGTGACCGGTCCGGGTGTGCGGGGCCACCGTCACCGGCGGTACGCTGTTCACCGGCCGCGATCTTGCGTCGCGGCGCGGCGGTGGGGCCCGCCGTACCCGAACCGCGGCTCGGCCGCCGCCAACGGTCCCTACTTGCGATGACGTGTGCCCGCTGGGGCCCGGCGAGTAGGAGAAGTGCGTCCATGACAGTCCCGCACCCCGAGCGAGTCGGCACCCCCGACGCTCCCGTACGTCCGCCCGCCCGCCGCGCGTCCTCCTGGGACGGCCAGGGGCCGGTGGTGGCGATGGTCGCGCTCGGCGGAGCGCTCGGCGCCACCGCCCGGTACGGGGCGGCCCGGCTGTGGCCGGTGGAGACCGGCGGCTTCCCCTGGACCACGTTCTGGGTGAACGTCGTCGGCTGCGCCGTGATCGGCGTCTTCATGGTCGTCATCACCGACGTGTGGGCGGCCCACCGCCTGGTGCGGCCCTTCTTCGGCACCGGGGTGCTCGGCGGTTTCACCACCTTCTCGACCTACGCCGTCGACATCCGAGGACTTCTCGACGGGGGTCACCCCGCGACCGGGTTCGCCTATCTCGCGGGGACCCTGTTCGCCGCGCTCACGGCGGTATGGCTCGCGGTCGCGGTGACCCGCCGCGCGCTGGCGGGGAGGCGGCGATGACCCGGCTGACCGGCAGCGCCCTACGTGTGACGATCTTCATCGGCGAGAACGACGTCTGGCACCACAGGCCGCTCTACACGGAGATCGTGCACCGCGCCCGCGCGGCGGGTCTGGCCGGGGCCAGCGTCTTCCGCGGGATCGAGGGCTTCGGCGCCTCCTCGCTGATCCACACCTCACGGCTGCTGTCGCTGAGCGAGGACCTCCCGGTGGCGATCGTCCTCGTGGACACCGGGGAACGCGTCCGCGCCTTCCTCCCGCAGCTCGACGAACTCGTCGGGGAGGGGCTGGTGATCCTCGACGACTGCGAGGTCGTCCGGTACACGGGCCGCGACGCAGATTCCGACAATACGGGCAGGGAAGGTAAGAAGTAGTTGTGAACTGGCTGCTGGTGATCGTCGGCGCGATGCTCGGCGCGCCCCTGCGCTACCTGACCGACCGCGCGGTACAGACCCGGCACGACACCGTCTTCCCGTGGGGCACGTTCGCGGTGAACGTGGTCGGCTGTCTGGTTCTCGGCCTGCTGACCGGCGCGGTCGCCGCGGGCGCCGCCGGCCAACACCTTCAGCTCTTCCTCGGTACCGGTCTGTGCGGGGCACTGACCACGTACTCCACGTTCTCGTACGAGACACTACGGCTGACCGAGACCGGAGCGGGGTTCTACGCTGCGGCGAACGTGATCGTGAGCGTGGCGGCCGGGCTCGGCGCGGCATTCGCGGGGGTTTCGCTCGCGCAAGCCGTGTGGGCCTAGACCTTGCGCGTGACCCGGGCATAGTAAGACTGTCTACAGCACTGTCGACCAACTCCTCAGAACTGGATTCCATGAGCGTCATCAACGTCGGTCAGGCCGTCGTCCTCGGAGTCGTCGAGGGAGTGACCGAATTCCTCCCCGTCTCCTCCACCGGCCATCTCAAGATCACCGAGGGGCTGATGAACATCCCCGTCGACGACAACGCCGTCGTCGGGTTCTCCGCGGTCATCCAGGTCGGCGCCATCGCCGCCGTGCTCGTGTATTTCTTCAAGGACATCGTGCGGATCGTCTCCGCCTGGGGGCGCGGACTGCGCGACAAGGAGGAGCGTCACCACCACGACTACAAGTTCGCCTGGTGGGTGATCTACGCGACCATCCCGATCGTGGTCGTCGGCCTGGCCGCGAAGAAGCTCATCGAGGGGCCGCTGGCCTCGCTGTGGGTGGTCGCGGCCTCACTGATCGTCGGCAGTGGTGTGATGTGGGTGGCCGACCAGATGGGCCGGCACAAGCGCGGCGAGGACGACACCTCGTTCAAGGACGCGATGCTGGTGGGCAGTTCGCAGATCCTGGCGCTGCTCTTCCCCGGCTTCTCGCGCTCCGGCGCCACGATGTCGACCGCGCTCATCCTCGACCTGGACCGGGTGGCCGCGACCCGGCTCTCCTTCTTCCTCGGCATCCCGGCGCTGACCGGCGCCGGGATCTACGAGCTGAAGGACGCCCTGGGCACCGGGGTGGGTGCCGCGCCGCTGGCCGTCGGCACGATCGTGTCGTTCGTGGTCGCCTACGGCTCGATCGCCTGGCTGCTGAAGTTCGTCGCCAAGCACTCCTTCAACGCCTTCGTGATCTACCGGATCGTGATCGGGGTGGCGCTGCTCGGACTGCTCGCCACGGGCACCCTCAGCAGCTGACCACCGTGGGGTGTGAGGCCGCGCCGTCATCTCCGCGACCTCACACCCCGAAGGTGGCGCCAAGGGGCCTCACCGCCGGACAGGGCGTCACCGAACCCGGCCCGGGACAGGGGCCGTTGCCCGCCGGCCGGCCGGTGAGGGCGCCCGGTCCGGACCGCCCGCGGGCAGCGGCACCCCTCGGGGCGGCCCGAGCCGAACGAGCATCCGGACCGGCCGGGCGGCACAATGGTGATCATGTCCGCGTCGCTGTCGTCCCCGACGTTCCTGCCGGTCCTGGAACGCATCGCCACCGAGATCGAACAGACACCCGGCCGCGGGCGGCCCGCCGACTACATCCCGGCCCTGGCCGCCTGCGACCCCCGCCGCTTCGGCATGGCCGTGGCGGAACTCGACGGCACGGTGTACGGGGTCGGGGACTGGCGGCAGCCGTTCTCCACCCAGTCCATCACCAAGGTCTTCACCCTCGCCCTCGACCTGGCCCGCGAGGGCGACGAGCTGTGGGAGCACGTAGGCCGCGAACCCTCGGGCAACCCCTTCAACTCGCTGGTGCAGCTGGAATACGAGAACGGCATCCCGCGCAACCCCTTCATCAACGCCGGTGCCCTCGTCGTCACCGACCGGCTGCAGACCCGGACCGGCGACGCGGCGGGCACCCTGCTCGGGTTCCTGCGCGCCGAGAGCGGCAACGCCGCCCTCACCTTCGACAAGGACGTGGCCGCCTCGGAGGCCCGGCACGGCGACCGCAACGCGGCCCTCGGTCACTTCATGGCGTCGTACGGCAACATCGACAACCCGGTGCCCGTCCTCCTCGACCAGTACTTCCGCCAGTGCTCGATCGAGGCGTCCTGCGCCGACCTCGCGCTCGCCACCGGCTTCCTGGCCCGGCACGGCATCCGGGCGGACGGCTCCCGGCTGCTCACCCGCAGCCAGGCCAAACAGGTCAACGCGGTGATGCTCACCTGCGGCACCTACGACGCGGCAGGCGAGTTCGCCTACCGGGTCGGTCTGCCCGGCAAGAGCGGCGTCGGCGGCGGCATCATCGCGGTGGTCCCGGGCCGATGCACCCTGTGCGTCTGGGGACCGGGCCTGGACGAGCGGGGGAACTCGGTCGCCGGGGTGGCGGCCCTCGACCGCTTCACCACACTCACCGGTCTGTCGGTGTTCTGAGTTCTGAGTTCCGCGTCCGGGGTTTCGCGTTCCGGCGGCGCGGCCCGCGAGGAACGGCACCCCCGCCCTCACCGGAAACCCACGGGAAACCCGCGACTGGCCGCGACGCACCCGCACGCCACGCGGAGGTAACTCGACCGCCCCCGTCCGGAGGGCATCACGTCGCTTTCCGGCCACCCGCCCTTGACACGCTTTCCAAGTGTTGGCCAAGGCTTACCCCGTCGATCTCCGCCGCTGCCAGGCTCTGGGCCTGGCAGGCACCGCCTTCCTCGCCCTGGGCGGTGAGACCGCCGGCGCCCTGCCCGCGCACGATCTGCTCGCCCCCGGCTCCAGCCGCGCGGTACTCGGGCTGGTCGGGGTGTACTTCGGCGTCGTTCTGCTGATCGCCGCGTGGGCCCTGCTCGGCACGGTCGTACGCGGACCCGAACCGCCCACCCCGCGCGCCCTGCTGCTGGTGCTGGCCGCGTGGGCGGCCCCGCTGCTGCTCGCCCCGCCGCTGTTCAGCAGGGACGTGTACAGCTATCTCGCCCAGGGCGCCATGGTCGACGCGCACATCGACGTCTACGCGCACGGGCCCGCACAACTCGGCGGCCCGCTCGCCGACGAGGTGGCACCGGTGTGGCAGCAGACCACCACGCCGTACGGCCCGGTGTTCCTCGCCGTCGCCTCCGCGCTGTCCGGCCTGACCCGCGGCGAGATACCGGCCGGGCTGCTCGGCATGCGCCTGGTCGCCCTGCTCGGTGTCGCGCTGATGGCGGCGGCGCTGCCCCGGCTGGCCCGGCACAGCGGTGCCGATCCGGCCGCGGCGCTGTGGCTCGGCGCGCTCAACCCGCTCGTCCTGCTGCACCTGGTGGCCGGCGCGCACAACGACGCCATCATGCTCGGGCTGCTCGGGGTCGGCCTGGTCGCCGCGCGCGGCCGGTGGCACGTCGTGGGCGTCGTCCTCATCACCCTCGCCGCCCTGGTCAAGGCACCCGCCGTGCTCGGCCTGCTGGCGGTCGTGGCACTGCGCGGGCGGCGCGGCGCGGTGCGGACCGTCCTGACCACCGCGGGCGTCGCCCTCGCCACCACCGTCGTTGCCACCGCGGCCGCCGGGACCGGATACGGCTGGATAGCCGCCCTGAAGACGCCGGTCTCCCCGCACAACTGGTCGCTCACCAGCCTGCTCGGCCGGGGCACCGCCGCCGTGCTGGGGGACCTAGGCAGCGGTCTCGCACCGCTCGCCATGCCCGCCTGGCACGCGACCGGACTGGTCGTGACCGTGCTCGTCGTCCTGTTCATCTGGCTGCGCCTGCGGCCGGGCCCCATCTACGCGCTGGGGCTCAGCCTGGGCGCGGTCGCCGTGTTCGGCCCGGCGATCCGCCCCTGGTACGCCCTGTGGGGACTGTTCCTCATCGCCGCGGCGGCACCGAGCGGTACGGTGCGCCACCGCGTCGCGGCCGCCAGCGGAGTGCTCGCGCTCGCCGTGCTGCCGAGCGGAGCGCCCGCGGACGTCGGCCAGGTGGTGCTGGCCGTCTCCGGCGGAGCGCTCGCCCTCGTCGTCCTCTGGCAGGCCCGCCAGGCGGCCGTGACCGAGCAGCGGCCCCCGATGCTGGGAGGGACCGCGTGAGGGCCCCGGAGACCGGCGGCCGGCGACTGCTCCTCGTCTGCGTACTCGCCACCGTCGTGGCCGTGTTCACCGCCACCGTGCCACTGCTGCGCGACTGGTTCGACCTGCGCGTGTACTACGGCACCGTCGACGCCTGGACCCATCAGGGCGGCGGCATCTACGACTACCTGCTGCCGGGGACGACGTACGGGTTCACCTATCCGCCGTTCGCGGCCCTCACCATGCTGCCGATGGCACTGGTGGGAGAGCGCACGGCGATCGCGCTCGCGCTGCTTCTCAACCTCGTGGCGCTGGCCGCCGTGGTGTGGATCCTCGTAGGGCCGGCGCTGCGCCGCTACGGCTGGTTCGGCTTCGCCCTCGCCGGCTGTGCGCTCGCCCTGTTCGAGCCCGTCCGCGACACCTTCAGCTTCGGGCAGGTGAACCTGTTGCTGCTGGCCCTCGTGCTGAGCGACGCGTGGCTGCTGTCCACCGGCCGGGGCCGCCGGGCGGGCGTCGGCATCGGACTGGCCGCGGCCGTCAAGCTCACCCCCGCGATCTTCATCGGCCTGCTGCTGCTCGCGCGGCGCTGGCGGGCGGCCGGGGTCGCGACGGCCGTCACCGCGGGCGCCACCGCCCTGGCGGCGTGGGTGGCGCCGGGCCCGTCGCGTGTGTACTGGACCGAGGCGCTGTGGGACACCGGCCGCATCGGGCGTCTCGACTACGTCTCCAACCAGTCGCTCCAGGGCGTCCTGGCCCGGCTCGAGGCACCGGGCGAACCGAGCCGGGCCGCCTGGGCGACGGCGGTCCTGCTGGCCCTGAGCGTGTGGGCGTGGCGGACCTCGCGGGCTGTGTCGGACGAGGACTGGACGGGCGCGTTCGCCCTCACCGGACTCGCCGCCTGCCTGGTCAGTCCGATCACCTGGGTGCACCACCTGGTCTGGCTGCTGCCGTCCTTCGCCGTGCTGCTGCACCGGCACCGTACGCGGGTCGCGGCCGTGCTGTACGCGGTCCTGTGCAGCAGCGTGGTGTGGCTGTGGTTCGACGACGCCTCCGGCCTCGACGGATTCCTCGGCAGCAACGCCTATACGTGGATCACGCTGGGCCTGCTGCTGTGGCTGCCGGTGGGTCAGCCGCGACCGGCCCGGCCGTTCCTCAGCCGCAGGGCGAAGGCCACTCCGCCCGCGCCGAGTCCGGCCGCGCCCAGGATCCCGGCCGTCTCCGGCCAGCCGACGTCGGCGCCGTCGTTCTCCGGGAGCATGGGAGGCGCGGGCACGGCCGGCGCCGGCAGCGCGGGGGTCCGGGCCGCGAGGATCGACCCGACGGGATCGACGTGTCCGGCGGACGCGAAGCCCCAGTCGAGCAGCGCCCGCGCCTCCTCGTACACCGTCAAGCCGCCGCCCGCCTGAGGGTTCATCACCGTGACCACGAGGGTGCGCCCGCCCCGTCGCGCGGCCGCGACGAGCGTGTTGCCCGCCTGGGTGGTGTAGCCGTTCTTGACCCCGAGCAGGCCCGGGTACGGCTGCACCCCGTCGGCTCCGGTCAGCAGCCGGTTGGTGTTCTCGATCCGGTACGGGAAGTCGGCGCCGGGGAAGGTGGCCTGGGCGGTGGCGCAGTACCGCGCGAACTCAGGGTTGCGCAGTCCGGCCCGTCCGAAGACGGCGAGGTCGTACGCCGACGAGACCTGACCGGGTGTGTCGTAGCCGTCGGGCGAGACGACGTCGGTGTCGCGGGCGCCCAGCTCGCGTGCCTTGGCCTGCATCTGGCCTGCGGTCTTCCGCCAGCCGCCGTTCATCGCGGCCAGCACGTGCACGGCGTCGCTGCCGGAGTTGAGGAAGACGCCGCGCCACAGGTCGGCGACCCGGTAGGTGCGCCCCGCGGCGACGCCCACCAGGCTGCTGCCTTCCCCGATGCCCTCCAGCTCCGCCCCTTTGACGGTGTGCCGGATGGTGCCGGGCAGCGTCGGGAGCACGGTGAGCGCGAACAGGGTCTTGAGGGTGCTGGCGGGCGCGAGTCTGCGGTGCGCGTTGTGCGCCGCGAGCACGTCACCGGTGCGGGCGTCGGCCACCAGCCACGAGAGCGCGGACACGTCGGGGACCGTGGGCGCCCCGGCCCGTGGCAGTACCCGGGTTCCGGGGTCCTGGAGTGACGGCGGCTCGGAGGGTTTGGGGCTCGACAGAACCGGGGCGGGACTCCTGCCGGAGCCCGAGTGCGCCAGGGCCGTGCTCGGGGCGAGGGCCAGCGTGCCGGCCACGCAGACGACGGAGCAGGAGACGGCGGCGCGAGAGACAGCGGCGCGAGAGACAGCGGCCCAGGGTGCGAATCCGATAGTCATACCGAAAACGTAGGAACGGAGTCGCTCTGCGCGGGGATGCCGGGCCAGAGCGAGCGGATCGAGCACCCGGATGCCGCACGCGGACGCGTCCGGGAGGGGGTTCAGGCCGTCGGAAGGGTGGGCTGGACCTGGCGCAGGAAAGCCGCGTTGTCCGGGGTGGCGCGCATCCGCTCCAGGAGGGTCTCCAGGGCGGCCTGGCTGTCCCGGGTCTGCAGGGCGCGCCGCAGCCCCCGTACGGCCGACAACTCGTTCGGGGCCAGCAGGAGTTCCTCGCGGCGGGTGCCCGACGGGGTGACGTCGACGGCCGGGAAGATCCGCCGGGAGGCGGTCAGGCGGTCGAGGCGCAGCTCCATGTTGCCGGTGCCCTTGAGCTCCTCGAAGAAGAAGTCGTCGGCGCGGGAGCCGGTCTCGACCAGGGCGGTGGCCAGGATGGTGAGCGAGCCGCCCTCCTCGGCGAGGCGCGCGGCGCCGAAGAGCTTCTTGGGGCCGTGCAGCGCGGCCGCGTCGACGCCGCCGCTGAGGGTGCGGCCCCCGGCGGCGGCCGCGTTGTTGTGGGCCCGGCACAGCCGGGTGAGGGAGTCCATCAGGATGACGACGTCCTCGCCCTGTTCGACGAGCCGCTTGGCACGTTCGACGACGAGTTCCGCGAGCGCGATGTGCTGTTTCGGCGTCTGGTCGAAGGTCGAGGCGTAGACCTCGCCCCGGACGGAGCGCCGCATGTCGGTGACCTCTTCGGGCCGCTCGTCGAGCAGGACCACCATCAGACGGCATTCGGGATGGTTGCCCGCGACGGCGGCGGCGATCTGCTGGAGCAGTACCGTCTTGCCGGTCTTGGGCGGGGCGACGATCAGTCCGCGCTGGCCCTTGCCGACGGGCGAGACGAGGTCCATGACGCGTCCGGCCATACCGCTCGCCGGGTGTTCCAGACGGAGCCGGTCGCGGGGGTGCAGCGGGGTGAGGTCGCGGAAGTGGGGGCGGCGGCGCAGCTCCTCCGGTGCCCGGCCGTTGATCCTTTCGATCTCGGTGAGGGCACGGGGGCCGCCGCTCAGGCCTTCGACGGTGTCGCCCTTGCGCAGGCCGTGACGGCGGATCAGCGCGGCGGACACCTGGACGTCGGCCGATGTGGGCAGGCAGGTGCCGGTGCCGCGCAGGTATCCCTGGCCGTTGGAGACGATGTCGAGGACACCGGCGGTTCGGGGCGGGAGTTGCTGTCGTACGGGAGGGTGTTCGAGTGTGGTGGTCATGAGAGGGAGTCCTTTCGAGGACGGGTTCATGAGGTCATGAGGAAGGGAGGGGACGTGCCGGGGGAGGGGGTGTGCTCACGCCTCCGTACGGCGGGGGAGACCACCTGAGGAGCCACGTCCGGGCGGGCTCGGAAGGCGGTACCAGAAAGCTGACGGCCGGTCGGACACAACGGGCGGATCAGCGAGAAGAACGAAGATCGGCACCGGCGCCCAGGACGGGGCGTACACAAGTGCTGTACGCACTGTACCACCTGATGGTCAGGTGTCGCTGTGAGGTGTGCCTCAGCGTGCTTCGGCGCACCTCACTCCGCGGTGCGGTGTCCGGCGAGCAGGCCGTAGAGCAGCGGGATGTGTGGCTCGCTCTCCGGCAGCCGCCACCAGCCGGACGGTGTACGGGTCATCCGCGGCCAGCGTGGCCAGGGCAGTTCGTCGCTCTCCCGCAGCCGCAGGATGCCGAACCCCGCTCCGACCAGCGCGTTGACGACGTCACCCAGCCCGTGTGTCCACTCGTAGCTGTCGGTCGAACCCCGCACGGCGGGTCCGTCCGTGTACGTGTACGTGGCGTCCCGGTGCACGGCGTCGCGGCCGCCCAGGTAGTCGTGGCGCAGCAGCAGCCGGCCGTCGTCGCCCGGTGCCGGTTTGGGGCCCAGCGAGTTGAGCAGGGGGTGGAACTCGGCGATGTACAACCGCCCCTGTGGACGCAGCAGCCGGGAGAGCACCGCGGCCCAGCGGTCCAGGTCGGGCAGGTAACACAGGGCGCCCTTGCCGGTGTAGACGACGTCGAACCGCCGCCCCTCCAGGGCCTCGACGGCGTCGTACACGTTGGCCCGTACGTAGGTGACGTCCGCGCCCGCCCGTGCGGCGATGCCGGCCGCGGCCGTCACGGAGGCCTCGGAGATGTCGAGCCCCACGGCGTGCGCGCCCCGCTCGGCGAGGGCGATCGTCTCGGTGCCCAGGTGGCACTGGAGATGGAGCAGATCGAGGCCGGACAGCTCGCCGAGGTCCTCCCACTCGAAGGCGGCGAACCAGCGGGCCGGGTCGAGCGACTCGTGCAGTCCGTAGAAGCGGCTGGCGAGGTGAACGGGGGTCCGCGCGTCCCAGTTGGCCTCGTTGGCCCGCATCATCCGCGTGTGCTCGTCGGTCATGGGCTCGTCGGTCATGGCCCCATCCAACCGTGCGCGGAGGGCGGACGGCGGGAGGAACGCCGCGTCGCCGGAACCGGCCGTGCGCGGAGGGCGGCCTCCGTGCCGGACCCCCGGCCCGGCGGGAACCGCCCGACACTCCAGGTGAGCACGGCACGATGGCCGGAAGAAGTGGCCCAACCGGCCTTCGGACGACTCCCGTTGACCGTACGATCTGCGCGGAACGGCACGTCGTACGACATTCGCCCCCCGTCGTGGTCAGGAGAACCGGTGGACACCTCGCCCCGCACGCCGCACCGTCTGGACCCGGCCGGCGGCTGCCCGCACGCCGACAACGCGCGGCTCCTGGAGCGGGGCGCCGTCGCCGCGGTCGTGCTGCCCGGCGGGGTGGACGGCATGGCGGTGCTCGGCCACGCGGCCTTGAGGGACTTCCTCGCGCACCCCGAAGTCGCCAAGGGGGCCGCACACTTCACCGCGCTGCGGGAGGGCCGGATCGCGCCGGGCTGGCCGCTCGCGACCTTCGCCACCGTGCGCGGGATGACGACCGCGGACGGCGACGACCACCGGCGGCTGCGGTCACTGGTGAGCAAGGCGTTCACCGGCCGCCGGGTGGAAGAACTACGGCCCAGGGTCGAGGAGTTGACAGCCGAGCTGCTGGACGGCCTGGCCCGGGCGGCAGCTCGGGACGGCGGTGTGGCCGATCTGCGGCGGCACTTCGCGATGCCGCTGCCGATGGGGGTCATCGGCGAACTGCTCGGGGTCGACGCCGAGCACCGCGAACGGCTGCACCAGCTGTCGAGCCAGGTCGTCGCCACGGACATCGGCCCCGAGAAGGCACTCGCGGCCAACCGTGAACTGGTGGCCGTGCTGACGGCCGTGGCCGCCGCCCGGGGCGAGCGGCCGGGCGACGACCTCACCAGCGCGCTGATCGCGGCCCGCGACGAGGGCGGCGACCGGCTCAGCCAGGAGGAACTCATCGGCACCCTGGTGCTGATGATCATCGCCGGACACGAGACCACCCTCAACCTCCTCACCAACGCCGTACGGGCGCTGTGCGGTCACCGGGATCAGCTGCGGATGGTCACCGAGGGCGAGGTGAGCTGGGCGGACGTGGTCGAGGAGACACTGCGCTGGGACGCGCCCGTCAGCTATTTCCCCTTCCGCTATCCGGTCCGGGACCTCACGGTCGACGGCACGGTGATCCCCCGGGGCACCCCGGTGCTCGCCGGGTACTCGGCGGCCGGACGGGACCCGGCGGTGCACGGTCCGGACGCCCACCGTTTCGACGTCACCCGGCCGGCCCGGCCCGACGCCGTCCGTCATCTCTCCCTCGGACACGGCGCCCACTACTGCCTCGGCGCCCCGCTCGCGCGCATGGAGGCCACGATCGCGCTGGAGCGGCTGTTCGCCCGCTTCCCCGATCTCGAACCGGCCCTGCCCGAGGCCGGGCTCGTCCGCCACTCCAGTTTCGTCGGCAACAGTGTGCGGGCGCTTCCGGTGCGGCTCGGAGCCCCTCGCGGCTGAACGGGCCTTCCTCCCACGGCGGATCGGGCGCCCCCTCCCGTATGCCGTATGCCGTATGCCGTACGGCCTGTGCCGCCGGCTGTCCGCGAAAGATGTGAGGGGCGTGTCGATTCGGCGCGCTCCCGTTCGTCGGTGGGGTGTAGGAAGCTCTTGAGCACCGGGAGGAACCATGAAGTACATGCTGCTGGTCTGCGGTGACGACACCGCCGACGCCTCCGGCATGGCCCCCGTCGAACCCTGGGTCGAGGAACTGAGCGCCCAACGGGGCGTGCGGCTGCACGGCCACCGCCTGCGCCTGCCCGCCGACGCGGTCACCGTACGGGTGCGCGACGGCGAGGTGCTGCGCACCGACGGACCGTTCGCGGAGACGAAGGAGTACGTCGCCGGATACGACATCCTGGAGTGCGCCACCCTGGAGGAGGCCGTCGAGGCGGCCGCGAAGCACCCCGTGGCGTCCGTCGGCGCCCTGGAGGTCCGCGCGTTCTGGGACGACGAGGACGCCGAGAGGGAGATCCGCCGGCTCGACGCGGAAGTGACCGCCGCCGTCCGCGACCACGACGTCGACCGGGCGATGGCCTGCTACGCGCCGGACGTCGAGGTCTTCCATCCCGGGAGCGGTGGCGAACAGAGCGGGGTCGGAGCCCTGCGCAAGGCGGTGGAGCTCTGGTTCTCCGCGGTGGACGGGCCGGTCGAGCGCGAGGTGCTCGGCCTCCGGATCCGGGTCGACGAGAGCATCGCGTTCGGCCATGCGCTCGTACGGACGCGCGCCGCGCTCGCCGACGGCGGGAAACTGGACACCACGGAGCGGGTGACCACCGGCTACCGACTGGCCGGCGACCGCTGGCGGATCGTCCACCAGCACATGTCGGGCCCGGGCGACGCATCCGCCGTCACACGGAACGAGGAGGGCCGGTCATGAAGTACGTCCTGTTCATCTGCACCCCTGTCGGCGGTGAGGAGCTGAGCCCCGAGGAGACCGCCGACGACCCCCGCTTCACCTCCTACATCGAGGAGGTGCGCAGCCGCGACCTGGTCAAGGGCGGCGCGCGGCTGCGGCCGTCCACCGACGCCACCACCGTCCGTGTCCAGGGCGACGAGGTCCTGCTCAGCGACGGGCCGTTCATGGAGTCGAAGGAGTACATCGCGGGCATCGACATCATCGAGGTGGCCGACCTCGACGAGGCCATCGCGCTCGCGTCACGGCATCCGGCGGCGCTGGCCGGCGGATCGGTGGAGGTACGGCCGGTCTGGGAGTGAACGGGAACCCGGGAGCGGAGGACGTCGAGGGCGCGGTCGCCTCGGCCTTCCGCGAGGAATGGGGCCAGGTCGTCGCCACCCTGATCCGGGTGACCGGCGACTGGGACCTCGCCGAGGAGTGCGCGCAGGACGCCTTCGCCCAGGCCCTGGACCGGTGGCGGCGCGACGGAGTCCCGCGCCGCCCCGGCGCCTGGCTGACCACGACCGCGCGCCATCGCGCCCTGGACGTGCTGCGCCGGGAGGCGGTGGGCGCGGAGAAACTGCGGGAGGTGGCGGTACTGGCGCGGCACGAGGGACCGTACGACCCGGAACACGAAGAGGACGCCGGAGTGGTGGACGACCGGCTGCGGCTGATCTTCACCTGCTGTCACCCCGCGCTGCCCATCGAGGCCAGGGTGGCCCTCACCCTCCGGACGCTGGCCGGGCTCACCACGTCCGAGATCGCCCGCGCCTTCCTCGTCCCCGAGGCGACGATGGCACAGCGGCTGGTGCGGGCCAAGCGGAAGATCCGCAACGCCGGGATCCCGTACCGTGTTCCGCCCGCGCATCTGCTGCCCGAACGCACCACCGGCGTCCTCGGCGTGGTCTACCTGCTCTTCAACGAGGGGTACGCCGCCACGTCCGGCGCGGATCTGGTGCGTACGAGCCTGTGCGCGGAGGCGGTCCGGCTCGCCCGGGTACTGGCCCTGCTCATGCCCGACGAACCCGAAGTGCTCGGCCTGCTGGCCCTGTTGCTGCTGCACGACTCCCGCCGGGCCACCCGGGTGGACGCGGCCGGTGAACTGGTGACGCTGGAGGACCAGGACCGTACGGCGTGGGACCGGGCCGCTGTCGACGAGGGCGCCGCCCTGCTGGAGACCGCCCTGCGCCGCGGGCGTCCGGGGCCCTACCAGATCCAGGCCGCGATCGCCGCCTGCCACACCACCGCCGCGACGGCCGAGGAGACGGACTGGGCCGACATCGCGGCGCTGTACGGGGAGCTGGCGCGTCTCGTACCCTCCGCGGTGGTGCGGCTCAACCGTGCGGTGGCGGTGGGCATGGCCGAAGCCCCGGCGGCGGGGCTGGCGCTGGTGGCGGAAGTCGAGCGGACGGGCGAGCTGGACGATTACCACCTGCTGGCCGCCACCCGGGCGGACCTGCTGCGCAGGACGGGGCGTTCGGCGGAGGCGGCCGAGGCGTACACCAGGGCGCTGGAACTGGTCGAGAACGCGGCCGAGCGGCGTTTTCTGGAGAGGCGCCTCGCGGAGTGCCGATCCGTGTAGCCCGGTTCGCCGGAGCTCCGCCCCGGCCGGATCCCCTTGCGACGGGGGCCCGGCCGGGGCGCCCTCGGCTCACCCGTCGAGTTCGAAGACCCCGTACGCGAAACCGTCGGCGGTGACGGAGGAGCCGTTCAGGTGGACACCGGAGGTCTCCAGCGGCCGGGCGCCACGGATACCGTCGAGCGTGCAAGTCCCGCTGCTCCGGGCCGGATTGAGGACAACGAGATAGCGGCCGCCGCGCACGTGGACGAACGGGTATCCGGCGTGCAGCACCTCCACCGAGCCGTCCGGGCCGAGCTCGGGGGCGACGGAGCGCAGGGCGATGAGGCGGCGCACCAGGTGCAGGAGCGAGTTCTCGTCGGCGCGCTGCGCGGCGACGGTGGGACGGGTCGGTGACGGGTCGAGGGGGAGGTAGAGGCGGTCCGCCGGAGCCGTGGAGAAGCCGGCGTTCGGGCCGTCGTCCCACTGCATCGGGGTACGCGAACCCGCGCGGTTGTAGCGCGGACCGAGCACACTGCCTTCCTTGTCGGGCAGATCAGGGACGTAGCGCATGCCGATCTCGTCGCCGTAGTAGATCGCCGGGAGGGTCGGCCAGGTGAGCTGGAAGGCGAAGGCGACCGGAAGCTGTTCGGCCGTGCGGGGACCGCAGCTGAGGCGGGAGAAGTCGTGGTTGGCGGTGGGCAGGGAGATGAAGCCGCTCGCGCCGAGCGTGCCGGACGCCCGGCGCCAGGCCTCGACGAAGGGCTCGGGCGAGCCCAGGCCACTCGGGTCGAAGAAGCAGTCGAGCGGGTCCCAGGCCTCGTTGACCGTCCCCGTGCCGTTGCTCCACAGCGACCGCAGCGCCAGACCGTCGGTGTCGCCGCCGAACTGCAGGAAGAAGTCGGCGTGGAAGCCCGCGGGAACGGAGACCTCCGGCTCGCCCCACTCCGAGAGCAGCACCGCGTCCGGATGCGCGTCGTCCAGCCAGTGGCGCAACTCGCCCCAGACCGCTGCGGTTTCGCGCCTCCCGGGGTCGTCCTTGACGAGCGACGCGGCCATGTCGACGCGGAAGCCGGACAGACCGAGGCCCAGCCAGTGATCCATGATCGTGCGCAGGGCCGCCCGGTTGGCACGCGGGCCCTCGGCATTCACCGGTCCGCGCCATGGCTCCGCCGGATTCCCGCGCGCGTAGCCGAAGTTGAGGGCGGGCTGGAAGGCGAAGAAGTTGGGGAGATAGGCCCCCGGCCGCGTGCCGGGGGAGGGGACGAAGCCGTCCGGGCGGCCCTCGGGCGCCCAGATGTAGCGGTCGTCGGCCGGGTCGTCGGCGGCGGCCGTGAACCAGGGGTGCTCGTCGGAGGTGTGGCCGGCCACCAGGTCCAGCAGGACCCGGATGCCGCGCCGGGACGCCTGGTCCACCAGCTCGGCGAGGTCGTCGCAGGAGCCGTGGCGGGGGGCCACGGCCAGGTAGTCGCGGATGTCGTATCCGGCGTCGCGGAACGGCGACACGAAGCACGGGTTGAGCCACACGGTGTTGACGCCCAGCCACGCGAGGTGGTCGAGGCGCTCGGTGATCCCGTGGAAGTCACCGATGCCGTCGCCGTTCGAGTCGGCGAAGGACTGCGGGTAGATCTGGTAGAAGACGGCGTCGGCCAGCCAGCCGGGGGCGGGACGGAACGAAGTCATGAAGGGGACCTTAGGTCAGCGCAGCGGGCACGCGCTGCCCCTGAGCTGTCGGCTGTTCGGCCGTCGTTCCTCGCTCCGAGCCGAACCCGCCGGGCGCCGGAACGCGGTCCGGACCGGGCCCGCCGGCTCCGCCGCGGGTCCGGCCGGCTCGGCGAGGTCGTCTGGTGGGGTCTTACGCGCGGCGAGCGGTGCCGAAGCGGCGCTGGTAGGCCCCGGGACTGAGGGACAACTCCCGGGCGAAGACCCGACGCAGACTCTCGTAACCGGGAAATCCGGCCAGAGCCGCCGCCTGTGTCGCGGTGTGGCCCTGGTCGAGCAGAGCCTTCGCGATGTCGAACCGGATCGACTCGACGTACCGGGCCGGTGTCGTGGACATCTCCTCCCGGAACAGCCGCGTCAGATGGCGGGGGCTGAGGTTGAGGTGCCTGGCGAGTTCATCGACGGAGTGGCTCCCGCCAGGATCACCCGTCACCAGGTCGACAATGCCCCGAAGGGCCGGGGACCGGGGAGGGGGGCCCTGAAGGGGCGCGGAGAACTGTGACTGGCCGCCGGCACGTCGCAGATAGACCACCAGGGCGCGGGCGACGTCCCGGCCCAGGTCGGGGCCGTGGTCCTCCTCGACGAGCGCCAGCGCCAGATCGATGCCGGCACTGACACCCGCCGAGGTGTACGTGGTTCCGTCACGCACGTAGATGGAGTCGGGTTCGACGCGGGTCTTCGGGTACCGGGCGGCGAGTTCCCCCGCGACCTTCCAGTGCGTGGTCGCGCGCTTGCCGTCCAGGAGGCCGGCGGCACCGAGGACGAACGCCCCCGAGCAGACGGACGCCACCCGACCGGACCGGACCGCCAGAGCCCCCGCGGCCTCGGCCAGATCGCGGGTGACGGGCGTCCTCGGGTAGATGTCCCCGCCTGGCACCACGAATGTGTCGGGGGCAGGCTCGGAGGTGGGGTCGCCGTCGACGGCGACACGTATGCCGGTGGACGAGGCGACGTCGGCCCCGGTGGTCGACAGCAGGGCGATGCGGTAGTCGGCACCCAGTCGATTCGCTTCGGCGAACACCTCTGCGGGACCGGCGACATCCAGCAGTTTGACCCCGTCGTAGACGAGGATCACGACGCGGTGCGGGGCGAGGGTCACGGTCCCGTTCCTTCGGTGTCCGGATTCAAGTGGTTCCTGGCCGTACCGATGCGGCGGCCCCGGCCATGTGGTCGGCACCGTAGAAGGCGGAAGGACCGGCTACTCGTCACACACCACATCGGAAAGCGTGGACATCATGAACGACATCATCGCAGAGGTGGAAATTCCCGAGACCGCGGCAGTGGCGGAAGCCACCGATTTCCTCAGGGAAACGACCGGGCCGCTCATCTTCCATCACTCTCGGCGTGTTTTCCTCTTCGGCAGCCTTCACGCGCAGAAGCTCGGCCTCCAGCCCGATCCGGAACTTCTCTACATCTCCGCCATGTTTCACGACACGGGCCTTTTGACCCCGTTCTCGGGCGAGGAGCAGCGCTTCGAGCTCGACGGCGCCGACCACGCGCGCAGGTTCCTGCTCGACCGCGGGTTCCCCGCCGGCGCCGCCGAGGTCGTCTGGACGACGATCGCGCTCCACACGACGCCGGGGATTCCCGGCCGGATGGGCCCGGAGACGGCTGCCATGAACTACGGAGTTCTCACCGACGTGGTGGGCTGGGGGCTGGACGGACTGGACGGCGCTCAGGTGGAGGAGATCGTCGCCGCCCATCCGCGCGGAGAATTCAAGACGGAATTCCTGCGGGCATGTGTCGACGGGCTCAGGAATCGTCCCGACACCACCTACGGGACCGTCAACTCGGACGTGCTGGAACACTTCGTACCGGGTTTCCGCCGCACGACCATGGTCGAGCGCATCATGGACGCGCCCTGGGCGAAGTGAATGCGAAGAAGCCAGGAGCGGGCCGATGGTCTTCTCCGCCGCCCATGTCGTCAGTCACGTCGCGCTGAGCCCGCCGGGGTCACTGATCGCCCACTGATCGCCCTCGTCCACGCGGGCCGGTCCCGTGACCAGGGATCCACCGGCCCCGAGACCGGTGCCGAAAACCAGAGAGGAACGTTGATGAAAGCCATCGTCGTCCGAGACCGCGACGCGGCCACCCGTGGCCTGACCTTGACGGACCTGCCCCATCCCCACGCCGCCGAGAACGACGTCATCGTGCGGGTGCATGCCGCGGGATTCACCCGCGGAGAGCTCGACTGGCCCGGGACCTGGTCCGATCGCGCCGGCCGCGACCGCACTCCGAGCGTGCCCGGACACGAGGTCTCGGGCGTCGTGGCGGAGCTCGGATACGGAACCACCGGTCTCACCGTCGGCCAGCGGGTCTTCGGGCTGACCGACTGGACCCGCGACGGCTCGCTGGCCGAGTACGTCGCCGTCGAGGCCCGCAACCTCGCCCCGCTGCCCGCCGACGTCGACCACGCGTCGGCGGCCGCGCTGCCGATCTCCGGACTGACCGCCTGGCAGGGTCTGTTCGATCACGCGCACGTCATGACCGGCCAGACCGTCCTGATCCACGGCGCCGCGGGCGGCGTCGGTTCGCTCGCGGCGCAGCTCGCACGCGAGGCGGGAGCCCGCGTGGTCGGCACCGGCCGGTCCGCCGACCGGGAGACCGTCCTCGCGCTGGGCGCGCACGCCTTCCTGGACCTGGAGACCGACCGCCTGGAGGACGCCGACCAGGTCGACGTGGTGTTCGACGTGATCGGCGGTGACATCCTCGACCGCTCGGCCGCGCTCGTACGCGGCGGCGGCACACTCGTCACGATCACCCGGCCTCCTTCCGTCCGGCCCGAGGACGGGCGGGCGATCTTCTTCGTCGTGGAACCCGACCGCGCGCGCCTCACGGACCTCGCCCAGCGGCTCCGCGACGGACGACTCGGCGTACGGATCGGCGAGGTGCGGCCGCTGTCCGAGGCGGCCGCCGTCTTCGCCCCCGGGAGGCGCGTCCCCGGCCGGAGCATCATCCGGGTCACCGAGGACTGAGGACTGAGGACTGCGGACTGCGGACTGAGGACGACCGAGGGGACACACGCGAGCCTCGGCAAGGGTGTGGAAGCCGAAGGCGGCCAGTGGGTCAGCCGGTCGGCCCCGGCCGCTCCGGCACCCGTACGGTGAAACACGCGCCGCCCTCGGGGCCGTGCCCCGACGCCGTCACCGAACCGCCCAGACGCTGGGCGAGCCGGTGCACGATGGCCAGGCCGAGGCCGGTTCCGACCGGCCGCACGCCCTGGTAGCGGGCGTGCAGGGTGCCGCGTTCGAAGGCGACCGCGGCGTCCTCGGGTGTGAGCCCGGGGCCGCCGTCGCGCACCTGGATCCGGGCGCCGCCGCCGTCCGGGACGAGGGCCAGCACCAGGGGCGCGCCCGCCGGCGTCACCCGCAGCGCGTTCTCCGCGAGGCCGTCGATCATCTGGCGTACCCGTACGCCGTCCGTCTCGACGGTCAGGGCACGGCCCGGCCGCTCGACCCGGAAGACCACACCGTGCCGCGCGCAGCGATCCGCCCAGACCGTGCCGGCTTTCCCGACCAGCGCGTCCAGATCCACCGGCCGGGTCTCGACACGGAAGTCGTCGGTCTCCAGATGGGCGAGATCCAGCAGGTCCTGCACGAAGCGTTCCAGCCGCCGTGTCTCGCTGAGCAGGGTCTCGCCCACCATGGGGAGTTCCTCGGGTCCGACCACGCCGTCGGCGAGCGCCTCCGCGTAGCCCAGGGTCGCGGTGAGCGGGGTGCGCAGCTCGTGCGAGACGGAGAGCAGGAACTCCCGCTGCCGGTTCTCGCTGTGCGCCAGCGCTTCGTCGAGGACGTTCAACGCACCGGTGAGGTCGGTCAGTTCACGGGGTCCGCCCGGCGCGGCCCGCAGCCCGCGCTCACCCTCGGCCAGCCGCCGGGCCGTGGTCGCGGCCGCGGTGAGCGGCCGCGACAGACGCCGGGCCAGCAGCAGCCCGGCGAGACCGCCGCCCACCAGACCGACCGCGAGCGGGAGCGGAAGCGCCCTGCGCATCCGGGCCACACTGTCGTGGACGACGACGTACGGCTGGGTCAGCACGACGGCACCGCCCCCGGGGGTGGGACGGCCCTCGACCAGGACGCGCGTGCCGTTCAGGGACGCCTCGGTGGACACCGCCTCACCGCCGAGCAGCCTCGTCCGTGTCCGGTCGTCCACGGCCGCGGTCGCCGGACCCACCGTCTCCCCGCCGGGGACGACGACCGCGACCTGCTGTCCGTTGGAGCCCGCGAGCCGCTGTTCACGGTCGAGGAGGAGCTCCGAGAGGGCGGGCGTCCGGCTCAGCACTTCTGCCTGGCGGCCCAGTTGGTCGCGCTGCTGGGCCTCCGCGCCGGTCCGCACGAGGTACCAGGCGGTGACACCCGTGAGTACCACGGCGACCAGCGCGACCGCCGTCGTCACCAGGGTGATGCCGCGGGTGATCGGACCAGGCCGCCGCCACAGCCGGCCGCCGCCGTACCGGGGAACCCTCACCGTGCCGGGTCCGCGGCGCTGTAGCCGACGCCCCGCACGGTCCGGATCGGGCTGGCGTCGCCGAGCTTGGCGCGCAGTTGCGCGACATGGACGTCCACGGTCCGGCTGCCCCGGTAGTCGGCCTGGCCCCACACCTGCGCGAGCAGCTGCTCGCGGGGGAAGACCCGGCCGGGATGGCGCAGCAGATGGGCGAGCAGGTCGAACTCGGTGGCCGTCAGTTCCACGGACCGCCCGTCGGCCTCCGCCGTGCGGCGCACGGGGTCGACCGCGACCCGTCCCACGCGCCGGGCCGAGGCTTCGGGCGGTCCGGCCGTGCGGCGCAGCACCGTCTTGACCCGGGCGACCAGCTCCCGGGGCGAGAAGGGTTTGGTGACGTAGTCGTCCGCGCCGAGTTCCAGACCGAGCACGCGGTCGGCCTCGTCGTCGCGGGCCGTGACCAGCAGCACCGGCGTCCAGTCGCCGTCCTCGCGCAGTCTGCGGCACACCTCGACGCCGTCCAGCCCCGGCAGCGCGATGTCGAGGACGATCGCCACGGGACGCAGCCGCCGCGCCGCCGCCAGTCCGTCCCGGCCGTCCGTCTCGACGTGCACACCAAAGCCCTCGCGGGTCAGATAGAGCCGCTGGAGGTCGGCGATGTGCCGCTCGTCCTCGACGACCAGCACGAGGCCCTTGCTGTCCGGCATGCGGTGCTCCTCGTCCCCCGCGCACCGGGATCCGTGGGGGACTCGTGCGGGGGGATGCGTACGGGGGCCGTACGCGGATACGTACGGAGGCCGTACGCGCGGGCGTACGGGACTGGCGGTACGGCTGGGGGGCCGTACGGGACTGGCTGTACGACCGGGGGGCCGTACGGGACTCGCCGTACGAGGGGTCGTACGCGAATTCGATGCTAGCCCGGCGGCGCCGGTACGCGGGCCGGTGGCCGCGCGCCCTGACATTCCTCGAACATTCCGCTGATCCACCGCTCACCTGCGGCTTCCATGATCCCGTCATGACTGCCTCCGCACCTCCCGACACCGCACCCCCGGGCCCGCCCCCGGCCACACCTCCCGGCGCGCTGCACCGACTGGGCCGCTGGTGCGCCCGTCACGCCCGGCGGGTGATCGTCGCCTGGCTGCTCGTCCTGGTCGCCGCCTTCGCCGCCGACCGGGCCTGGGGCGGCACCTACGAGGACGAGTTCTCGCTGCCGGGCACGACCGCGCAGCGGGGCGCCGATCTGCTGGAGGAGCACGGCAGCGATCTGAAGGGCGTCGGCGCGCAGATCGTCGTGACGGCGGACGACGGGCTCGCCGCCCACCGGACGTCCCTCGACGCCGCGACGGCCGGGCTCGGCCGGCTGCCCGAGGTGCTCACGGTCGCCGGACCGCTGACCACGCCGGGCGCCGTCTCCGCGGACGGCACGGCCGGCTACGCCACGGTCCGGTTCGCCGACAACCCCGCGACCTTCGACCGTTCGTACCTGGACGGGGTCGACCGGGCCGTCGCCGGCCTGCGCGCCGATCACGTGAGCGTGGACTACGGCGGACCCCTCGGCCAGCTGGCCCGGCCCAAGGCCGCCGACGGACTGTCGGAGGCGATCGGCCTGGTGACCGCCGTGGTCGTGCTGCTGTTCGGTTTCGGCAGTGTCGCGGCGGCGGGCCTGCCCTTGGTCACCGCGGTCGCCGGACTCGCGGGCGGGGTGGCCGTCCTCGGACTCGTGGCCGCGGGCGTCACCTTCGGTGCCACCGCGCCCACCCTCGCCACGATGATGGGGCTGGGCGTCGGTCTCGACTACGCGCTGTTCCTCACCACGCGCCACCGCGGACTGCTCGTGTCCGGGGCGGGCCCGGAGGAGGCGGCGGGGCGCGCCCTCGCCACCAGTGGACGGGCCGTCCTGGTCGCGGCGGCGACGGTCGCCATGGCGCTCGCCGGCCTGTACGCCTCGGGTGTCTCGTTCATCGGCAGCCTGGGCGCCGCCGCCGGGATCACCGTGCTGGTCGCCGCGCTCGCCTCGCTCACCCTGACTCCGGCGCTGCTCGGGCTGATGGGCGCGCGCCTAGACCGCTGGAGCGTGCGCCGGCCGGTGGCCGAGTCCGAGGGCGACGACGACACCTGGCGCCGCTGGGCCGCGACCGTCGGCCGCAGGCCCTGGCTCTTCCTCGTCGCGGGCCTGCTGGTTCTCGGGGTCCTCGCGCTTCCCGTCGCCTCCATGCGGCTCGGTCACATCGACGCGGGCGCGAGCCCGGCGGACTACACCGAGCGCCGGGCCTACGACGTGATCTCGGACGGGTTCGGCGCGGGCACGAACGGCCCGCTCACGGTGGTCGTCGCACTGGACGGGACCGGCGCGGACCGGGACGCGGTCACCGCCGGCGTGCGCGCCGCGCTCTCCGGCACCCCCGACGTCGTCACCGTCACCGGGCCGGTCCCCACGTCGGACGGCGGTCTGCTCACCGCCACGGTCGTGCCCCACCGGGGGCCGGAGGACGCGTCCACCACCGCCCTGGTGCACCGACTGGAGGACCAGGTGCTGCCGCGGGCACTCGACGGCACCGGGGCGCGCGCCTACGTCACCGGCACCACCGCCGTCCAGATCGCGTTCCGCGACACCCTGGTGGAACGGCTGCCGTGGGTCGTGGGGGTGGTCGTCGCCGCGGCCTTCGTCGTGCTGCTCTGCGTCTTCCGCAGTCTCCTCGTGGCCCTCAAGGCCGCCGTCCTCAACCTGCTGTCGATCGGCGCGGCCTACGGTGTGGTGGTCGCCGTCTTCCAATGGGGCTGGGGCGGTGCGCTGTTCGGTGTGACCGAGCCCGTGCCCGTCGAGTCGTTCGTCCCGACGATGATGTTCGCCATCGTCTTCGGGCTCTCGATGGACTACGAGATCTTCCTGCTCTCGCGCATCCGTGAGGTGTGGCTCGAGACCGGGGACAACGACGCGAGTGTGGCCGGCGGACTGGCCGCCACCGCGCGGGTCATCAGCTGCGCGGCGATCGTCATGACCAGTGTGTTCCTCGCCTTCCTGCTCTCCACCAACGTGGTGATCAAGATGATGGCGCTCGGGCTCGGTGTGAGCGTGGTCATCGACGCCACGATCGTGCGGCTGCTGCTCGTCCCGGCCACCATGTACCTCTTCGGCAGGGCCAATTGGTGGCTCCCGCGTCCACTGGACCGGATCCTGCCGCGCCTCGACCCCGAGGGGACGGTTGTGGTCCGGCGGCCGGAATCCGCCGCGGTCCGTGGGACGGAGACGACCGCATGAGGCGCCGCACCGTGACCGCCCTGGCCTGCGCGGGTCTGCTGGTCGCCCTTCCGGTGGGCGGTGAACTGTTCGCCCGCGCCGAGCTGGAGCACCGCATCCGTACCGCGATGGCGTCCCGGGTGCCGGACGGAGATCTTGAGATCGGGCTCTCGTCCCGGCCCGCGCTCCTCCAACTCGCCGACAGACGACTGCCGTTCGTCGAGGTGGACGGAGCGCACGCGCGCATCGGCCGGATTCCCGACGCCTCGTTCCACGCCCGGCTGGAGGACGTACGGCTGACCGGCGGCGGTGACGAACGCGCCGAGGTGGCCTCGGCGCGGGTGACCGTGCTGGTCCCGTCGAGTGCTGTGGCCGGCCTGGCCGGGGACTCCGGCGGCCTGCCGGTCACCGGAGTGCGTACCGACCCCGACCGGGACACCCTGACGCTGCTGATCGGGCAGGGTGGCCTGGGAAGCGTGACCGTCCGGCCCGAAACCGTGGGCGGACGCGTCGGGATGACGGTGACCGCGGTCGAGATCATGGGCAGGCCCGCCCCCGACGCCATGGCGCGACGGATCCGCGACGCGGTCGCGCGGCGGGCCGACCCCGAGGAGTATCCGCTGGGGCTGCGCGCCACCTCGGCGCGGGTCGAGGAGGACGGTGTCCACGTCAGCCTGAAGACGGACGGGCCCGCCACGCCGAGCCGCGCCGGCTGAGCGACCACCCGGGAACGCCGGTCCTGGACGGGGTGGCCGGGCCGGCCCGCGACGCCGGGCCGGCCCCCCGTGCGGCCCGGAACGCGGCCGGCCGACCACCAAGGGCACCGGGCGCGGGACCGGTTGGCACCGGGCCGGGGCAGCGTGGGCACCGGCCGGGTCAGCCGGCCGCCGGCAGCGTGAACTCGTAGACAAGCGCGTCCTGTTGCGCCTCCACGACGAGGTCGGTGATCTCCAGGGGCCGGTCGTACTGGTCGTGCACGCGCCGGGTCACCAGCACGGACTGGGGGAGCCGGGTGATCGCGTCCCGGTGGTGCAGGGTCAGCCCGGCCCGGCGCATCCAGTCGTAGGCCCGCCGCAGCTGCGCCGAGGCGGTGCCGTCCGCGCGGTCGCGGTAGCGCGCGAGTTCCTCCACTTCCGTCACCGCGACCGCTGAGAAGGAGGTGACGGCCGTCCGCAGTCCGCTGCCGTCCGCCGCGGCCGACTCGTAGCGGTGCACGAGGGTCGGGCGGCGTGGCGCGAGCCCCAGGGCCAGGGCGTGCTCGGGTGAAGGCGCCTCCCAGGTCACCCGCGCGTGCCGGACGCCGCACGGTTCCCGGCTGTGCGCGCCGACCGGGAAGTCCAGCGACGGGATGTGCTCGGCGTGGCTGCCGGGGAGTGTCGCGTGGCTGCCGCGCCGGTCGGTGGAGACCAGCCCGGCCAGCCGCAACTGCTGCAGTGCCTGGCGTACGGTCTCCCGGCTGACCCCGAACCTGGTCGCCAGCTCCCGCTCACCCGGGAGGCGTTCGCCGGGCGGAACGGTGCCGTCGCGCAGTTCACCGAGGAGCTGGGTGGCGATCCGCGAGTACCGGGTCTCCTGGCCGGAGGGGTGGAGGTCCCGCGCGGGCGGGTCGGTCGGACGGATGTCGGACGGGTGGCTGGTGCGGGCCATGTCCGCGCCTCCTGCGTGGTGACTAGACGTAGCCGTGCGGGCTCATTGCGCGACCAGATCTAGCATTGGTCTAAACCACGAGGGAAGGGCGGCCGGGAGGTTCGGCCGATTTCAGACCGCGCGCTCCCGGCGGTTCCGGCGCGCTCACAGGGCGCTGTAGAGGGCGTCCACGAGCGCCATCTTCCTTGGGTCGTCGGCGATGTGCGGCCCCATGCGGTTCATGACGTACCCCAGGGAGAGGGCCGCCTCGGGGTCGGCGAGACCGCAGGAGCCGCCGAAGCCGTCATGTCCGAAAGCCCTCGGGTTGGGTCCGTACGAGGCGTTGGCGCCGCTCAGCCACAGCCCGAGCCCGGCCTGCGTCTCGTGCTCGAACCCGGCACCCAGGACCAGGTCCCGGCAGCTTCCCTGTCCCTCGCGCACCCGCTCCGCGGCCTCCGGCGAGAGCACCTGCCGGGAGCCGTGCGACCCTCGCCCGGCGAAGATCCCGTACAGCGCGGCGATCGCCCGAGCCGTGCCGTGGCCGTTCGCGGCCGGGATCTCGGCCGCCCGCCAGCGCGCGGTGTTGGCCTCGGCGGCGCCGACCAGCGGGTTGGTCAGCGCGGCCACCGCCGCGGGCGCCAACTGGGCGAAGACTGCCGCCTGTTCACTGCTCGACGCGGCCGGCGGATGCACCAGCTCGGCCACGCGCCCGACCTCCTTCTCGGGCAGTCCGACGGTGAAGTCGATCCCGAGCGGGCCGGTCACCTCCCGCTCCAGGAACGCGCCCGGCAGCAGCCCGGACACCCGCCGCACCACCTCGCCCACCAGATGGCCGAACGTGAGGGCGTGATAGCCGGACCGCGTCCCCGGCTCCCACCAGGGCTCCTGGGCCGCGAGCCGGCCGACGGTCAGCTCCCAGTCGCAGAGCTGCTCGAAGGTGTGCGGCTCGCGCAACCCCGCCAGCCCCGCCCGGTGCGACAGCAGATGCCGTACGAGAACGGCCTCCTTGCCCGCCGCCGCGAACTCCGGCCAGTACGCGGCCACCGGCGCGTCGAGGTCGAGCAGCCCGCGATCGGCCAGGATGTGCGCACACAGTGCGGTCGGGCCCTTCGACGTCGACCACACGTTGACGAGCGTCTCGCGCTCCCAGGGGCGGGTGCCTGCCGCGTCGGCCCAGCCGCCCCAGAGATCCACCACCGTCTCGCCGCCGAGCATCACGGTCACCGCCGCGCCCAGTTCGCCACGGTCCCGGAAGTTCTCCTCGAACGCCGTGCGGACCGCCGTGAAGCGTGCGTCGCAGTGGCCCCGGACATCGGGCGCGGGCTGGGGCATGGAGACCTCCGTCATCCGTAGGGACATCGGCCCCGAACATACCGACTGGTCGGACCGGGTGGAAGTGGCCGCGCCACATCCGTCCTCCGCCGGGCGCCGGCGCACCTCCTGCCGCGTGGTGCGGTGTCCGCCCTCCCGTCATCACGGGCTCTTCCGGATGTCACCCAACACCCCTACGCTGCACGTCGGTTGACCACCGATGCGGGAGAGGCAGGGGGAACATGCGCAGACATGTGAGGGTGTTGGCACGTACAGGGATCGCGGTGGCGACGGCGGGAGCCATCGCCATGACCACGTCCCCCGGGGCGAGCGCCGCGGACCTCTCGTACTCCTCCAGCACCTCGGTGGGCGTACACAACTCCTACGACAAGGCGAAGTACCCCTACTTCGCCGACGCGCTGGACTCCGGCGCCGGGATGCTGGAACTCGACGTGTGGACCAACGTGTTCGGGGCCTCCTGGCGCGTCTCGCACAGCAACCCGATCGGCAACGACAACAACTGCGTGAACGCGGCGAACGCCTCCGAGCTGCGCACCAAGTCCGGCAACCGCGATCTCGGCGGCTGCCTCTCCGACATCCGGGCGTGGCACGACGCGCACCCGGGGCACCGGCCGATCCAGCTGAAGATCGAGATGAAGGACGGCTTCGCGGCCAACATCGGCCGCGGACCCACCCAGTTGGACGCCCTGCTGACGGCGAAGCTCGGTGACGCGCTGCTGCGGCCCGCCGACGTCGCGGGCTCCCATCCCGACCTCGACTCGGCCGTCCAGGCGGACGGCTGGCCCGCCCGTTCGGCGCTCGCGGGCAAGTTCGTCGTCGAGCTCATTCCCGGCACCGTCGAGGAGAACAACCCCCTCGACTCGCTGTGGACGGACCGCGAGTACGCCACCCACCTCCGCGACCTGGCCGCAGCCGGCCGGCTGCGCGAGGCGTCCGCCTTCCCCGCCGTGCACGGCGCGGCCGCGGGCGACCCGCGCACCCGCTACACCGACACGACCATCCGCCCCTGGTTCGTGATGTACGACGGCGACGCCGCCGCCTACGCGGGCGGCACGATCGACACCGCCTGGTACGACGAGCGTCACTACCTCGTCGTCATGACCGACGCCCAGAACGTGCCGCCCGCCATCGACGGCACCAATCCCACCCAGGCACAGGCACTTGAGCGCGTCGCCCTCCTCGCCGCGCGGCACGCCAGCGTGGTGTCGGCGGACTGGTATCCCCTGCCCGCCGTGCTCGGGACGGTCGTTCCGCGCGGAACGGCGGGCTGAACCCCGGCCGGTGCCGCGGCACCGGCCGGATCGCGAAGGTCCCGTCGTCCGCCCGGAGGGCGTGCCAGGCGTCGCGTGGCAGGCGGGACCTTCGCGGCACGCCTAGAGGTACGAGGGGAGCCACCGGAGCTGGGCCGCCTCCTGGTAGGGGCCCCCGCCCTCGTGGTCGTTGAAGTCGTAGACCTCGATCGTCTTCTCCTCGTGGGCCCAGGCGTTGAACGCGGCGAAGACCGTGGACGGCGGGCAGGTCTGGTCCTCCAGGCCGGCCGAGAAGAGCGCCGGAGCGCTGCCGCGCGCCGCGAAGTGGACCCCGTCGAAGTAGGAGAGGGTGCGCCGGACGTCGTCGGCGCGGCCACGGTGGGTCTTGAGGAAACTGCCGATCTCCCGGTAGGGATGCCGGTCGGTCAGCGTCGTCGCACGCGGGAAGTCGCAGAGGAACGGCACGTCGGGAGCGATCGCGGCCAGGTCGGGGACGAGACCGCCCACCGCGATCGTGATGCCGCCGCCCTGGCTCGCGCCGACGGCCGCGGTGCGCGCCGGGTCGACCAGCGGGTGCGAGCGGACCGCCTCCACCGCGCGCACTCCGTCGGTGAACACCCGGCGGTAGTAGTAGTTCTCGGGAGCGTCGATACCGCGGGTCATGTAGCCGGGGTACGCGGGCGCGCTGCCCACCGGGTCCGGGGTCTCGCCGCCGCCCCACGCGCTGCCCTGGCCGCGTGTGTCCATCACGAAGTGCGCGAAGCCCGCCGAGGCCCAGAGCAGATGCGTGTGGGGGAGGCCCCGGCCGCCGCCGTACCCGACGAACTCGACGACCGCGGGCAGCGGCGCGTCGGCCCCGGCCGGCAGGGTGAGCCAGCCCTTGACCGGGTGCCCGCCGAACCCGGCGTACGTGACGTCGTACACCTCGACGGTCCTGAGACGGGTCCCGACGGGCTCGAAGCGGGCGTCCAGGCCGTGTTCACGCGTCTCCTGGAGGGTCCTGGCCCAGAAGGCGTCGAAGTCCTCGGGCTCGGCCGAGGCACTGCGGTACCCGCGGAGCTCGTCGAGGGGGAGGTCGAACAGGGCCATGAAGGACCACCTTTGAAGACGTCGCGGCTGCGGACGATCACACCGTACGGGGGCGGCCGGAGGGCCGCCATGCCTGGTTCCGCGTCCGCCCGCGCCTTGACGGCGCAGGCCACCGGGCCTTCTGCCCCGCGTCCCGCCGCCCATGCCCGGAAGGGGCCGCGCCGGTCAGGGCGTGTGGCGCCGCCACTCCGGCCCGGTACGTTCCCAGTCCCGCTCCCACTCGGCGAGGCGGCGGCGTGCCGAGGCCCGACCTCCGGCGAGGTGGACGCCGATGACGGCGGCCCCGGCGGCCCCGGCGGTGAACAGGCCCGCCATCAGGGTGTGTTGCCAGACCGCGGACGCGTTCACCGGTGGACCGACCCGACGGCCGCCGGAGTCCAGCCAGACGCGGGTGTGCTCACCCTGCCGGGCTCCCGCGGGAACCTGGGCCAGGCCGGTGCGCGAGTCCCCGCCCGGCTCGGTCCAGCGCACCCTCACCGGATACGAGGGCTGCCGTCCGGTCGGCGAGGGCACGGCGGCGGGCGCGTCCTCGACGATGACGGCGGCCGCCAGGTGCCGCTCGGCCCGCTGCGTGGCGGCCCGTGCCCGCGCGTCGTCGTACACCCGCCGTCCCACGGCCACCCCGGCCAGCGGCGCGCCGACGACCAGCAGCACGACGACGGCCAGCAGCGCCCACGCCTCCACGACGTCACAACGGCGGCGCAACGGACTGCGGCGCCAGCGCCAGCCGCGTACCCGCGTACCCATCGTCACTTCCCTGCCCCGCTCCACCCTCCAGCGGCGCACCGCGTACGGCCGCGAGCGTCCATGGAGAATCCGTACGGTGATTGTGCCGCCGTACGAATGATCCGCACCCCCTGTGGAACCCGCGAACCACTTCGTGCGGCGAAACAGGAGCCACCATGACGCATTCCCGTCCAGCAGCACTCGACGCCCACTGGCGCGCGACCAACTCCGGCCCGCGGCAGGGGAGGAGGCGATGAGTACCGGATCACGCTCCATCACCGTCGGCATCGACGGCTCGCCGACCAGCCTCGACGCCGCCGACTGGGCCGCCAGGGAGGCACGGCGCCGTCGGCTTCCCTTGCGGTTGTTGCACGCGGGGATCGGGCCGGCCGTCTCCGGCCGGGTCCCGGACGTCGACGTCCCCGCGGGGCGCACCCGCACCGCACTCGATCGGGCGGCCATCCAACTCTCCTACGCACACCCGGCGTTGGAAATCATCGCCCGGCGCACCGGGACACCCGCGGTGCAGGCCCTGCTGGCCGCGGCCGCGGACACGGAGACCCTGGTCGTCGGTTCACGCGGCTCCACCGGGTTCGCGGGCTTCGAGGTCGGTTCGGTCGCCCTCGCCGTCGCGGCCCGTGCCGCACGCCCGGTCGTGGTGGTGCGCGCGGGTGAACTCCCCGAGGACGAACGGGCACCCGCCACCGACGGTTCACCGCCCGACTCGGCTCCCTACCTGCCGGTGGTGCTGGGACTCGACGTGGACCGGCCGGCCGACGACCTGATCCGCTACGCCTTCGACACGGCCGCCCTCCGTTCGGCGCCGCTGCACGTGGTGCACGCGTGGACCCGGTCCGAACCGTACGCCCGCCCCGTCCGTGGACCCCGGCCCGGGGACACGGCCGAGCACGGGGACGGCGCGGGCCGGGCGCTGGCCGGCACCCTCCAGCTGTGGCGCCGCAGGTTCCCCGGGACGACATTGCGCGAGCACGTCGTCCAAGGGCACCCCGGACCTCACCTCCTGAGGGCGTCCGTGCGGGCCGGCCTGCTGGTCGTGGGGCGCGAGGCGGGCACCGGCCCGGGCCGCGCCGTGCGCTCACTGATCCGGCACGCCCCGTGCGCGGTGGCGGTGGTTCCGCACGGCTGACAGGGGACCCGGGCATCGGACCGGCGTCCGGACAGCGGCGCGCGCCGCGCCTGGATCCCCGACAAGTGTTGCGCCCGGACCCCCGACGTGTGCCGCGCTCGGACCGCGGCGTGGGATGCGCCCGGACCCCGGCGGGCGACGCGCGCCCGGTTCAGCCGAAGCGCTCGATGCGGATCCGGTCCACGGGCTGCCCCGCCTCGACCAGCAGCCGCGACGCGTGTTCGGCGAACCCGTTGGAGCCGCACACATAGGCCTCCCACCCACCAGGAGGCTGTTCTGCCAGGAGCGGTGCCACATGTGCGGCCGCCAGGCGTCCGACGGCCACACCCTCCGGGGCGCCACGGGTGAAGACGGCCGTGGTCTCCGCGCCGTACTCCCGCGCGTAGATCAGCTCCTCGGGGCCGCGCGTGGAGACGAGCAGCCGCAACGGCACGTCCAGTCCCCGCAGCCGGTGGTGGCGCAGCATCGACATCAGCGGTACGACGCCGGAGCCGGCGCCGACGAGCAGCGCGGGCCGGTCGCCCGGCCAGGCGAAGAACCCGCTGAGCGGGCCCCGGACCTCGACCGTGTCCCCGGGCGCGGCCACGGTGTGGAACCAGCCGGAGACCTCACCGCCCTCGACATGGTCGAGGGTGAGTTCGATATGGCCGGTGTCGTCGGGCGGCGACGCGATGGAGTAGTGGCGCTGCGCCACATAGCCGTCCGCGGCAGTCAGCCGCAGCATCAGGTGCTGGCCGGGCAGGTGCCCCGGCCAGCCCGGCACCGCGAACCGGAAGGTGGTGGCGTGCGGTGTCTCCCGGCGGACGGCGGTGATCGTGGCGTCGCGCCAGGTGGCGGCGGTCCGGCCGCCCACGGCGATGCGCCCCGGCACGGCGAAGCTCGTGACGGGGACGAAGGCGCCCGAGGCCGGGGGTGCGAGGGGCTTCGCGGGGACGAGGCCGCTCGGGGAGGCGGTCGTGTCAGTCACCGGAGTAGCGCTGCTCCTCCCAGGGATTGCCGCGTGCGTGGTAGCCGTTCTGCTCCCAGAACCCCGGCTCGTCGTGGTCCAGGAGCCGCAGGCCCGCGATCCATTTGGCGCTCTTCCAGAAGTACAGGTGCGGCACGATCAGCCGCGCCGGACCACCGTGCTCGGCGGCCAGCGGCTTCCCCTCGTACTCCCACGCGATCCAGGCACGGCCGCCGGTGAGGTCGGTGAGCGGGAGGTTCGTGGTGTAGCCGGTGTGCGAGTAGGCGACCACATGGGTGGCGCCTCCATGGGGGCGCACCTGCTCCAGGAAGGCGTCGAGCGAGACGCCGCCGAAGCGCACCCCGAACTTCGACCAGCTCGTCACACAATGGATGTCGCCCTCGTACGCCGAGGCGGGCAACGCGTGCGCCCGCTCCCAGTCCCAGGTGTGGGGCTCGGCCACCAGACCGTCGATCCGGAAGGTCCAGTCGGCGGCCGCGAGAGCGGGCGTGACCTCGGCGGACAGTACGGGCCAGTCGTCGCCCGCGTCGTACTGGCCGGGCGGCAGCCCGGTGTGGTGGACGCGCGGGCGTCCGGTGAAACCTCGGGTGACGTTCATGGGACGGGTTGCCTCCAGGCCATCGGGTGCGACGGCCCGCGGATCGAGCGTGGTCGGTGCGCACACGTCGCGGCGCGTGCGCCTTCCACCGTACGTGGCCCGCGCCCGTGTTCCGTCCCCGGGCGAGGCCGCGATCATTGCGGACGGATGAACGCCGCCGGGGCCGGGGAATAGCCGCGGCGTGATCGTCCTTGCCCCCATGCCGACTCCGGTGCGCCCCTGCCACCGGTGACAGCGAGGAGAGCGAGGAAGCAGGATGCCCAAGGCGTACGTCTTCACCCGGTACGGCGGCCCCGAGGCCGAGGCCCTGGTGGAACAGGACCGGCCGAACCCGGGAGCCGGCGAGGTACTCGTCGCCGTCCGCGCGGCGGGGGTGAACCCCGTCGACTGGAAGCAGCGGACGGGCTACCGCCGCCCCGGCGCCGCGGCCCGCGAGCTGCCGGCCGTGTTCGGCAACGAGGTCGCTGGAGTGGTCGAGGAGACCGGCCCCGACGTGACCGGGTTCGCGGCGGGTGACGAGGTCTTCGGCAACCCGGTGGCCGGCGGATACGCCGACTACGCCCTGCTGCCCACGACGGTGACCGCCCACAAGCCCGCCGCGCTGTCGTACACGGACGCGGCGACGCTGCCCGTCGCGGCGGCCACGGCGTACGACGCGGTCCACCAGCTCGGCCTGCCCTCCGGCGCGACCGTGCTGATCACCGGCGCGGGCGGCGGTGTGGGCGTCGCGGCCGCGCAGATCGCGCAGGTGCTCGGACTGCGAGTGGTGGGGGTCGCGAGCGACGGCAAGAAGGACTTCGTCGAGTCGCTCGGCGCCGTGCACGTCCCGGCCGGCCCCGGTCTGGCCGAGCGGGTGCGGGCGGCGGCGCCGGACGGTGTGGACGGTGTCCTCGACCTCGTCGGGGGCGAGGTGCTGGAGGCCGCGGCGACCTTGCTGGCCGACCGGACGAAGCTGATCACCGGCGCCGACCGGGAGACGGTCGCGCGGCTCGGCGGAGCGGGCGTCGAGCGGGCCCGTACGGCCGCCGTCCTCGACGAGGTGGCGCGGCTCGTGGTCGACGGCCGGCTCCGGCCCTTCGTGACCGGGACCTTTCCGCTGGACCGCGCCGCCGAGGCGCTGCGCACGGTCGAGGACGGCCATGCGCGCGGCAAGATCGTGATCGAGGTCGCCCGATGAGCGACGCCCGTACCGCGGCCGCGCACCCGCTGGACAACCCCGCCCTCGGAGCGCTGACCGGCCCGCACGCACACCTCGCCGAACGCCGCGGCCGCGTCCTGCGCTACGCCGTCGACGTATCCCCGTGGCTGGCCCTGCCCGACGTCCCCGACGCGGAGGACTGGGCGGACCTCGCGGCCCTCGTGGGTCCGGGCGGCGAGGCCCCGCTGGCCGGGTTCAACGGGGCGACGCCGGACGGCTGGGAGCTGACCTTCAGCATCGACGGCGTCCAGCTCGTCGACGCCGGGCTCGCCGCGGCGCCGGACGCCGAAGCGGTACGGCTCGGCTCCGCCGACGTGCCGGAGATGCTCGATCTGGTGGAGCGCACCAGGCCCGGCCCCTTCCTGGCGCGCACCGTCGAACTCGGCACCTACCTCGGGATCCGCCGGGGCGGTGCGCTGATCGCCATGGCGGGGGAGCGGTTGCGTCCGCCGGGCTGGACGGAGATCAGCGCGGTCTGCACCGACCCGGACTTCCGCGGCCAGGGCCTGGCCTCCCGGCTGATCCTCGCCGTCGCGCACGGGATACGGGAGCGGGGCGAGACGCCGTTCCTGCACACCGCCGCGGAGAACACCGGCGCGATCCGTCTCTACGAGTCCCTGGGCTTCGAGCTGCGGCGCACGACCCGCTTCCTGGCCGCGCGGGTCCCCGACCTGGCGGACGCGCGGGCCGTGGGAGCCCGCTGACCACCGGGACCGTGGGTGTCGGGCGGCGCACGGGGGCCGCCCGAAGCCCGGGACGGCGGCGGGAGGTGCTGCCCTGAGGGCACCTCCCGCCGGAGGACTCAGCTGTCCCGCGCCTTGCCGGCGGACGCTCCGGACGTGGTGTTGTAGCGGACCAGATACGCGGCGAACCGGTCCAGGTCCTCCGCCGGCCAGTCCGCGAGCCGCTCGCGGAAGGCGATCCGCCGGCTCTCCGTGACCTGGGCGAGGATCCGGGTGCCCGCCTCCGTCAGCTGCAGTACCTGTACCCGGTGGTCGTCCGGGTCGAGCCGCCGTTCGACCAGCCCGGCCCGCTCCAGCACCGCCACCTGACGGCTCACCGTGGACTTGTCCAGCGCGTAGTGCGCGGCCAGGTCGGTGGCCCGGCAGCCGCCCCTGTCCTCCAGGTGGCCGAGCAGAGTGTACGAGACGAGCGACAGCTCAGGGTGCATGCGCCCGGCCGAGGCCCTGGCCCGCCGGGCGAAGGCCGTCATCTCGCGCTGGATGGTCTCGACGGCCGCCGCACCGGTGGTGACGACGGTCTCATCGGGCCCTTCGACTGCCTTCATGGGACCTCCTTCGCTCTTCTGGTTGTATAGTACAACTTGATGGATGGTTGTATATGCCAATCAAAGGAGGTTCCGTGGTCACCGGACTGCGTTCACCGGCCCTGCGTCATGTGCTCACGCACCTGGTCACCCCGCTGCTGATGTGTCTCGGTATGGGGCTGGCCTATATGGGGGCCTTCGTCACACCCGAGCCGCACCATCTCCCGGTGGCCGTCGTGGGCTCCGGTGCCGAGACGAAGGTGTTCGCCCAGACCGTCAAGGACGCGGCGGGGAGCAAGCTCGACGTGCGGACCGTGGCGACGCGCACCGAGGCGGTCGGCCTGCTCAGGTCCCGTGACATCACGGGCGCCTATGTGCCGCGGACCGGGTCACCCGAACTCGTCGTCGCCACCGCCGCGTCCGACATGGGCGCCACGGCTGTCGAGAAGGTCTTCACGCCGGTCGCCGCCCGGCAGGGCGCGGTGCTGAAGGTGACCGACGTCGCTCCGACCGTCGCCGACGACCCCACGGGCCAGGGCCTGTTCTTCCTCCTGATCGCCCTGAGCATCGGGTCGTACGCGTCCGTCGCCGCGCTCGGCGCCGCCGGCGCGGAGCTGCCACTGCGGATACGGGCCCTGCTGGCCGTCGGGGTCTCGGCGGTGGTGGGCGCCATCGGCGCGTTGCTCGCCGGACCCGTGTTCCATCTCGCGCACCACGACCTCACGAGCCTGTGGGGCGTGGCCTGGCTCTACTCGGCGGGCATCCTCTTCATCGGCGTCGGTCTCCACACGTTCCTCAAGCGGTGGACCACGCTCGCCATGATGGTGCTCTTCGTGATGCTCAACTTCACCAGTTCCGGTGGTCTGTTCCGGCCCGAGCTGCAGAACGGCTTCTTCGGCGCGCTGCACTCCTTCTGGAACGGCGCCGGCTTCGTCGAGGGCATCCGCAGCCTCCTCTACTTCGACCGGGACGGACTGGCCGGCGACATGGGGACGTTGGCCGTCTGGCTGGTCGTCGGTCTGCTGGTCACCGCCGTCGCGGGCGCCGTCGAGCGCGGGCGCGCCCGGAAAGCCGTACGGGACGAGTCGGCGCTCGTGCCGCCGGAGGAGCCGGAGCGGCGCGGTGTCTCGCAGGAGCGGGAGGCGGCACAGGAACGGGAGGCCGCGGAGGAGCTGGAGGAGTCGGTCGTCGTCTGACGGTTCCTGTAAAGTGACGGTCCCGGCTGTGGAACGCCCCAGCCCAGGAGTTGCCGAGGAGGTGGGACCCATTACCGCCAGTTCAGGTCGGGTGCTCTCACCTCAGGTCGACGCGGCTCACCGCCGGTAGGCGACCGCGAGAGCGCCCTTCGGCTCACCGAAAGGCTCTCGGCTTCCATGCCTTCCCCATCCGATCCTGTTGTCGCCGCTCTCCGTGCCGCGGGCTGTGTCTTCGCCGAGGACGAGGCGGAGTTGATACGCTCCACCGCCCGCACCCCGGACGAGGTCACCGCCATGGTCGACCGGCGCGTCTCGGGCCATCCCCTCGAACACGTCCTCGGCTGGGCCGGGTTCCACGGTCTGCGCGTCGCCGTGGAAGCGGGCGTGTTCGTACCGCGCCGCCGTACCGAGTTCCTCGTGGACCAGGCCGTCGCCCTGGCGCGGAACGCCTCCGTGGTCGTGGACCTGTGCTGCGGCTCGGGCGCGGTCGGCGCGGCGCTGGCCGCGTCCCTCGGCGGACCCGAACTGCACGCCGCCGACATCGACCCGGCCGCGGTCCGCTGTGCCCGCCGCAACGTCGCGCCCTTCGGTGGCCGGGTCCACCAGGGCGACCTGTACGCGGCTCTGCCGGACACCCTGCGCGGTCGTGTCGACGTCCTGGCCGCCAACGTGCCGTACGTCCCCACGGGCGACGTCGGTCTGCTGCCGTCGGAGGCCCGCGACCACGAGCCGCTCACCGCCCTCGACGGAGGCGCGGACGGCCTCGACATCCTGCGCCGGGTGGCCGACGAGGCGCCCCGCTGGCTCGCCCCCGGCGGCAGCCTCCTGGTCGAGACGAGCGAACCCCAGGCGCCCCGGGCCGTGGAGGTCTTCGCGCGCAGCGGTCTGATCGCCGCGCTGGCCGTCTCCGACGAGCTGTACGCCAACGTCGTGATCGGCACCATGCCGTGAGCGGCGTGTCCTGAGCGGCCGCCCCCGGCCGTCCGACATGCCGCGTTCGGCCCTGGATCGTCACCCTGCCCCGGTCGCGCCCCCACACTGTGGCTGACCGGTGGCAGGAAGACGGAGGCCCGACCGTGCGCAGCGCCCAGGAGTTCCCCGTGTGGGACGTCCAGGAGTCCGGCCCCGCCGACGCACCGAAGAGCGTGCTGCTCCTGCCGGGAGGGATGTGCAGCAGGGTGTTCTACGACGACATGGTCTGCGCGCCGTCGCTCCTGCGCGCGCCGGTGCGGCTGGTGGCCGCGACGGTCCCGGGTCACGCCGGGACCCCGGCACCCCGGGACCTCGCCCTGGAGAACTACGCGGCGCTCGCCGGGGAGCTCGCCGCGGAACACGGATGCGATGTGGTGGTGGGCCACAGCCTCGGCGCCAACATCGCGCTGGAGATGGTGGCGGGCGGCCACTTCTGTGGCCCGGTGGTGCTGTTGTCCCCGACCTTCTCGCGACCCGACGAACCCAGGTCGCTGGCCGTCGCCGACCGGCTCGGGCGGCTTCCGGGCATCGGGGCCCTGGTCTGGTGGGCCCTGGTGCGGCTGGCGCCGCGTGCCATGGCGGGCAACCTGCCTCCGGGGCGCCGCGCGGCTCTGGTCGCGGAGTTCGGGAAGAACGACCCGGCGTTCTGCCGCCGGGAGATCCGGCACTACTTCGCCTACCTCGACCGCCATGGCTCGCTGGTGGCGCGGCTTCGCGCGTCGGGCTGCCCCGCCTGGGTCGTACGCGGCGACCGGGACGAGATCGGGCTGACCGCCGAGGAACGGGCGGGCCTCGAAGCCAGTCCGAACGTCACGATGGTCACCGTCCCCGACGCCGGGCACCTGGTGATGGTCGACCAGCCCGCGCAGGTGGCAGAACTCGTCGCCAGGGTGGCCCTTGGCTGACCGGCCGGAGTGACCCTCCTCATTATGCAACTAGTTGCACAAGGCGCGTTCCGTCGTCTACAACAGACGTACGACACCGCGTACGGAGGGCCCGATGAGCCGTTACCCGCACCTGCTGAACCCGCTCGACCTGGGATTCACCACGCTGCCCAACCGCGTCCTCATGGGCTCCATGCACGTGGGTCTCGAGGAGGCAGAGCGAGGCTTCGAGCGGATGGCGGAGTTCTACGCCACCCGGGCCCGCGGCGGTGTCGGACTCATGGTCACCGGTGGCATCGCGCCCAACGAGGCGGGACGGCCCTACGAGGGCGGCGCGAAGCTGACCACGGAGGCCGAGGCCGACCAGCACGCCGGGGTCACCGCGGCGGTGCACCGCGAGGGCGGCAGGATCGCGATGCAGATCCTGCACTTCGGGCGGTACGCCTACCACCAGGACCTGGTCGCGCCCAGCGCCCTGCAGGCACCGATCAGTCCCTTCACGCCGCACGCGCTCACCGACGCCGAGGTCGAGCAGACGATCGACGACTACGTGCGCGCCGCCCGGCTCGCTCAGCGGGCCGGCTACGACGGCGTCGAGATCATGGGCTCCGAGGGCTACCTGATCAACGAGTTCATCGCCGTCCAGACCAACCGTCGCGAGGACCGCTGGGGCGGCTCCTACGAGAACCGGATGCGTTTCCCCGTCGAGATCGTCCGCCGGGTGCGCGAGGCCGTCGGCGAGAACTTCATCATCATCTACCGCCTGTCGATGCTGGACCTGGTGCCGGGCGGCTCCTCACTGGACGAGGTGATCACACTCGCCCGGGCCGTGGAGGCCGCCGGAGCCACGATCATCAACACCGGCATCGGCTGGCACGAGGCCCGTATCCCCACCATCGCCACCTCCGTGCCGCGCGGTGCGTACGCCTGGGTGACCAAGAAGGTGATGGGCTCGGTCTCCGTCCCCCTGGTGACCACCAACCGCATCAACACCCCTGAGATCGCTGAGCAGTTGCTCGCGGACGGTCACGCCGACATGGTGTCCCTCGCCCGGCCGATGCTCGCCGACCCCGACTTCGTCGCCAAGGCGGCGGCCGGACAGCCGGAGGCCATCAACACCTGCATCGGCTGCAACCAGGCCTGTCTCGACCACACCTTCAGCGGCCGGATCACCTCGTGCCTGGTCAACCCGCGGGCCTGCCACGAGACCGAGTTGGTCCTCGCCCCGACCCGGCTGCGCAAGCGCGTGGCCGTCGTGGGCGCGGGTCCCGCCGGACTGGCCTGCGCGGTCTCCGCGGCCGAGCGCGGCCACGATGTCACGCTCTACGACGCCGCCGGCGAGATCGGCGGCCAGCTGAACGTGGCCCGCAAGGTCCCCGGCAAGCAGGAGTTCGACGAGACGATCCGGTACTTCCGTACCCAGCTCGAACGGCACGGCGTGGACGTGCGGTTGAACACCCGCGTCACCGCCGGGGACGTGTCCGGCCACGACGAGGTGGTGGTCGCCACCGGCGTGCGTCCGCGCACCCCCGAGATACCCGGCGTCGATCACCCCAGCGTCGTCGGCTATCTCGACGTCCTGCGTGACGGCGCCCCCGTCGGCGACCGGGTCGCGATCCTCGGGGCCGGCGGCATCGGCTTCGACGTCGCCGAGTACCTGACCGACGGCGGCGACAAGGCGAGCGAGGACCCGGCGACGTACTTCCGCAACTGGGGCGTCGACATGGACTACCGCGCCCCCGGCGGCCTCGGCACGCCCGAGCGGTCCGCACCGCCGCGCACCGTCCACCTCCTGCAGCGCAAGGCCTCCAAGGTCGGAGCCGGACTTGGCAAGACCACGGGCTGGATCCACCGCACCGAGCTCAAGCACCGGGGCGTCACCATGGTTCCGGGTGTCCGGTACGACCGAATCGACGACGCCGGGCTGCACGTCACCGTCGACGGCGCGGGCCAGGTGCTGGAGGTCGACACCATCGTGCTGTGCACCGGGCAGGAGCCCCGCCGTGACCTGTACGAGGAACTGTCCGCCGCGGGACACAGCGTGCATCTGATCGGCGGTGCCGACGTGGCCGCCGAGCTGGACGCCAAGCGGGCCATCAAGCAGGGCACGGAGGTGGCGGCGGCGCTGTAGGAGGCCCCCCGGAGACCCGCGACAGCGAGGGCCGTCCCCTGGGGGCGGCCCTCCCTAGGATGAACCCATGTCACTCCCGCACGCGATCCTCACCGCCCTGCTCGAAAGGCCCTCGTCCGGACTCGAACTCACCAGGCGGTTCGACAAGTCGATCGGCTACTTCTGGTCGGCGACGCATCAGCAGATCTATCGCGAGCTGGGAAAGCTGGAGTCCGAGGGATACATCCGGGCCCTGCCGTCCGCGCAGCCGGCCCGGGGACAGAAGAAGAGCTACGAGGTGCTGTCGTCCGGTCGCGACGAGCTGGCCCGCTGGACCGCCGTCACCCAGGACCCCAAGCCCCTGCGCGACACGATGCTGCTGCGGCTGCGGGCCTCGGCCGTCGTCGGCACCGCGGGCATCGAGACCGACCTGCGTCGCCATCTCACGCTTCATCAGCGGCAGTTGGCGGAGTACGAGGCGATCCAGGAGCGGGACTTCCCACCCGGCAGGAACGCTCCCCAGGACCGGCTGCGGCATTTGGTGCTGCGGGCCGGTATCGACCTGGAGACCTTCTGGACGCAGTGGCTGGGCCATGCGCTGGAGGAGTTCGCGCACCTGGGGGACCCGCCCGCGCCGGAGGAGGGGACGAGCCCGGGGTCCGCATCGGACGCGCCCCAGGAGGACCGGTCCGCGTCGCACTGACGTGAGGGGGAGCGGTCCTCCCCGGACGGGCGGCCGCGGGGGTGACGGACCGGGGTGTCAGCGCCGGCGGGGCTCGGACCTGCGGCGCAGGAACCAGGCCGTCGCCACGACACCCGCGGTCACCAGGGCCCCGCCGGCCGCCGTGGTGGCCGTGCCGTGGTCCGTGGCCGCCCCGCCGAGACCGCCCAGGACCCCGCGCGTCGGCGCGGCCGTCGGCGGGACGGTGGGAGCCGAGGACGCAGACACCGAGGACGCCGAGGACGGCGCGGTCACCGAGGACGGCGAAGTCGCCGAGGGTGCGGCGGACGCCGACGGCGCGGAGGGTGCGGGGACGACCACGGCCCGGGTGCCCGCCGTCCGCCAGCGACGTCAGTGCGCCCATCAGGCGCTGCCGGGTGCCGAGCAGCCCGAACCGGCCGCCCCCGCCGCCGGTGAAGGCGCGCAAGCCCCCGCCGT